>JAIROZ010000163.1 GCA_031257255.1 Spirochaetaceae bacterium | reverse complement strand
CTAAGCCTTACCATATAAGAGGGCATAACAAATGGCAGCCGGCGTTTTTAGGTAGGCTAATAATGCCGCAGACTGCCTTAACTTTGTTGCCAAAGTAAGGAGAATAAAATGGCAATGAGTGCTTTAGCATAAAGCAAGCACTGCTAAAACCTGTAAATACTTTCCCTGTCGTGCGTGTCGATAAAAGTAATGGTACAGCCTTTGTTGTGAGCCTCGTCCAGTTCTATCGTTGTAATTTCGCGTATTACCGTATGACCTACAATCTGGCTATAGCCTTTACAGGCATCGGAAATGAGCGAATTGGGACGTATCCACAAAGGTCCCTGCTGGATTTCATCGCCGTACGGCTCAACACCATTAAAACTCAAAATGGCGGGATTTTTAGCAAAAGCGCTGTTTATATCTTCCGGCGCGTTAAGTTCCGCTTCGCGTAAAAATGTGTTGGAAATACCAGCATGGGAAATAAGAATGTTGTCTTCGGTCGTGTACACTACATTGAGTAATTTTTTATGGCTGCAAAGCGTTTCGTAAATTTTCTGGGCGTAATTGTTCTGATACCCGCTATAACGCTCGCGAGGGTCGTTCAAAAAATAATGAAAGTCATGATTGCCCCAGCATAGTTTTATACGGGTATCTCGACACGCTACTTCTGTTATTTCCAGAAAATTTTTCAGTTGAACCTTAAAAGGAATATCGAAACTATCAAAGTAGTCGCCCAGAATGTAGTATTCGGTATAATCCTCATCAAGGTAATGCTTCCAAAACGAACGCCCGTGAATGTCGCCTATAGCCAGCCGCATCGCCGGTTCTACGCGGCGGGCGCTTCAGCAGGCGCATCTACCGCAGCGGATTCCGGTGCCGCTGCCTGCGGCTCCGAAGACTGAGCCGGCTCGGACGGCGTGTCAGCCGCCGGAGTTTCGACAGGCGCTTGCTCTGCCGGCGTTTGCGCCGCCGGTGCTTGCACCGCATCTGCTTTAGCCGGTGCCGGTGTTGCCGCTTCGGTTTTTGCCGCCGGGGTTTCCGCTTTAGCGGGCGCGGTAGCAGCCGTCATATTCAGGCTTTTTTTGCCGTGCGAGATGGCGGCTTTGCAAGTCTTGCATATCTTTACCTTTTGCCCGTCCGTTTCTTGTTCGTAAAGAACCTTTACATTTTCCCGTTTGCAAACCGGGCAGACGCCGCGCCCTCGCGCCGCCAATTCCCAAATTCCTTTGCCTCTATGCGCTTTTGACATCGCCTGCCCCCTTCTTCTTTTTCTTTTCGTCTTTGTCGGATGTATCAAGGACAAAATCGACAAGTTCAAGCAGCACGACCTGCGCCGCATCCCCGCGCCGTTCTCCCAGTTTGAGAATGCGGGTATAGCCGCCCTGCCGCTCTTTCATGCGGGGGGCTATTTTTACAAAAAGTTTGTTTACTATGCCTTCGTCATAAAGCCGCGCCGACACAAGACGGCGGTTATGCACCGAATCCGTCTTGGCGCGTGTTATCAATTTTTCCGCCGTGCGGCGCACAGCCTTTGCCTTAGCCTCAGTTGTGCGTATCCGTTCATGGCGGAACAATGCTGTTACCATGCTCCGGTGCGTGGCTTTCCGGTGGGCAGCCATTCTTTGGAGTGGGTTAAAACCGCTTTTATGCTTCATCTTCTTCCTCTTTTTTTGCCAGCATTTTTGCCTTTTTTAGTTCGCTGGTATTGGTTATTCCCAGCGATAGGTTCCAATCGGCAAGCCTTGCCTTGATTTCGTCCATCGACTTTTTGCCGAAATTCCGCGTATTGTTAAGTTCTTCTTCCGTGCGCCGGACAAGTTCGCCAATCGTTCTGATGTTTGTCTGGCGCAGACAGTTGCCTGAACGCACCGAAAGTTCCAACTCATCAACAGATGTATTCATAAGGGCGCGTATCTTCTCGCTGTCTTCTTCGGTCTCATCGTCTAAATCGAAAATATCCTCGTTAAAGTTGATGAACACCGTAAAGTGGTCTTTGGCGATTTTTGCCGCATCCGCGAGTGCGTCCTCTGGGTTTACCGTGCCGTCCGTCCAAATTTCGAGGATGAGTTTATCGTAATCGCTCCGCTGTCCAACGCGCACCGGCTCCACAGTGTACTTTACCTTCCTGACCGGCGAAAAAATCGCGTCCACAGGTATCGTCCCTATAACATCGATATACTGAGCGTTCTGTTCCTGCGGCACATAACCGCGTCCGCAATCAATCTGAATTTCAAACAGAACGCGGGCTCCGTCCATCAAGGTCATTATATGCTGCCCGGCATTCAGCACCTCTACGCTGCCGGTCTTGGCAAAATCACTTCCTTTAATGTCAGCCCGCCCAGACCATTCGTAGGTGAGCGTATCCTGTTCTTTCTCGTCCGGTAATTTGAGGCGCAACTGTTTTAAGTTGTTAATAACTTCGAGCGTGTCCTCTACCGTATTTGGTATCGCTTCGTACTCACTGGAAATATCATGAGGTATACCCTGATTATCGTAGGAAGTTATTTTGACAGCCGTTATCGCGTAGCCCTGTATAGACGAAAGCAAAACCCTCCGCAGCGTATTTCCAATGGTCGTGCCAAAACCGGGCTCAAAAGGAGAGGCGCTAAATTTACCATAATCCCCTCTTAATTCTCCCGGTTCAAAAGAAATACTTTTGGGCCGCTTAAAGCCTTTAATTAAACTCTTATGAGCCATTCGTTCTCCTTAGGTAACGCTGAATTTTCAGCGCCTACTCTACTTCGAGTAGTACTCAATAATCATCTGCTCTTTTATATCCACAAGGTCGCTTATGTCGGCGCGTTTCGGCGCGGTAACAAAAGTACCCTTGCAGTTATCGGCGTCCAATTCCAGCCAGGGCATAACTCCCGACTTGGTCGCCTC
>JAIROZ010000196.1 GCA_031257255.1 Spirochaetaceae bacterium | reverse complement strand
GGGCGCGCGGAACAGCGGCAGCGAATGGAGTGCGGCAAATGAGGCGGTGCTTGCCGGACGCAGGCGGTTTGAGGCGGCAAGAGCGCGTTCCTCAAAGAAAGCGCCTTTGTAATGCGTCCGCAGCGCCGGAAACGAAAGGTCAAGCCCCGCTATCCAGATTTCGGACGCACCCAAAAGGCGGCAAAAGTCCCATGCCGAAGTTGCCACCGACCCGCCGGAGGCAAGTTTCCCCTTCCCTTCGGATGCCGCCGCATGCGGCGCATGCGCCGCATGTCCCAATGCCGTTTTTTCCAATTCGGCGGCGCCCGGCGCGTTAGACGAACAAATATAGGCGGTACCGCTGCTGCCGCCGCCGCCGCCGCCGCCGGCATATAAAAATGGGCGCAACGCCGAGGGATAGACGGCATGGTCAAAAATAAAAGCCGCGCCGGTAAAATGCCGCGCATAGTCAAGATGGCGGGCATTCCAGTATTGCGCGTCCCCCGACACAACAAAATCCGGCTCAACATCTACGCGGGCAAGAAACCGGAGCGCCGTGTCAACGGCAACAACAACAAACCGCGACCGCAATTCCGCAAGATGAGGGGCAATGGCATCAAGCGAGGGTCCGGCGGCAAGAAGCAGGGCAGGCAGCCCTGAGCGTTTGCCAAACAATTCGCGGACGCCGGGCAATTTTTGCAGCGCCGGAATGTTTGCCCGCAGATTCCGCTCCCATCGTTTGCCAAACCGCGCAAGCGTGGCAATGTTTACCGCATTTTTGTTCCGCCAGAGCGCAATGTTATCTTCAGTTTCACGGTAATAGTCCGCGTCCAGTTCGATAAGGGCGCGGTTCCTTATGATGAGCGGACTTCTATCTTCACGCGCAAACAGAGTACCCGCCGCGTCTAACGCCCCCCAAATCGCGGAACTCCCCACCGCCGTCAAC
Organism: Spirochaetaceae bacterium; assembly: GCA_031257255.1. Lineage (GTDB taxonomy): Bacteria > Spirochaetota > Spirochaetia > Treponematales > Breznakiellaceae > JAIROZ01. Next base: position 9,785 of record JAIROZ010000196.1, on the reverse strand, counting down.
ATCATAACACGGTTATTTGTAAAGAATTCCGTCCAGTCCCGGATTTCAAGCGCCGCCCGCAGGACTTCGATGCGCTTTTCCACTATCAAAATGAGGTTTTCGGGGCTTCTAGAATTTGCCTTCCCGCCGGAATTCAGTCTTGCCTCAAGTTCGAGCGCCGCATACCCAAGCCCAAAACCCAGCAAAATGATGAAGCGCCCGCCCGCCCCGCCGCGCCCGCCAACTCCGCTCCCGGCGCTGCCGCCTTCACCTTTGAACGCGGCATCCGCAAGGCGGGCGGCTTCTTTTTTTGGGGCAAAGCCTGAATGTATCAATTTGCCGCCAAGCGAGAGTGTGGGGCAGCCTTCGGGCGTGGAGCGCAATTCAAGCGCGGCGGAAAGCGTTTTTGGCAGCAAGTCCGGCAGATTCCCGTACATACTCCGCAAGAGGCGTACATTTTTTTCGTATACCGAATTCATCCCGGCGCTTCCTTCCAGTGCCACAGACAGTCCGCTAGGTCTCCGGGAAAAGGCTCCGGTTTGCTAAAGTCCGGCAGCCAGTCCGCCCCCGTTTCCAATTCCTGATAGTAACCGTCTTCCAGCCCTAACTCAGAAAGCAGCAAAAGTAACGACTCATATTCAGATTCACTTAAAAAGCGTAATGGCTCGTTATTTTCGCCTTTTTCTTCCGGCTCCTGCGCTGCCTTCCGCGTTCCGATGGGGGTGTACTGAGTCATAAGTGAGAGCAGGGCGCGTCCTTTTGCGTTGGCGGCAAACCACTCCAGAACGCGCCGCGTGTCTTCAAGGTGTCCGGGGAGGGCAAGGTGGCGGACAATAACGCCCTGTACCAGAGCATCCCCGGCATAGACAGGCGGCTTTAGCGCCGTCATTTTTTTTATCGCGGCGGCGGCTGCTTCGGGGTAGTCTTCCGCATTGAAAAATTGCCGCGCCGTTTTGCCGTCTAGCGTTTTTATATCGGGCAGGAATACATCTACCCATTCGGCAAGGCTTTCCACAGCCGCTAAAGTTTCATAGCCTGATGTATTCCACAGCACGGGAAGAGAGAGCCCCCGCTTCCTGGCGGCGGCAATACCGGCGGCAAGCGCCGGCGCGGCATGCGTTCCGGTTACAATGTTTATGTTTGCCGCGCCGCGCCGTTCCAGCAAAAGGCAGATTCCGGCAAATTCATCAGCGCTTACCGCCCGTCCCATGGCAGGCAAGAAATCCGGCGGATTTTTATTGCGCGAAATTTGATGATTTTGGCAAAAGACGCAGCGCAGGTTGCAGCCGCTAACAAAAATTGTCCCGGAGCCGCGCCTGCCTGCCAGCGGCGGCTCTTCCCCACGGTGGAGGCAGGCTGCCGCTATCCTTAGCGCCGCGCCCTCGCCGCAAAAACCGCGCTCGCCGGCAAGTCTGTTTACTCCGCAAGCCCGCAGGCATAGTACACAGCGGCTGTAGGCGCTCTCATTCATCGGTTTTTGGGAAAATTGCGCCTTTCGGCAAAAAAAGCGGCGTTAGCAGCGCCGCGCCCAGCACGATAAACACGGGATTTGTCTTAAAAAACGCCGAAAGCGTAAAACTTGCCGCGCATAAAAAAATAACGAGTGTATTCCGCGCCGCGCCTGCTTTTTTCTTCCATAATCCGGCAATCATTTTGGTAACGGCATTGGCAATAAGGGCGGCGGCGGCAAGACGGATGCCGGCAAACGCATGACGCACAAAGGTTAAGTCCGCAAAGTTCCGTAAAAAAGCCGCTATTATGCTAATAAAGGTAACGCCCGGAATAATAAAGCCAATCGTTGCCGCAATGCCCCCCAAAGGTCCGGCGCGTTTGTTACCCAAAAATGTACATAGGTTTACCGCGATAATGCCCGGCGTTACCTGTGCCAGGGTCATATATTCGAGCGCCTCGTCCCGCGTAAGCCAGCCGCGTTTTTGAATAAACTCACGCTCCAAAAGCGGCAGTATCGCGTAGCCGCCGCCAAACGCAACGCAGCCCATTTTTAGAAAGATAAAAAAAAGTTCGGCGCACTGCTTCATTCTTTTCGGTATTGACCCTAGACGGAATCGAACCGCCAACCCTCGCCTTAGAAGGGCGATGCTCTATCCAATTGAGCTATAGGGCCCCATAAACCGGGTCAATGCACCCGGTCAATCAAAATCAGCATATCACATATAATTTTATTGGTAAAGAAATGAAAAAACAACATATCCCCCTCGCGGCATTGTCCCTTGCGGCATTTCTGAGCACGGCGGCGGCGGTTCCATACAGCACAAAGACGCGCATATCCGGCGCGGTTCTGACCGGCAGTGAATTGGCGGCGCAGGTCATAATGACGGGTGTTGACGCACGCGGACTTCTTTCTGAGGGCGAGAAACGCCGTTTGCGGGCTGTCCCTGCCGGCGCGGTTATGCTCTTTAAGAAAAATTTAGATGTAAGCCCGGCGGAAATCAAAAAAATGAACGCCGAAATGAGCGCTATTATAGAGGGCGCTTGCGGCGTCAAACCCTTTATCGCGGTAGACCACGAAGGCGGTACCGTACACCGTTTTGGAGAAGGCGTACCGCGCCTGCCCGCTCCGGCGGACTATCGCGCCCTCGCCTTCCGCGAAGGAGAAGACGCGGCGCTGCTCCGTATAAGGCAGGATGCAGCCTCTTCCGCAAAAATTCTTAGCGCGCTGGGAATCACGATGAATTTAGCCCCGGTTGCCGAGCCGTTAACGGCGGAAAACTTTGCCTTTCTAGGAACGCGCAGTTACGGGGAGGATACGGTATTTACCGGGAAGGCGGCGCTTGCCTTTGTGCGCGGCATGAACGGCGGCGGGATAACATGCGTATTAAAGCACTTTCCCGGCAATACAGGCGTTGACCCACACCGCGCCAAACCTGAGTGGAATATAGGCGAAGCGGAATTGTACCGCCTTACAAGTCCTTTCCGGGCAATTTGGGCGGAACAGCCCCGCGCCCCCGTGATGGTCGCGCATACCGTTGTTTCCGCATGGGACGCGGAAACAAATGCCAGTCTGTCGCCAAAAGTTATGCGGATGCTGCGCGGATTTTGCGCCGGTATAATACTAGCGGATGACTTTACGATGGGCGCGGCAGGCGGTAAAAGCCCGGAAGAATGTGCGGTGCTGTCGCTCATAGCGGGCGCGGATATGGTAATGGCGTGGCCATCAAGTCTTGCCGCCGTTCATAGCGCGATACTCCGCGCTATGGAAACCGGACGGCTGCCCCGTTCCCGTATAGAAGATGCAGTCCGGCGCATAATGCAAACAAAAGGATATAATTGACAATGTAACATCTGCGCATATACCGTGCCGCAGTATACCATGCAGCGCCCTTGTCCTAATTTTTCATTTTTACTATTATCCCGTATATGTTTAGACATCGAGGATTTTATGCAGAATATAAAAATAATTATCTGGGGCTTAGGGGCTATGGGCGCCGGCATGGCAGACCTGCTCCTAAGCAAGAAAGGCGTTGAAATTGCCGGAGTGGCGGACAACGCCGAAAACATCGGAAAGAGTATGTATGAATTTTTATCTGTAGAGCGAAACGGAAGACCTGAGATTATTATAAAAAATTATGACGAGGTAATAACAGAAAAAGCTGCGGATGTTGTGTTACTTTGTACAGGCACATGTATCGAAAACGAATATAGAAAAATCCTTTACATACTTAGTAAAAAAATTAACGTGCTTACCTGCGCGGAAGAAATGGTATATCCATTTGCGCATAATAAAGAGTACGCGGACGCTATAGACAAAGCGGCAAGAGAAAACGGCGTTTCCGTTCTGGGAACAGGCGTAAATCCGGGTTTTATTATGGATTATCTTGCCGTGCTTCTAACCGGATGCTGTTATCAGGTTGATACAATTTCGGTAAAGCGTTCAGGAAGTTTATCGCCTTTTGGACCTACCGTGCTGGAAGCGCGGGGCATAGGCGAAACTGAGGAGGCTTTTGAGCGGGGTATAAAAGAAGGCACATTGCTGGGACACACCGGTTTCCGCGAATCAATGAACATGATAGCGGACGCCGCCGGTTGGGAACTCGCTTCCATAACCCACAGTGTTGAGCCTGTAATTACCCGCGTGGAAAGACGCGCTCCCTATGGGCGGGCAAAACCGGGAACTGTAGCAGGCTGTACTTCAAAAGCGCAGGGCTATTCGGACGGCAAACTAAAAATATCGTTTGAATATACAGGACAAATTAACCCTGAACAAACGACCGTCAAAACCGGCGATGCCATTACAATACGCGGCACGCCTAACATCAGTTTTACCAACACGCCGGAATTGCCCGGCGGCATCGCTACCATAGCCCTCTGCGTGAATATGATTCCGCACATAATAAACGCGACTCCGGGGTTAAGAACAATGACGGAACTTCCGGTTCCGCATGTTATGGCAGGCGATATGCGCGACTATGTACGCGAGAACGCGAGGGTGGTGCAGTAGCAATTGGACTTGTCCGTAAACCATAGGTTACGGACAAGCCGTTATTTTTTTGCCCGCTCCATAACGGTCTGCTTAAATATATCCAATGTGTTTGATACTTTTTCTATCCAGACTACCGGCGTTTCGCCGTCTTCTCCGGTGCGGAAGAGTTTGTTAAAGTTTGCATTGTACGCAAAACTCATTCCATCGTTCATAATGTCATCAAGTACGGTAACAAGCGCCAGCGTAAAAAATATAAGAGAAACATTATCACGCTGACTCCGTCCAAGCAGCATATTTAAGCGCTTGGAAAGCGGGTTTTCTATCTGAAATACATAACCGTCCCACGGATTGCCTATCCCATCAACAGATACCGCATTCTCCCGTCCGCCCATCTTTACCGCCTTGTCTATGTATGCGGCGAGCGTAGTTAGTTTCTTGCGGAAGTTTCGTACAAAAGGATACAAAGCATTTATCTCAGATTTCTTAAAAGGCGGCGGCGTTTTATCCATATAATTGTAAAATGGAAAGAAATAGTACCGGCGCGTCCAGTGAAGGGCAGAATGAATTTTTACCGAGTATGCGTTCAGTTTATTCCGCTGATTGACATTCTGCGAATACTGAGAACATTCCTGTATGCGCGGTATATACTGTCGCTCAAATGCTTCTTCCATAATTTTTTGCCAGTCATCAAGTACATTGCCGAGCGTTCTGGGGTCGGAACTTTCGTCTAAGCGTCCTTCCAGTCCCGCAAGCGTTCCGCCGACAGGAGTCGTAAACTGAATTTTACGGAAGCCGTACAATAATTTTTCGATAATAGCGCCGAGTACAAGCACTATGCCGCTGGGGTCTTCCGGCGCGATAAATTCCGCGCCTTTTGGCAATGATGTTACATCCTGAAAATACGGTATCAAATCCGGGAATGAATCAATGGCAAGCCAGCCGGCTCTTGGAAAAAGAGAATCAAGTATCTTTAATCCTTTGTCGAATGCCTTTTGCTCGTTTGGAGAAAGTCCGGCGGGTTTTTCTTCTTCCGCCTTCTCCTCTTCCGCGCCTTCCTCTCCGGTATTTTTTGCATCCTCGTTTTCACCATCAGATTCGGAATCCCCTTCCTGTTCCCAGCCTTCGTTTTCGGCATTAGCCCTGCCGCCGCTCGACGGCTCTTTTGGAGGCTGCAGCCGCTCGGCATCGCTTACGCCAAGAAATCCCGCCACCGCATCGGCACATTCAGAAAAAAATTCATCGTAAAAATAAAATTTTGACGATACAAGTTTCATAAATATCGGATAAAAATGACGGCGCATATTTTTACATACAAACTGATATGCCAAAATTGTTTTGCTAATAATTTCTTTTTTCTTTTCTGTTTCTGCCGATGCGTTTTCTAAAAAAAGCAGACGGTATAAATTGTTGTATACAGATTCAATATGCGGATAAATTTCCAGGCGTTCAAGTATATAAACCGGCTTATATATTTCGTAGATGAGTGTATTAAAATCCGATATATATACATTTTTGCCGCGCCGCTGCAGGCGGTTTCTTTCGCTGTCTATTGTTTCGATATTCCAGCGCCGTATCGTGTCAAGCACCCTGAACGAAAAATGAGACGCGGATTTTAATTTCTCGGTCAACGAAAAATTATTACGCGGAAAGAGCAGGCGCGTCCGCGTTACCAGAAAATCAAGATGATAGCAATAATCCTGAAGTATGCGCTTTAGAAACCATGACGAAACAAGGTCGGGCGGGTCGCTGAACAATGAAAACCGCGAGCGCAGCACCTGAAACCATGTCTTAATTCCGAATTCCGCGTCTCCACAGAGGGCGTCCATTTTTACACGCTCATAAAATGACGCCTTAACCGGCATCTGTTTTTTGGGCGCGGCTCCCGCGCCGCCGGCTAATTCTTTTTCTATATCTGCCGTTTCAATAATCCGCGTAGGCTTTTTGCCGCCTGCGCTGTGTTTTTTATGTTTTTTGGTTATATCCTCATCGGATGCCGCTCGTTCTCTGCCTACCTCGCCGCCCAGCACAGACTTCATACGCCGCGCTTCGTCTTCGGAGATAGGACCAAGTCTTTTTTTTACAGCATCCAGTTCCCCGTGCGCATAAATAGCCTTTTCCGCCATAGATTAAATTGTACCGGAAAATAAACGAAGCGTCAAATAGACTGCCCTATCCGCCGCGCTTTTTACGGAGTATCGCGTCAATTTTGTTATATAGTTCGCGGTCAAAAGTCTTGCCCAAAAGCATAGGCATAGCCTTTTGCACATCGGCATACCACGCCTGACGGTCGGCTTCGCTCAATGCGTTCACTATAAGCCCGTTAGCCTTCATCTGCGTTACCGCATAATCTTCCAGCCGCGTAATGGATGCCTCATTTTTTGTTACAGTTTGCGCGGATAGTTCTAAAAGACGCTTGTGGTATTTTTCCGGTATGCGCCGCCATGTTACCTCGTTCATTACAATTCCGCCCATAAACGGCGCTATCTTAATGTCCGCCATATTTTTGGCTATACCGAATGCCTGTGTAGCGGCAACATTTATAGGACTTTGCCATATTGCGTCTATCGTACGGCTGTTCAAAAATACGATGGTATCATTGGTAGTTGCCGCCGCCATCTGGTAGCCCATCATTCTAAAGGCATCGTTAAAGGTCTGCATTGAGGGGTCGGCGGCAAGTTTCTGTTTTTTCAGGTCGTCCGGGACGCGCACCGGAGAGCGCGAAAAAAAGTTGACCCAGCCGACCTTTGACCACGCTATAGTCTTAAAACCGGCATCTTCTATGCCTTTTTCCAAATCGCCGCGCAATTCGGCAAGCACCGCGTTCAGTTCGTCATCAGTACGAATAAAAAACGGAACGCTGAGCGTCATTACCGCAGGGGAAATCTGACTCATCCCTATGGAGGTAAACACCGCCGCCTGTATCTGATTTCCCTTTAGTTTGCGGAGTACATCAGACTCGCCGCCCGCTACGGCGTTATGGTAGACGCGCACTTCAACTTCGCCGTTAGTAGCCTGTCCCCATTGCTTTGCAAGATTATTAAGCGCCTCGCCCCACGGGGTAGCCTCCGGGGCAAGAGATGCCAATTTAACAACAACTTTTGCTTTTTGCGCAAAAACCGGCACCGTAAAAGCGCCCAATATTAAAAAACACACTATAAATTTCTTCATAGTTTTATTGTAGCCCAATCTTATGTTTTAGTTTAGGGGTTGCTTAATCAGCCTTGCGCTCAAGACGCTTGACAAGTTTTTGCTTCTTCATATATCATCAATTCAATATGAAGGAGTTATTGTGATTCGTGGAGTTGATATAGTAAAAGGGACATACTTACTGCAAAAAGGAACGCCTTTTGTCGTAGTTGAGCGTGAATTCCATACACCCGGCAAGGGAACGGCTATAGCCCGTGTAAAAATGAAGAGTCTAAAAGATGGGTCTGTACTCAGTTTGACAATCCCCACACAGCAGGAAGTCGAGGATGCCGAAGTTGATGTACGCCAGTGTCAGTATCAGTTTGCCGATTCGGATGCCTATCATTTTATGGACGGCGAAAGTTACGAGCAGTACGAAGTGCCCGTTTCCGGTATGGAAAGCAAAAAATTATACCTAAAAGAAGGCGACAATTATGACCTTACCATCTGGGAAGGCGAAGTTATCGACATCAGAATTCCGTACAAAGTGGTTTTTACCGTTGCGGAGAGCGAAAATTATGTTAAAGGCGATACTGTTTCCGGCGCTACAAAACCTATTACCACAGAGACCGGGCTTACCGTCCGCGTACCGCTCTTTATCAAACAAGGCGAAAAAATTCTGGTAAATACCGAAACAAACGAATATGTAGAGCGTGTTACCGGATAGAGTTAGCAGATGTTTTGCGCTTACTACCCGCTCTACGCTAAATTCCGCTAGACTTACCCTATGGCTGACCCGAAAGGCTTTTTGAAGTTCAAACGAAAAACGGCGCATTACCGCCCTGTGGAGGAGCGCGTCCGCGACTACCTCGAAGTTGAGGAACGCCTGCCCGACCCAGAACGGCGCGAGCAGGCAAGCCGTTGTATGGACTGCGGCGTTCCTTTTTGCCATTGGGCATGCCCGCTGGGAAACGCAATGCCCGAATACAACGACAAACTCTTCCGGGGCGACTGGGAAGGCGCATGGACATTGCTGCAAGACACCGGACCTTTTTCTGAATTTACAGGAAGGCTCTGCCCCGCCTTATGCGAGGCAAGTTGCGTACTCGGCGCTAATGACGAGCCGGTTACCTGCCGGCAAAATGAACTTGCCGTTGTTGAACATGCCTTTGAAAGTGGTCTTGTTGTTCCGCGTCCGCCCGCAAAACGGAACGGCAAAAAAGCGGCGGTTATCGGCTCTGGTCCCGCAGGACTCTCCGCCGCCTACTACCTGAACCGCGCCGGCTTTAGCGTTACCGTTTTTGAAGCCGACCGTCTTGCCGGCGGCTATCTCCGCTACGGCATTCCTTTTTTTAAGATGGAAAAACATATCATCGACCGCCGCCTCGCCATTATGGAAGCGGAAGGCATAGTCTTTAAGACAAATACCCGCATTGGAACCGGCGCGTTTGCCTTTGGCACCGCCGGCACAGGCGCGGCAATTATCGAAGCGGGCGCTTTAACCGCCGGATTTGACGCCGTTTTGCTTGCGATAGGGGCGCGGGAACCGAGAGATTTGAACGCGCCGGGGCGCGAACTGACAGGCATATATCAGGCTTTGGACTATCTTTCAGCGCAAAACCGCCTCCTTTCCGGCGAAAAACTTGATGTGCCGGAAATTTCAGCCAAAGGCAAAAAAGTACTTGTAATAGGCGGCGGCGATACCGGCTCTGACTGTGTAGGCACCGCATGGCGGCAGGGCGCGGTCGAAGTAACTCAGATTGAAGTGATGCCCCGCCCGCCGGAAACCCGCCCCCCGTACCAGCCATGGCCCCTCTGGGCTGGGCTTTTCAAAACAACATCCTCCCACGAAGAAGGCTGCAACCGGCTCTGGTCGGTCAACACAAAAGCGTTCCTGCCCTCCCCCGCAAACGGCGGAACTCTAGGACGGGCGCTGCTCTGCAAGGTTGAATGGAAAACCGAAAATGGGCGTCCGGTTATGTCCGAAGTCCCCGGTTCTGATTTTGAAATTGAAGTTGATTTTGCCGTGCTTGCGATGGGTTTTACCCATGTGGTACAAGGCGGGCTTGTTGAGAGCCTTAACCTCGAAAAAGATGAGCGGGGCAACATCAAAACCGACGGGCATTGCCGTACATCCAGCCGCAAGGTCTGGGCAGCCGGTGATAGCCGCAACGGCGCAAGCCTTATAGTCCGCGCCCTCGCGGACGGACGCTTTGCCGCCGCCGAAATTGCCCGCGCA
>JAIROZ010000073.1 GCA_031257255.1 Spirochaetaceae bacterium | reverse complement strand
TCCCACAGGCAAGAGGACATTGAAAACAGGAAACCGGACGCTCCCGCCGGTAAGCAACTGCGCCGTCCCTGAGAAAAATCCGTAGTATTTGAAGAAAAAGAGTATCGCAAGGTTGATGGCAAGGGACGCGGCAAGGATGAGGCGTTTTCGAGCGGCGCTCCGTTCTTCCATCAAGAGCCCCGAAGTCCATGTAACGGCGACCGAAATTATGATGAGGGCGAGGTAGGCGGGGTTCCAGCAGGCATAGAAGAAAAGCGAGGCGGCAAGAAGGAACAGTTGCGCGAGGATATTTGCCAACGCCGGACGGCGCAAACCGAGCCGCATAGTGAGCGCGAAATAGCCCGCCGCCACCACCGGAAAAAATAAAAGAAACTGTAAGGAATTGAAAATCAAGGTTGACTCCCGCAAGTGTAGCAATAAGCCTTAGTTTTACTACTTAATTCTAGCATTACGCTATATTAGCATTGAAAAATTCTAGCGTCAAGTCGGTATATTTCATTAAATTCTAGCAAGTAGAATGTATTTATGTACATACAAGCCATCTTTGCGGAGAATATGAGAAAATACCGGAAACAGGTGAATTTGACCCAAGAAAGGCTTGCTGAACTCTGCGGTACCGACCACCGGTACATCGGTCAAATCGAAACCGGGCGGCGCTGCCCCTCGCTGGAATATGTCGAGCGCATAGCCTCAGCATTGAACATAGCCCCCTACCGGCTATTTTACAGCGACTCAGCCGGCGATACGGCGGCAGACCCGCGCCGTCTGCAAAAAGAGAAAATCAAGGCAATGTTAAACGATAATTTTTCGCGTATCTGCGCGATAATTGACGAGGAATACTAGGGAAAGACTGATTGCGCCACCCATACAAACCCGTCTTCTTTAAGCATAGCGAGAGCGGTATTTAACTGCTCATTGTAAATATCACTGTTGTCAAGGAAAAAATCCAAATCATCGGAATAGCGGTGGTTATAGTAGGCGCGGCTGAGCGCTGTGCCGCCGGTTAGAAAAAAAGCGGTGCCGCTCCGACGCATAGTGTTCAGCACCCCATCCTGAAGCGGATACAGGCTCTCTTCGTAAAATCGCGATGGCAAAATCAAAATAAGTCCTCCTTGTTTTGGGCCAAATACGCCGCGCAAGTTCGGGGGTGTACATTTCTTTTATTGTTTCCAGCCCCCACAAAGAAACAAATCTGTCCCAATGCATTCTTTCCAAAGACCTCACGAAAAGCCTGTCGCGGGTAAATGCGCCGGAAGTCTCCAGCCGCCCCTCTACCACAGCAAGCATATCTTCCGGCGTGTCTAAATAATCCCAATTAAGCGACTTCATAAGTTCTAATTTTTCTTTCCGGCTCATCGGTTTCATAATTTAACTATAACGCCCCGCAAAATGCCGCGCAATATGTCAGTTCGCGCTCTGTCCCGGATACTCTATGCGGGCATGATAGTGGGCAACGAGTACGCGCAGGAAGGCTTTTTTAATAACACCAATTTCATGAAAAGTGAGTTCAGAGTTCGCAAGTTGACGCGCTTCCATCTTTTTGTCGATAAGGTCGGAGATAAATTTTTCGAGACGCGCCGCTGTGGGTTTATCGAGGGTGCGGCAGGCGGCTTCGGTAACATCGGCAAGCATAACAACAGCCGCCTCACGAGTGCGCGGCGGCGTTCCCGGATAGCAAAAATCTTCCTGATTAACATTGCCTTCCCCCTCACGCTTTACCGCCTCATTATAGAACCACGCGATAAGGCTGTCCCCATGGTGCGTCCCGATAAATTCAAGCACTTCGCCGGGCAGCCCTATCGCCCGCGCCTTTTCTATACCTAACTTGACATGACTGCGTATCACCGTTGCGGAGAGGCGCGGGTTCAACTCATTATGCTTGTTGTAGATACTCTGATTTTCCACAAAGTATTCGGGTTTGTCGATTTTGCCTATGTCATGATAGTACGCGCCCACACGGGCGAGGAGGGCATTAGCGCCGATTTCGCGGCAGGCGCACTCGGCAAGTTTTGCTACTTCCATAGAATGGCTGTAGGTGCCCGGCGCGGCGCTTTCCATACGGCGCATAAGCGGCGCTTCCGGGTCAAGGAGTTCTATCAGTTTGAAGGTCGTTGCCATGCGGAGCGCACGCTCAAAGAGCGGCAGTATGCCCAGCACTAACGCGCCGGAAACCGTCCCATGGAACAGCGCCCAGAATAGCACCGGCGGATACACGCTTAACGGGGCTTTTTCCTGCAGCATGACGGCGCTTGTGGCGGCGGCATTTACCAGCGCGACCACTACGCCCGCCATTACCAAATCCATACGCCGCCTTGCGCCGCGTATTACCAGCGCCCCGGAAACCGCCGAGGAAACGGCGACTATGTACCCGTATATGTCGAGGCTGCGCGAGACAAAGGCGCAGAGCGGTATAGAAAGCGCCATTGTCATCGCAAGGCGCGTGTCTATCAGTATAGAGATGAGCATAACCATAAGCGCCGTGGGCAGCAGCAGAGCGCCGGGCATAAAGCCGCCAAAAAGATGAAGGCGGGAGGCTATGTACGCTATGGCAAAGTAGGCGAGTGTAATGCCGGAAAGTACATAGACTTCCACATCGGAAAGTTTGCGCCCCGTTACCTGACGCGAACTCATGCAAACGATGATGCAGAAGACCAGCAGATAAACAAGGGCGCGTCCCGCGAATTCCGCCGGAGTATCCGTATAGTGGCGCAAAAATACAGACGCGCAGACAAGAAATACCGCCAGCGCCGCAACAATCTGACGCGCCGGCACACCCAGCGCCGCTATGCGCCCCTGTATTGTCTGTGATATTTCATTGGTTTCTTTTCGTTTTTTATGATTTTTCATTGGAAGTCCTTGAAGTCCTTATTGGAATTTTCATAAGCCGTGATAATTTTTTTTATCAGCGGATGCCGTACTACATCGGCGGTATTCAAATACGAAAAATGAATTCCGTCAATGCCCTTCAGTATTGATAGCGCGTGAAGCAGTCCCGAATCGACGCGGGCGGGGAGGTCAATCTGGGTAATGTCGCCGGTTATTACGGCGCGTGAATTCTGCCCCAGCCGCGTAAGAAACATCTTCATCTGCTCTTTGGTCGTATTCTGCGCCTCGTCCAGTATGATAAAGGCATCGTTAAGGCTCCGTCCGCGCATATAGGCAAGCGGCGCTATTTCGATAACGCGGTTTTCTTCCATACGGCTTATATAATCGAAAGGAACGATGGCTTCCATCGCGTCATAGAGCGGGCGCAAGTACGGGCTGATTTTTTGCGCGAGGTCGCCGGGCAGGTAGCCAAGGCTCTCGCCCGCTTCTACCACAGGGCGCGTCAGCACCAGTTTGCGCGATTTTTTGCTCATCACATAAGAGAGCGCCACCGCCACGGCAAGGTAGGTTTTGCCCGTGCCCGCCGGACCTACGCAGAATGTTATGTCCGAATTCCGCATCCCCTGAATGTACTCCGCCTGACCCGGACCGCGAGGGTACACTTTGACAAATCCGTGCGGCACCGTTATCAGGTTATCGCGGACGGTGTTGGCTGTTGCCGGTTTACGGTTGACGGAGTTCGTATCTTCCTCTCTTGCGTTGCAATCGGCGCTTGCGTTGCAATCGGCGCTTGCGTTGCAAGCGAGGACGGCGCGGACATAGTTTGCGTCTGGGGATTCGCCTTGCGCGGCGGCAATTTTCAGGTTTTCTATTGTTTCGTTAAAACGCCGCAAGGACACGCCGTCCAAATCACGCGCCTCAACTTCGTTACCGCGTACAGCAACAGTTCCGCCAAGGATACCCTCTATCACTTTAAGATTCGCGTCATTAGCCCCGCAAACAGCCTGCAAAATCGCGGCGTCTATCGTTACAGAAATATGTCTCTCCGAATTTGCCATATAATAACGATAAAAGAAGGCGCTATCAAGGTAGCAGCAGCGGGTTACTCATCCTGACGGCGCGGCGCTTGCGCCATTACGCGCAGCCCCAGCGTAAAATTGAAGCCGGGCATAGGATAGTCCTTGAACGACTGATACCGCGTGTTCGTAATATTACGCGCGGCTGCAAAAATAGACACGCTTTTGCTTATATGCTGATTGAGCGTAATGTTGACCAGCAAATATGCCGGCAATTTGGAAAGATTGGCGGTGTCGGCAAAGCGCCGCGACTCAAAGTGAGCGCTTACAAGTAGCGATCCCGCAGACAGCCCCGCCTGCCCGCCTGTCCAGCCCGCTTCCAGCGATGCGCCCGCCGTATGTTCCGCCTGATACGGAATGCGTTTGCCGTTTTTCCAACTGTAGCCGCCAGACAAAAGCCAACTCCGCATAAACTGATACGAAAAAGCCGGGCGCAAACTTGCAAGAAAACGCGGATGCGGCAAATCAAACGAAATGCGAGCCTCCGCGCCGGCAAACGCCGCCTCGCTCACATTGTACGGTCTCCAAATGCCGTCCGCCCCCGCTGACCAGTGGATAGAGTCCGCCGTCCATTGCAAAAATGCGGACGCATCCAGCGATAGGCTTTTTACACGCCATGCCGCGCCGGCATCCACGCCCCAGCCGTCCTCCGGCTTCAGGTCGGGGTTGCCCGCGTAATCGCTGCTCTGCGCCCAGTAAAGGTCTTCAAAATCGGGAAACTTGAAACTGCGGAAATAATTATTCTTGAATGTAAGATTTTCGTTTACATTAAAAACCAATCCCAGTTTCGGTACAGCGGTTGCCGGAATGCTTCCGTCCGAACAGAATGCCGCCTTTACCGATGGTATCAGCATAAAAAACGCCGCCGGCTGCCATTCCACAGTGCCGTAAATACCGCCTTCGTTTCGCATCCTGCCGCCGAGCGAATCCGAATCAAGCGCAACGAAACGCCAGTCGCCGCCTGACCGGAGTGTAAGCGTTTTGTGTACATAAAATGCCCAGCGGTTTATTGCCGCAAGCGAATGTATATTGTTTTTTGATACACCGGTAAGTTCATATTCCGAATTGCGCCATGAATGAGTAATGCTTCCTTCCGCGCTTATTTTTTCGCTGCCCGCAATGATGGGCATATCGAACATTATATTTTCCCGCCCTGAAAAATCGCGCTGAATTCCATAAATTGAAGAATTGCCCGATGTGGGAATGTTTTTATCGCCGTAATATATTTTTGCGTCCGCGATAATGCGTGTTACATTGGCAAGCCGCGTATTAAAAGCCGCGCCCGCGCCGCCGTCATATACTTCGTTATATACCTTTCGTTTTATGCTCCGCGTTATATCATCTTTGAACAAAAAATGATTTCCGGCGCGGTTAAAAAATCCATTTACGGCAAACGAAAAATTATCCGCGCCGAATGACACGCCTGCGGTAACATTCTGCGTATCAATTAAATCTTCGTAATGCGCGTCTTTTTGCCTGCCGTCAAAGCCTCTATTCTTGCCGGGCAGGTAGCCGGTATTTGATACTGAGCCCGATATGCGTACGCCTTTTTGTATTTCTTTGGTTGTAATTATATTGATAACACCGCCGAGCGCTCCTGATACATTGTATTTTGTATCGCTGCCGCCGTATATAACTTCGATGCGTTCAACAGAATGTAAATCAATTTGAGATATATCGAATTCGCCGCCAAGCGCGTCATTTGCCGGAACGCCGTCTATGAGGAACGCGACCCGCTCGCTGTCAAAGCCGCGCAGGTTTATTTCGGTATTATTTCCATAGCCGCCATAGCGCGTAATGCCTATATCAAGCGTTTCTTGCAGCAAAGATGCCAAATCGCCCGCGCCGCGTTTTTCGATTTCGGCTTTCTCCACAACACGCATCTGCTGGGATGTTTCCCGCGTACCGGTAACGGTAATTCCGTCATCCTCGCCCGCCGTAACATAGCCGTCGTCATCCTCCGCCTGAGCAAAAACCGCGAAAGCGGCAAACAAAAAAGCGATAAAGGGCAAGATTTTTTTCATTTATATATGCTGCCGGACATCAAGATATTGGACTTGTTCTGTAACCAGAACAAGTCTCCGCAAAATGGCAGACTAAAGT
>JAIROZ010000092.1 GCA_031257255.1 Spirochaetaceae bacterium | reverse complement strand
AACAGTTCGCTCACCGGGGCGTACTCGATGCTCTGTTCCAACGCCGCCGCCGCCAAAGTCGCCGAAATCGGCTCGATGATAACCTATCTGGAGTTGTCCTCCCACCCCGGCTACATGGATGAATTTGTCGCGGCTTGCTTCATCCCACACACGGACGCGAGTCTGTTTGCAAGATAGAAGCGCGCGGGAATGTTGTATTATTGAGGGATTATGGGACTGAATGAAACGCCGTCCGCCAACCGTGTACATATCGGGTTTTTCGGACGCAGGAACGCGGGCAAATCGAGCCTGCTCAATGCCGTTACAGGGCAGGATTTGGCTGTTGTAAGCGAGGTCAAAGGCACCACGACCGACCCCGTTTACAAAGCGATGGAATTGCTGCCTATGGGACCGGTGCTCATCATCGATACACCGGGCATAGATGACGAGGGCAGCCTCGGCGAACTGCGCGTCCGCAAGGCGCGTCAGGTGCTAAACAAAACCGATGTCGCCGTCCTTGTCGTTGACGCCTCCGAAGAAGGGCGCGGCGCAAGACCCGGCGATTCCGGCGGCGTTCTTTTTCCTGTGGAATTGGAACTGGTTGACATCTTCCGCGCAAAGGGGGTGCCTTTCATCATTGCATGGAACAAGATAGACGCGCTGGGGCAAGACGCTCCGCCGCCTGCCATCCCCAATGCCGAGTTGATAGCCTGTTCCGCCCGCGCCGGAAAGAATATCAAGGAACTAAAAGAACGGATTGCCGTACTCGCCGTTACCGAAGACGCAAAGTTGCGGATAGTGGGCGACCTCCTACATCCTTCGGACTTTGCCGTACTGGTAACGCCGATAGACAAAGCCGCCCCAAAGGGACGGCTGATTCTGCCGCAGCAACAGACCATACGCGACATTCTGGAGGCGGACGCGGCGGCGCTT
Organism: Spirochaetaceae bacterium; assembly: GCA_031257255.1. GTDB lineage: Bacteria > Spirochaetota > Spirochaetia > Treponematales > Breznakiellaceae > JAIROZ01. The sequence goes on along the minus strand of JAIROZ010000092.1, from coordinate 24,261 downwards.
GTCGTAAAAGAACACGAATTGCGGGACGCGCTTGCCGCGCTGGGCAAAAAGCCCGCCATCGTCATTACGGACAGCCAAGTTTTTGCCAAAGTCTCCGCCGATGTGCCGCCGGACATTCCGCTTACCTCGTTTTCGATACTCTTTTCCCGCTACAAAGGTACGCTGGAGGCATCCGTGCGGGGCGTCCTGCCTATGGACGCGCTCAAAACCGGCGACAAAGTGCTGGTTTGCGAAGGCTGTACGCACCACCGCCAGTGCGATGATATTGGAACCGTCAAACTGCCCCGCTGGGTAAAAAATTACACCTCGACCGAACCTGAATTTTGCTTTAACTCAGGCGGCGACTTCCCGGACGACCTTTCCCCGTACAAAATGGTAATCCACTGCGGCGGCTGTATGCTCAACGAACGCGAAATGAACTACCGCGCCCGCTGCGCCGCCGACCAGAACATACCGTTCACCAATTACGGGATAGTTATCGCCCACATGCAGGGCATACTCCGGCGGAGTATCGCTATGTTCCCGCACATTGCCTCTCAGTTGGAAGAGTAAAGACTGCAATAAACAAGTTTTATTAAGTAAAACACTGCCAATAACAATAAAAAACTTGACAGCGCCTAAAAACCGGGTTATACTACTGTCTATCAAAAATTAATTCTAAGGAGAATAATATGGATTTAGAAAAAAAATTAAATCTGAGACAGGAAAGGGCAACCCGGCTCTGTCATCCCAAAAACCCCAAAAGGAGTGTAAAATGAGTGATTCCAATAAAAATCAAAGCGTTTTAAGGTTCATCATACCGTCGCTGATTGGCGTGGCGTTGTTTATGCTGCCCATCCCGTACGAGGGCGGGCTTTCGATTCTGCTCGCGGTTCTGGTAAAGACTGTCAATGGAGTCATATCCCCCGCCCTTCCGCATATTGCCTTTGTTGTTGCCTTAACAAGCGGGCTTCTTACCTTGTTGGTAAAAATCTTCAGACCCGCTTTTGTCAAAAACAATAACAACCTGAAAGGGCTTTTCGATGTACCGTGGGTTTGGGCGGTTTTAAGAGCCATCGGCGCCGCTTTTGCCGCTATGGTATACTTCAAGTTTGGTCCAGAGCAAATAACTTCGGATGCGACCGGTACTTTCATACTATACGACCTGGTAAGCCCCATAATGACAACGGTGGTTTTTGCCGGAGGGCTTTTGCCGCTGCTTCTTGAATTCGGACTGCTGGAATTCGTGGGGACATTTCTTTCGGTGATATTCCGCAAAATCTTCACACTTCCGGGAAGAGCCGCCGTTGACTGTGTTACTTCATGGTTAGGCGATGCCCAGGTGGCGGTTCTGCTAACGGCAAACCAATATGAGCATGGATATTATTCTGAGCGTGAAGCCGTCGTTATAGCCACAACATTCTCTGCCGTATCGATTGCCTTCTCACTCGTAGTAATCGAACAGGTCAAGATGGGCAATATGTTCATACCTTTCTATCTTACCGTATGTTTGGTGGGCGTAATTTGCGCCATCATACTTCCCAGAATACCGCCGCTGTCTCTTAGAAAGGACAGGTACTACACCGGAACAGGCGGCGCGGGAGAAGGAGATATACCGGCGGGATACTCATTACCCAGATGGGCGGTCAAACGCGCTATAGAAAAGGCAAACAGCGGCTATACCTTAAAAAAATTCGGCAACGAATCCGTAAAAACTGTGTTCAGTGTTATCTTCAGCCTTACCCCGGTAATAATGGCTATCGCCACTTGCGCTCTGATGGTGTCCGAGTACACTCCTATACTGGGCTGGCTTGGGAAGCCTTTTTTACCCCTGCTAAAACTTCTAGGATTACCGGAGGCGGAAATAGCGTCAAAGACGATGGTAGTCGGCTTTACCGATATGTTTATCCCGTCTGTTATCGCGTCTGCGGAAGTAACTTCGCAACTTACAAGATTCGTTATAGCAACAGTGTCCATAACTCAGTTGTTATACATGTCGGAAAATGGAGCGATGATACTCTCCAGTAAAATTCCGGCAAATATCGGGGAAATGTTTTTAATTTTCCTCGAAAGGACTATCGTAAGCATTATTGCCACTACCTTGATAGCGCGATTTATCTTGCATCTGGTATAAAAAACAGCCCCCGCCAAAAGGCGGGGGCTCAGATTCCGGCAGGCGCGGATTTTAGGCGCTTTGATACGCCGTAAAACTTACAAATAAAATTTTTTTGTATAATATAAAATATGCGGATGTTATCCGTAAAATAAAATTATGTACAATATAAAACAACTAAGGAGAATATATGGCGATTAACTTAAAAGGACGTCATTTTTTAAAACTGTTAGATTTCACCCCCGGTGAAATTAACTACCTGCTTCAACTTTCTAAACGCTTCAAAGAATTGAAGCAGACCGGAACCCCTCATCGTTATCTTGAAGGGAAAAACATAGTACTGTTATTCGAAAAAACCTCGACCCGTACGCGGTGCTCTTTTGAGGTTGCCGGTATGGATCTTGGCATGGGAGTTACCTACCTTGACCCCGGTAGTTCCCAGATGGGTAAGAAGGAATCTATCGAAGATACCGCCCGTGTGCTGGGACGTATGTACGACGGCATTGAATACCGCGGCTATGGTCAGAATATTGTGGAAGATTTAGCCGCCCACGCCGGTGTGCCGGTATGGAATGGGCTTACCACAGAATTTCATCCCACACAAATGCTTGCGGACATCCTTACTGTGGAAGAGAATTTTCCGCAGGGCATAAAAGGTAAAAAACTTGTTTTTATGGGAGACGCGCAGAACAATGTAGCCAACTCCCTTATGGTAGTGTGTTCAAAACTGGGGCTTCACTTTGCGGCTTGCGGTCCAAAGGAACAGATGCCCAAACCGGAACTTGTAGAAACCTGTAAAAAAATTGCATCGGAAACCGGCGCTTCGATACAGTTGACCAGCGATGTCAAAGAAGCCTGTGCCGGCGCTCATGTAATTTATACCGACATCTGGGTTTCTATGGGCGAGCCCGATGAACTTTGGGCGCAACGCATCAAATTGCTTGAGCCGTACAGGGTTACCAAAAATGTAATGGCTATGGCGGATAAAGAAGCCATATTCCTGCATTGCCTGCCTTCATTCCATGACACAAAAACCACTATCGGCGCGGATATTGCTAAAAAATTCGGCATAAACGAAATGGAAGTGGCGGATGAAGTATTTAGGTCGCGTCAGTCAAAAGTTTTTGACGAAGCGGAAAACCGTATGCACACCATTAAAGCGGTTATGTACGCGACACTTGCGTAAAACCCAAGGAGATTATTATGGCGTATCAAAAAGGTACAGGTAAGAATGTAGTAATCGCCCTGGGCGGCAATGCTTTGGGAGATACACCGGCGGAACAACTAGAACTTGTAAAGAAAACGGCAATTTATATTGTCGATATGATTGCCGAGGGGATTAACGTTGTGGTATCTCACGGAAACGGACCTCAGGTCGGCATGATAAACAATGCTTTTGCCCAATCAGCCGCCCACGATGCCAAGACACCGGAAATGCCATTCCCTGAATGTGGGGCTTTGTCGCAGGGTTATATCGGCTATCATCTTTCTCAGGCTATTTTAGGAGAACTTAAACGCCGGGGAATTATGCGTTCCACCGCAACAGTCATTACACAAACGGTGGTTTACCCGGAAGACCCCGCGTTCAAAAATCCCACAAAGCCCGTCGGGGCATTTCTTACGGAGGCGCAGGCAAAAGCCAAGATGGCGGAAACCGGCTTAACCTATAAGGAAGACGCGGGACGCGGCTGGCGGCTTGTTGTGGCATCCCCAAAACCGCAGCGGATTGTAGAATTCGATGCGGTAAAAGACCTTATGGATGCCGGGTACATTGTTATAGCGGCGGGCGGAGGAGGCGTTCCTGTAATGGAGCACAACGACTCCTACCATGGGATTCCGGCGGTAATAGACAAAGACCGCTCCTCCGCAAAAATAGCCGCCGACTTTCATGCCGATATGCTGGTAATTTTAACTGCCGTAGAAAAAGTAGCGATAAATTTTAATAAACCAAACCAGCAAGACCTCGACAGAATGACTGTAGCGGAGGCTCGCAAGTATATGGAAGAAGGGCAATTTGCCCCCGGCTCAATGCTGCCTAAGGTTCAGGCATGTGTTGAATATCTTGAAGGCTACCCCAAAGGCACGGCGCTGATAACATCATTAGAAAAAGCCGCCGCCGGTCTGCGGGGAGAAACCGGTACCGTTATAGTAAGAGACTAATTACCAAAATTGAACGCCGGGGAATTAATACCCGCGTTCAATGGAGAAGATGAGAAATATTGTATGAAACTACCGGCTTTTGGAGTAGAAGATTGGCTCAACACATGGGAGAAAAAGGCAAGTCTTGATATTTCTCAGAGTACAGTTGCCGCTTTTACCTTAGAGGAACTGCTCGGCATTGACGGGAAAACAAGTGTGGGGGATTTTTTCTCCGCACCGGCAAAAAAACCCCTGGACTATGGCTGGATTGAAGGTTCCCCGGAATTCAAAGAACTTGTCGCGGGATTGTACAAAAATGTAGCGCCGGAGAATGTTTTGCAGACCAATGGCGCTACAGGGGCGAATCTCCTTGTTCTTCTGGGGTTGATAGAAAAGGGCGACCATGTTATCGCGCTTTATCCATCATATCAGCAGCATTATGATATTCCCCGTTCCTTGGGGGCGGAGGTATCTATGCTGCCGCTTCTAGAAGAACGAGGCTGGAACCCCGACATTGACGAGTTAAAGTCGCTGATACGGAAAAATACAAAACTCATCGTCCTTAACAACGCGAACAACCCCACGGGAACAATAATTGAAGAACCGGTGATGCTGGAAATTGCAGCGGCAGCCCGGAAAGTTGGGGCATGGATTCTGGTGGACGAGGTGTTTCAAAGCCTTGACAATGCGGTAAAAATGACCCCCATAGCAGACCTCTATGAGCGCGGCATTTCTACAAACAGTATCTCCAAGACTTACTCCGTACCGGGGATACGCATAGGCTGGACGGCATCCGGTTCCGAGGCGGCGGCGATTTTCCGTTCGCTGCGGGACTACACGCTAATTTGCGCGGGAGTTCTTGATAATATCCTTGCGGAGCATGTTCTGCGCAACAGAGCCGCCGTCATGGAACGCAACCGCCGCATTGTTTTGCAAAACCTGTCCATTTTTGCGCAATGGGTAGAGCAGGAACCTCGTGTTTCGGTAGTGATGCCCCGTGCCGTGCCGGTATCGTTTGTAAAACTCGACATCCCGCAGGACACGGAACAATTTTGCGTTGACCTATTACGCGATACCGGGGTGCTGCTGGTACCGGGTTCCCGGTTTGGTGTGGAAGGTCATGCGCGGCTGGGTTACTGCGCTCATACCGAAACGCTGCGCGCCGGTCTGGATGCGCTGTCGGGATATTTGTGCAAGTTTGACGGATGAAAGGCTAAACTAAGGTATTTTTGCCGTTATTTTACCGGCAAATAATAAAATTGTGGCAGTTGTAAAACTTCAGTTTTACAACTATAATGGACTAGTTCTGGTTACAGAACAAGTCTCCGCAAAAAGGCAGACTAAAGTCTGTTGCATTTTGCAATTTATTTAGGAGAATTATTTATGACAGGCGTAAATGTTAAAAGTGAAATAAAGCCGCTAAAAAAAGTGTTGCTGCACCGTCCGGGGCGGGAATTGTTAAATCTTACCCCCGACAGCCTTGCGGAACTGCTTTTTGACGACATTCCTTTTTTGAAGATTGCCCAAGTGGAACACGATGCCTTTGCCAAAATCCTCAAAGAAAACGGCGTAGAAGTCGTTTATATTGAAGATTTAGCGGCGGAAGTACTCGACAAACATCCTGACTTGCGCAAACAATTTTTGGAGCAGTTTATTCTGGAAGCAAGAATTTATACGGACTATTACCAGAAATTTATATATGACTACTTAAACAGTAATTACAAAGACAACAAAGAATTGATTTTGAAAACTATGGAGGGGGTAAACCTGAGCGAACTTAACACGAACAAAAGCGTATCGCTGGTGGATTTGGTCAGTGATGCGTCAAAAATGGTTATTGCGCCTATTCCCAACCTCTACTTTACCCGCGACCCATTTGCCATGATAGGAAATGGAGTAAGCATTAACAAAATGTTTTCTGTAACCCGTTGCCGGGAAACTATCTATGGTGAGTATATTTTCAAGTACCACCCGGATTTTAACACCGTGCCCCAGTACTACAGCCGCTACAATCATTTCCATATTGAGGGCGGCGACATCCTCAATTTAACGGAAAAAATTATCGCCATAGGTATATCCCAGCGGACAGAGCCGGACGCCATCGAGCAGATTGCCAATAACATCTTTAATTCCAAGTCTCCGGTGGACACAATTCTAGCATTCAATATCCCCAATTCCCGCGCTTTTATGCACCTGGACACAGTTTTTACACAAATTGATTACGATAAGTTCACGGTACATCCGGGCATACTGGGAACCTTGGCTGTGTTTGAGATTACATCTGACGGCAAAGGCGGCATACACATAAAAGAAATTGATGACGAACTAGAGCATATATTGTCTGCTTACTTGGGCAACGATGTGGAACTGATTCCCTGTGCCGACAAAGACCGCATTGCGGCTGAACGCGAGCAGTGGACGGACGCTTCCAACACACTCTGCCTTTCACCCGGAACGGTAGTTGTTTACGACCGTAACGAAATCACCAATGCGGTGCTCCGGCATCGCGGGGTTAATGTACTGGAGATGCCTTCCAGTGAACTTTCCCGCGGACGAGGCGGACCGCGTTGTATGAGTATGCCGGTGTGGCGGGAAGATTAGAGAAATATAATGTTTGATTACAAAGAATCCTGGAAAAAACGGATAGCGAGTGTCCTGAACACGCTCATACAGGAAGCCGGCGGCGATGGAAACATCAGTCCGGCGCAGGTAATAGCCGAGAACCCGCCGAATCCGGAAATGGGCGACATCGGCTTTCCAATGTTTAGTTACGCTAAACAATTACGCAAAGGACCGCCGCAAATTGCAGGCGATGTCTGCAGCCGTCTTGCAGCCGAAGGGGCAGATGCGGATGGCACATTTAAGGCGCTGGGACCTTATGTGAATGTACATCTGCGCCGCCCGGCGGCAGCAAAGGCGGTTGTGGAAAAGGTGCTTGCGGGGGAAGATTTTTCTTTTGCCAGACCCGGCACCCTATCCGGTAAGAAGGTTATGGTTGAATTCTCAAGCCCCAACACCAACAAGCCTCTGCACTTAGGGCATCTGCGAAACGATGTATTAGGCGAAAGCATTTCCCGTATTCTTATGGCATCCGGCGTGGAAGTCCGCAAAGTGTGCGTCATCAACGACCGTGGCATTCATATCTGCAAGTCCATGCTTGCCTATAAAGAGCACGGCGGCGGCAAAACGCCTGAATCCGAAGGAATAAAAAGCGACCATTTTGTCGGCGAATGGTATGTATGTTTTAGCAGGGAACTAAAAAATGAAACCGCCGAACTATCTAAAAAACAGGGCATTACAAAAGAAGAAGCCGAAGCCCGCTCCCCGCTCATGGCGCATGCTCAGGAATTGCTGCGTAAATGGGAAGACGGCGACACAGAAACCGTTAGCCTCTGGAAGCAGATGAATTCATGGGCAATAGATGGGATGAAAAAGACCTATGAGCGTACCGGTATTTCGTTTGACAAATATTATTTTGAAAGCGATACATATTTGCTGGGCAAGGATGAGGTTATCAAGGGGCTTGAACGGGGGCTCTTTTACCGCGAGTCTGACGGCGCGGTGGTATCTGATTTATCCGAAGAAAAACTCGGCAAGAAGATTTTGCTCCGTGGGGACGGCACTTCGATATACATCACTCAGGACTTAGGACTCGCCATTAACCGCCACAATGACTGGCAATTTGACCAACTTATTTATGTAGTGGGGTCTGAACAGCAGTACCATTTTAAGGTTCTTTTCGTCCTGCTTGATAAACTTGGCTATCCGTGGGCAAAAAATCTCTACCACCTCTCGTACGGGATGGTGAATCTACCGGAAGGAAAAATGAAGAGCCGGGAAGGTACTGTGGTAGATGCCGATGACCTTATCGACAGCCTGCGGGATATGGCATTAGCCGAAATAAAAGAAAAACAGCGTGAGGAAGAAGTGGGTAACCCCATGGAAATTGCCGAAAAAATCGCCCTGGGCGCGCTTCATTACTACCTTTTGCAGGTAAGTCCTTCCAAGGATATGCTCTTTGACCCTAAAGAATCGCTTTCTTTTAACGGCAATACCGGACCTTATTTGCAGTATATGGGCGCAAGAATTTGCTCAATGCTCCGCGCCAGCCGGGAAAAGCAGGGAACAAAGGATGAGGAACAAAAAAAAGCCGCCGGGCAATCTGCCGTTCCAAATTATTCACTTTTGGTTTCTGAGCAGGAATGGGAACTCATCAAAACCCTTGCCGCCTACCCGGACGCAATTACAGAAGCCGCCGCAAACCTTAATCCTACGGTGCTTGCGGGCTATCTTTATGAACTTTCCAAATCATTTAGCCGTTTCTATCACGACTGCCCGGTTTTGAATGCCGAAAATCCTGAACTTGCCGCCGCTCGTATGGGGCTTTCCCGCGCCGTACTGCGTGTGCTGCGAGACGCAATGAATCTTATCTGCATATCTTTTTTAGAGGTTATGTAAATGTTGCGGCTGTCCGTTTTGTTTCTAAAATCAGACAAACGGACAATAGCCCGCAACTAATGCCCGCTTACCGGTGTCTCAAGTCAAGAGGATAGTTATATGAAGTCTAAACTAAAAAAAAGTTATACCCCTTGGGATTTTTTAGATGATTTTAGGTCGAAGGTTGAAGGCGGCGACAAGCCTACTTTTGCCGGAGAATGGCCCACAGTGCAGGAGATGTTCCGCATTACGCATTACCGGTACCCGGACAGGGCTTGTTTTACGATATACGAGCCTGACCGTATAAGCCTTAACTATACCGAAGCCTTAGCAAAAATTAAGGCGGTGGCGCGGGCGTTGCGGGCAAAAGGCATCCGTAAAGGCGATAAGGTCGCCGTTAGCGGCAAAAATTCGCCGGAATGGACTGTCGCTTACCTCGGCGCTCTATTTGCTAACGCCATTGTCGTCCCGATAGATTACCAAATCAAGAATTCAGAATCCGACCTGCTGGTCAAAACGGCGCATGCGCGGGTTATTTTTATTGACGAAGAAAAATATTACCACTACACAAACGAAAGACTCGGCTGCATAGAAGAAGTTTACTCGCTTAATAAGAGCGTTGGAAACTATATTTATGACCTTGACGGACCCGAATTTGAAGGCACGGACGCCGATATAGGGCGCGCGGACGAGGCGGTAACGGAATTCGACACCGCCGCCATACTCTTTACATCCGGCACCACAGGCGACCCGAAAGGCGTAATGCTCTCCCACCGCAACCTCACTTCAGACTGTTACCTCGCGCAAGGTACTCCTCTGCTCATTTTCCACACGGACAAATTCTACGCGATACTGCCCATCCACCATGCGTACACAATGCTCGCCGTATTTCTGGAGTCGATGGCGGTAGGCGCGGAAGTGGTCTTTGGCAAGCGCCTCGTGGTTCAAAGTATGCTCCGCGACCTTCGCGAAGCAAAAATTACAATGCTGCTCGGCGTTCCGATGCTCTTCAATAAATTGCTTGCGGGCATACTGCGGGGCTTGCGGGAAAAAGGTCCCATCGTATACGGGCTTATCACCTTCCTTATGGGGGTTTCGGGCTTCATCAAAAAAGTGTTCGGCGTAAATCCGGGCAAAAAAATGTTTGCCGCCGTGCTTTCCAAGGCATCTCTTTCCACTATCCGCATCTGTATTTGCGGCGGCGGACCGCTCGCGCCCTCAGTCTTCCGCAAATACAACCAACTCGGCATAGACTTTGTACAGGGCTATGGGCTTACCGAAACTTCGCCCATCATCAATATCAACCCGATTGAACATTACAAGGAAACTAGCGTTGGCAGGGTCTCGCCCGGCGTTGATATGAAGATACTCGACCCGGACGAAAACGGCATCGGCGAAGTAATTGTAAAAGGCTCTATGGTAATGCAAGGCTACTACGAGCGCCCCGACTTTACGGCGGAAGTGTTTACGGAAGACGGCTACCTTAAAACAGGCGATGTGGGCTATTTGGACAACGAAAACTATCTTTACCTTACGGGGCGCGCAAAAAATATGATTGTTACCGAAGGCGGCAAGAATGTGTACCCGGAAGAGATTGAAAATGAATTCCAGTTGTTTGACGAGATTGACCAAATTCTGATACGCGGTTTTGTCCCCGACAAACGGCAAAAAAGCGAGCGCATAGAAGCGCTGGTTTATCCTGCCGAAGATTTTGTAAAAAAGATGGGGCTTATGAAAGGGAAAGTCGCCGAGCGCGTCAAGGAAATTATCACCGAAGTGAACACGCGCCTGCAGCCATATCAGAAAATCGAAAAAACAACGGTGTTAGAAGAACCGCTGGAGATGACGACCACCAAAAAGATTAAGCGAGGGTCGGCAAAATAAAGAAAATTGCGCGTATACTGGAGGAAATTTCCGCCGGGCTTTTTGAAAAAGACGAGGCGCTTAGGCTTTGTCTTTTGGCAAGCATAGCGGGCGAAAATGTATTTTTGCTTGGTCCTCCGGGTACGGCAAAAAGCCTTGTCTGCAGGCGCGTAAAGTACGCTTTTGAAAATGCCGTTTCGTTTGAATACCTGCTAAACCAGTTCAGTACGCCGGACGAAATTTTTGGTCCGCTTTCCATTCAAAAATTGAAGGATGAGGGAAAATACGAGCGCCTAACCGAAGGCTTTTTGCCTTGCGCGGACATCGTTTTTTTGGACGAGATTTGGAAGGCGGGCAGCGCGATAGCAAACAGCCTTTTAACGGCAATAAACGAAAAGATTTTTAGAAACGGCGCAAAAATCGAAAAATTGCCGCTAAAATTGCTCGTCTCCGCGTCAAACGAAACGCCAAAAAAAGACGCCGGTTTGGACGCGCTCTGGGACAGATTCCTCGTCCGTATTCCGGTTGCCAACATTCAGGATAATGAGACATTCAAAACATTGCTCGATATGCCGGAAGCCGCAGCGGAAGAAATTTGCGTACCGGAAAAAATCACCCCGGCAGAACTTGCAGAATGGCGCAATTCCATAAATAAAATAAAATTAAACACATACCTGCTGGATTTTTTTGTACATCTGCGGGAAGCCGTATCAAAACGAAACGCCGAAACGGGAGGAACAAAGCCGCCGCTCTACATAAGCGACAGGCGCTGGCGGAAAATTGCCCGTCTTGTAAAAACGGCGGCATTTTTGGACGGCAAACCTACCCCTGATTTGAGCGACTGTTTTATTGCCGTCCGCTGTTTGTGGGGAACTAAAGAAGAAATCCGCGAGGCTTCCGAATTGGTACGCTCCGTTATCCTTGAAAGCGGCATTGTACCTGCCCAGTCAATTGAAGATATACGCGCCGGATTGTACGCTCTCAAAACTGAGATAGGAGACGCGCTTGTTTCTATTTCCGATGAACGCCGCATTGTCCCCATTACAAAAAACAATTACTATTTTTTTACCGGCGCGGACGGAAACCGCCATTATATAAGAAAGGATGATTATCTTGCCCTAACCGCCTCAGAAAAAGAAATCACATTGTACAAACAAATTTCCAGCAAAACCGGCTACTTGAACCATGCCCGCCATGCGTTATTTAAGAGCGGGCATACTTCATTCATTCAGAACAATGAAGATATTGAACTATTATTCGCCCCTGAACGAACAGCGGCGGCTTTTGTCCCGTCAAACGCCGGACTAAATATTGAGCCCACAAAAGCCGGCGCGGAAGCCGGCGGGTTTGCGCTCACTATAGACGGCGAAAATATTACGCTGGAAACAGAGATAACAGGGCATATATACCGCGTAACCCGCGCTCCGCTGCCGGAAGAAAAACAACGCTGGGAAGGGCGGCTTCGCGCCTTGTCGGAATTTACCGCATCCCTCGCGGAGCGGATTGCGGACTATCAACTGCGCTGCCCTACCCTGCCCGGCATTTGGACAGCACCTGAGGATGCCACCCTGATAACGGCGCATATTTCCACAAGCGCCAACGAATTGGAAAAAATCAAACTTGAAATAGAGGAAGCGCGTAACAGTTTTTGTTCGATGAAGGATGAACGGATTGTTACCGGGTAGCGCCGCCATTGGCGGTTTTTTCTGCGCGGGCGGTCTTACATTCGGGGCATAAACCGGAAAATGCCAAACTATGACTTTCGATTTCCCAGCCGCTTAGTATTTCGACCTTTTGGTTGATTTCCGCCCTGTAGTCCATATCTACATCGCGTACAGCGCCGCAAGAAACGCACTTTATATGATAGTGCGGGTCAAGCCTGTGGTCATAGTACATAACGAGCGGGTCGGCATAGATGCTCGCCAGGTTCCCGGTTTCCTCAAGAATCTGAAGATTGCGGTACACCGTGCCCAGACTGATTTTTTTTGACAACATACCCGTCTTTTTTTTACGGATGATGTGCTCATACACATCATTTGCGGTAGGGTGGTTCAATTCCATTACCGCTTCAAAAACAGAATCGCGCTGCTTAGTTTTACGCCGTTCCATACTATCCTCCTTAAACCCCGATAAAATGCAAAATGCAACAGACTTTAGTCTGCCTTTAGGCTGCCTTTAGTCTGCCTTTTTGCAGAGACTTGTTCATGTTACTGAACAAGTCCAATACTAGTCCTAGTAGTAACGATTATTATTTGTAATATAAATTTTCATAAAAAAAATTGCAAGCGGGTGTCAAATTTTTATCAAGAGCCAATAATTGGTCTGGAACCAAGCCGCAGCTACTCCTTAGGAGCCGCAGTTTTATGCCGGCGAAGGAATCACCTGTGGAACAAAGGTGAGAATTAATAGCCATGCGGCAAAAAAAGCAAGCGCGTAGAGGCACAAATTTACAACCAGCGTTCCAATGCCGGAACCTTTTTGATGTCTGGATATATAAAAGAAAAGCAGCGGTATTGATGGCTCTAAAAACTTAAAAGGCAATGCGGTTGCGGCTAAGGCAAATGCGGGAATACTGGACGCGCCGCCGGAATTCATCATATTTACTATATGCGTCATAATAAACGCCGTTATATTACTCCGCGTAAAGATATGGATAAACTGCGAATACACAAAACTGAGCGCTATGAACGGCGCAAGCTCCGCAATAGTTGATTTTATCATTGCTCTTGCGCCGCCTGCCCGTTTTATAGAACCGGTACTCATCCCATAAACAAAAGCGGGCAAAAGAAAGAGCGCCGCAATTATAGGGACTAAGCCTTTTATTAACGGGGCATTTGCGCCAAAAACAGAGTCATTGTCGTCCGCCATAAAAGCGCCGCGCCCTACGCTCAAAGTAATAAGCAGCGCCAAACCCAGCAGAAAGGCTACACTCGCAAAACGGATGCCTTGCCTTTCTTTGTAACTCAATTCAATGGAAGTTTGAGTTGATTCATCCAAAATGCCTTCTAAAGAATTTGTGCTTTCGTCTTCTGGGGTGTCGGTAATTCGCTCGTAGCGGGGGGCGGTAAGCAATCCGTTTACCAGTAATCCCGCTAAGGCTAGGAGGAATACGGCGGCGGCGCAGAAAGGCGGAGCAGGAAGCGCCGCCTGTCCGGGCAAAAAAAATTCCGTAACAAGCGCGGCGGAAATTCCGGCGCTCATGCCGCCTACGGCGGCAAAAATGCCTGCAAGCGGGCTGCGTCCAGCCTTGAAAAACATTTGCGCCGCCAGCGCCGGCAAGGCGGCAAAACCGGCGGCAATAGCGCCTTCGCCGCCTCCGGTAAAAACAGCCAATAGCCCAAAAAGCGCGGCAGCAAAAATTACAATAATACCGGTAAATTTCTTTGCGCCGCCGCCTGTCATCCGCGTAAATGCCGCGCCCAACATTCCGGTTTTTTCTGCCATGCCTATGCCGGTAAGCAGCACAATAACAAGTGTAATCTGCGACAAATCACGGAAGTTATCCATAATCCCGCCAAAGAAGTCCCTCATCTGTTGTTTTGTAAGCAGATTGATTATCGCAACGGGACTGCCGCCGGGGGCTGCCTCGATTTTCAAGCCGGATAAAAGCGCCGAAAGGACAATAACAAACAGAGATAGCAGGATATAAACAATTACAGCGCCGGGTAATCTGTTACCGGCAGATTCAACAGCGTTAAGAATCCGGTAAATAAAACGGAATTTTTTCTTTTTTGTCATGGTTAGGGGCAGATTTCGGTATTGCCCAAAAACACAACGCGCCCAAAGCCTGAACCGCTATGCCCTGTTTCGGTGCCGCCTTCCGGTTTAGGCATAATATCTTTGCCGGATAACATTTCGCTTTTTGCGAAGTAGCGCCCTGTCCACGAGCAACTTTTTTCTAAATCATTGTTGCCGGTTTTTGCGGCAAATCCATCCTGAATCGATGTTGCTATACAGCCGGAATACCCAGATATGTACGATGAGCCGCCCCCGCCGCCGCCATTGGTGCTGTATATGCCGGCTGCGCCGCCGCCAAACCAGCCGCCGCCCCCGCCGCCTGTTATTTCCTCTGTATTGTATTTCGGCGAACCGCCTATGCCAAAAGCGCCGCTAATGATATTCGCGCCGCTGCCGCCGCTAATCTGTGAGCCGCCATAACCGCAGGATATGCCTTCGCCGCTGCCGCCGCCTACTTCCCTCTTGCCTATTGTATAAATGTCGCCGCCGCCAAATCCGCCGTTCCACCGGCGGTTTGGTCCGGTTGCGCCGTTGTTTGTCGTCCAGCGGGCATCGCAAGCGCCGCCGCCCCCGCCCGCTACCATTATGCGCGAGGCTAAACCGCTTAAATCGGAGTGGTCAACAGTACGAATATCGCTTGCGCCGCCGCCCCCGCCGGCGTTAAATGCCAGCCCGTTTCCTCCGCCATTATAGCCGCCCATGGAACCCAGCGCCTTGCCGCCTATGTACAGGTAGAATGTGTCATCGGCTTGCAGCCAAACGTCGCCTCTTGTGTACGCCCCCCGTCCACCAAAGCCCTTGCCGTCAAGTATTTCGGCATCGCAGCCCTGAGCGCCCCATAATTCTATGCGATACCAGCCTATGCGCGGTATTATTATTGTTTGCTTGTAACCGCCGTCCTCGTTGGGAGAAGGCAGCGTATAGGACGAAGCAATAGACCAAACCGCATAGACGGTCTTATCCGAAGTTATCTTTCCGCCCAAAAAAACATCGCCTACTCCGTTCATGTCGGAGTCCCAGCGAACAAAATTCCAGCCTGAGCGGGCCGGCTTAGCAGGCAGCGCTATTTCTTCCAAATAAGAAAAATGTCCGGGCGCATTTTCTGTTTGATATTCCCTTTCTCCATTGCAATCATAGTTCAGTCTGTAATTGACCGTGTAATTGTTTGTGTTCCATAAGGCGTAAACAGTCCAATGAGACGAACCTTCCGGGTTGACTGAACTTGCGGATGGGATAGTCCCTGTAAATGCCGTTCCACTCCCGTCAATTTTTGTATTCCATGTCGAAAGAGCAAAATGCAGGCGTCGAGGAACGGGAAAATCATTTTCGTTTATGCGGTATACCTCGCCGTCCTGCTGAGCAAAACGGGTTTCGGTTTGTCCGCCGAATGTTGTAAATATAATGGGTTTTTTGTCAGGAGCAACCTGCTTCCACACGGCGTACACTGTTGTGTCTGTGGTTATATCCGGGCAATTATCTATGTTGAAAGGAATGAATTCGGCGGAATCTTCCGCGCCTATATTGGCTACGCTTTCTTTTTCGGCTTCTGGAATCAGCGTCCAGCCAAGGAACGCCAAATCACGCCCGCCTTCCACAGCTTTTTTTGGCAGCGTTAAGGGCAGGCATTGCGGCTTTACCGCCGGATATTGAAGTTCTACATAACATTGTCCGCCGCCGCCCGCCGGCGGGTAAACAGATTTGTCTTCGTTAAATAGAGAGCCTGTCCAAATTCCGCCTGAGGGGTCAAAGTACAATTTGCTAACAATGCCTGTCCAGTGCCCGTATACGGTAGTTTCGGCGTAAACGACTTTTGTTTCGTTAAATTCAGTGCCGCCTTCCGCAAGCGTCCACCATTTATTGTCGCTTTGCCAGAAATTCCGTGTTCCCAAAGAGGGAATATCCTGCGCCGCTACCCGCCATCCGTTTTCCTTTAGCGCCAGTTTTGTAACAGGATGATTATCGCCGGTATATTTTCTAAAGATAACGGCATAGGCATCATTTGGTTTTTCGCGCCAGAGGGCAAAAAGGCGGGTATCTTCCGAGGCAATAGCCCCTTCCGGAGCGCGCCCCTCCGGTTCATCCTCGTTATAGCCTATAGGCGGCAGCGCTTCGTAGTACCAGCCCGCCAGAACCCAGCCTCTGTGGAGAGGCGCTTTTGAAGGAAATTGTATCAGAGTATCTTTAGGTATGGCGGATTCGATTTCCCATGCGCTTACCTCAACGCTTTCCCAATTACCGCCGTTAGGGTCAAAAATTACCTTGACCATGCCATCTGTATTTATGGGCGATTTGCCGCCGCTGTTGTCGTTAATATTTGCGCATCCGTAGAAAATAACAGTCCCGATGAGTAGACTTACAAAAAAACGCGCTCTATCTTCCATAAAATTGCTCTTTTGGGCGATACAAGAATCGAACTTGTGGCCTCCAGCGTGTCATACTGGCGCTCTAACCAACTGAGCTAACCGCCCCTTATATGTGGGATTGGGTATAGAGCAGTTTTACTGCCCCGCGCCCAGCCCTGTCAATTTTTTTTGTTATCAAAAACAATGCCATTTGCCGCCGGCTGCGTGATGTCCTTAATAGCCATTCATAGAATAGCAACCTCATCTCCGGCTGTTATTCTAGGCGGCACCAACTCTAATATTTCACCGGCGGCATCATCAATAATAAAACGACTGTTTTTGAACATATAGTACTTCTTACCCATTGCAATCCTTTCAATCTTTTATTTCGGCATCCGGTTCCTTTTTGGGAAGTACAGTTGCCGCGACTTCAAATATTGCCTCTTCTGTAAGCGACTTAATCGGCAAAGGCTCCATTGTAATTTTGTACAATCGTCCGGTTTCATCATCATAAGCAACTATCATATCATCCGCCGACTTTATTCTCGCAAATTTTTTGGCAATCCCTCCATAAATTTGACTCTACACACGCTCGCGTATTACTACATTGATTTCGATGGTGCCTAGTTTACCCATGTTCATAGGGACAATAAGCGCTTCAACCTGCAATGTGTTGGAAATTTCCATATTATCGCCGGTAAAAAGCACCGGCGGAGACAGGTCAAACTTAAAGCCCTGCGACTGTAGTTTGGAAACAGCCTGCCCCGTTATCTGGTTTGCCAGTTCGGTAAGCGCCGATTGAGCCATGTCGTCCAAAGCCTTAAACGACTGCCCCGCGCCAATAACTCCCGCCGCCAAACCAAAGGTATTGGCTACATTGAGGGCGGTTTCCTTTGTCATATCGAACATGACGCGCCCTTCAACATCGCCGGCAAGCCCTACAAGCGCCGCTACTCCCATAATCTTCATAGTGCTGTTCTTTAGAAACAACTCGCCGCGCTCAACCTTAATTCCGCCTAGTGTTTCGGTAAGCACATTATACGCCGACTCCACAAACGGATTGATATACTCAACTCTCATTCTGCATAATCTCCTCTATATTTGAAACGGCGGACATACCTTCCATTTATACCCGCCGTGTTTGCCCTTCAGAACTTCCCTAAAGTTTGACAAACGCCGGAACCTCGCCTTTGCCAAGTTGCCGCCATTCGCTTCCGGTAAGTTTCTCGTTTTGACCCAAAAATACAACGCCGCCTTTTTTAAGGCGCTCATTTATGTCCGCAACAACCTTTTCCTGCGTTTTTACCGGCAGGAAAGAAAGCGTGTCCCGCGTGAAGACTACATCCAGTTCCGGCAGTGTATTTTCGTTGCTGATGTCATGGTACTCAAACACTATGGAGTCCTTGATAACAGGTCCAAAAATAAAACCACTCGTCCCTTTTACCATAAATGACTGGCAAAATTGCGGAACCGCAGATAGGTCAAAAGTCATGTTCGGAGCGTTGGCTATAGCCATGATGTCGTTATCGTTTGCCCAAACTTTAACTCGTGAGTTAGGATAACGTATTTTCAAAATACATGCAAGAGAGTAGGTTTCATAGCCGCGTCCGCAGCCGGCGTTCCATGCGTGGATAGTGGTTGCTTCGTTATTGGGGAGTAACGCTTTTACAGCATAAGCATAATCATCGCTCCAAAATTGCCCGTTAAAACGCGAGAAAAATTCCGTAAGGTAGGCATTGGCGTCTTCCGGTGTCTTAAGTTGAATTTCATCCTGAGCGCGAGAGGCAGCCCAGTCCGCATAACGCGCTTTTATCCAGTCCTCATTTAAGAGAGAAGGATAAAAGCGCCTGAGCGCCGCAAGTTGCTCTTTTATAAAGCCGAGGTTGTTATCGGCTGCCGCCGCCTGCAATGCCAGCGCTGACTTCGCTAAGTCCGCAGACTTTGCTGCCTGCTGCGCAAACGCCATTTGCGGCGAAAACTGCTGCCCGTATGATGACTGCGGCGAATTTTCCGCCTCGTTCTGTTCACGCGGGGAAAAAATCCGTATTACATCCAGAATAACATACAAACAGCCTTCTTTTTCCACAACGCCGGATATGTATTTTATGTTTATATCCCCAAAAATGGGATGCGGCGGCTGAATATGCTCCTTGCTTATTCCTATTACCTTGTCAATTTTGTCTACAATGGTGCCATACACATGGTCTTCAATTTTGAGAATGAGCATATTTTCGTTTAAGCCGCCGTCTTCGGTTTTTGCGGAGACAGGCTGGTGGAAAAACAAGCGCAGGTCGATTATCGGAATTATATCGCCGCGTAAATTATACACACCGCGCACAAACCCGGCGGCATTAGGCACAAATGTAAATTTATCGGCTTTTGCGATTTCTTTTACATTCATAATATCTACACCGTAATCTCTGCCGGAGAGCGAAAATGTAACCATCTTAAAGTCAACGTTTTCGGCGTGTTCTATTTTCTCCTGCAAATCAGTATTCATCTGCGCTAAATCTAATGTTTCCATATATAAAGTTCCTTATTATCGGGGGATTGGGAATAGTTGGTTCAAGTACCAGTTGTTATTTACTACTCCCTATCCTCTATCCTCTGTCCCCTATTAACCGCTCCCCACAGCGAATTCTCTAAACTTTCTGTTCTCCATTTCTTTATGGAGTCCGAGTTCCAACAACTGCCCTACATCTATTATGAGCGATACAGAGCCGTCTCCCAGTATTGACGCGCCCGCAATACCCGGCGAATTAGTGTACTGGTCGCGCAAAGGCTTTATTACAACATCTTCTTCGCCGATGAGGCTGTCTACCATAAAGCCCATTTTCTTTTCGGCAGTGCCGACTATTACGATAAAATTATATTCATCGCTGCGTTGTGTTTGTATGCCGAATAAACGGTCTAAGCGTATAAGCGAAAGTACATCATTGCGGATATTAAACACCTCGTTGTTGTCTATCATTTTGATTTCTTCCGGCTTTATGCGTACGCTTTCTATTACACTTGTTATAGGTATTGAATATATTTCCGCGCCCACACGCACAAGCAAGCCCTGAATAATGGCAAGTGTCAGCGGCAGTTTGATAATGAATTTGGTTCCCTTGTCTTTTTCGCTCTGCACGGTAACGGTGCCGTTCAATTTTTCGATTTGCCGTTTTACCACATCAAGCCCTACGCCGCGTCCCGATATATTAGTTATAGTTTTTGCCGTGGAGAAGCCGGGCTCAAATATCAGGTTGAACGCCTCGACATCGCTTATCAGTTTGTTCGGATGAATGAGCCCGCGTTCCACCGCTTTGTCCTTGACCGCCTCTACATCTATGCCTTTGCCGTCATCGCCTATTTCTATGACAATCATGTTCCCTTCGTTGGCGGCTTTTAGCAGTACGCGCCCCTCCTCCGGCTTGCCGGCGGCGGCGCGTGCGGCTGGGCTTTCGATACCGTGGTCTATAGAGTTGCGAACTGAGTGCATTATCGGGTCTAGCAGGTCTTCTATTACCGACTTGTCCAGTTCGGTGTCTTCGCCTTCGATAACAAGGTTGATTTTTTTGGAGAGTGTCTTGGAAAGGTCGCGCACAAGACGCGGGAAGCGGCTAAAAATCTGGCTTATCGGCACCATACGGATGCGCATAACGCCTTCCTGCAACTCGCCCGTGATACGCCCCAAATTTTGACTGGTTGAGCGGAACTTGACCATGCTGTTTTTGAAGCCCGTCTCGTAAGAATCGAATATGGTAAAGAGGTCGCCGAATTCTTCGTTGACCGCTTTGCGTACATCCTTGGCGGATTTTCCGTCTGCCTGCGCCTCCTCGACATATTCCGGTATTTTGTCAAAAAGATTTTTGACCCGCTCGCGGAACCGCGCCGCAAGAGCGTGGAATTCCATAGTCAGGTCGTTGAAGTGCATTGTAATCTGGTTGAATGTTGCCTTTGTAATGACTGTTTCGGAAACAAGGTTGAGCAGGTCGTCTATCCGTTTGGAGTCAACACGGAGTATGGAACCGGCTTCCTTGCCCGCCTTTTTTGCGTCAGCGGACGCGGCGGCGCTCGTTGCGGCATTAGCCGGCGCGTTTGACGCGGCATTAGCCTCAGACGCGTTATTAACCGGCGCCGGCACCGCAGCATCCGCGTCTTCCCCGGCGGCAGGGCTTACGCTTTCGGTATAAGAAGACGGTAACAGGCTCCTTATCTCAAGTACGCCTGAATCAAGAGACACATCCGGCAAGATTACATATTTTTGCAGGACTTCCGGCTCTTCGTTTGAGGACAGGTAGTAATCCACAACCGGATAAAATTCATCGCCATAAAGGGCGTCAAAATCTGGGTAAGTTTTTAGCACTGTACCTTTGTTTTTTAGGCTGGCATAAACCTGAATTCCGCCGACAGTGTTCATTATGCTGTTTTCGTCAAACTTAACGGAGATGCGGTAAATAGGAGCGCCGTCCCCTATAGTTTCGAGAAGTTCAAGAATTTCGTTTTCTGTTATGGGCGCGGCAGGCTCCACCGTTCCTATCATTGCGCTTGCGGCGGTTTTTACCGGCGCTATTTTTACAGGCGCTGCGGCTTTTACCGCCGGCATAGCGTTTGATGCGGCTTTTGCCGGAGCGGGTGTTCCCCCGGCTATATGCGGGGGTATCTCGAAAGAAACGCCAACGGATTTTGCGGCGGCTTTTGGCGCTGCTGCTGCCGGCTTTTTCTTTCCGCCTTTTGCCCCGGCGGAAGCCGCCCCTCCCGGCAGCAAGGCATGGAGACGCGCTTCTATAGCCTTGGTATCTTCTTGGTATATATCGCCGTCCATACGCTTTTCGAGCATCGCTTTTACAACATCGATAGCGGACAGCAGTACATCAACTACATCCTCATTTACCACCGCCTGCCCGCCGCGTATAGCGTCCAGCACATCTTCTACAAGATGTGTAAAGTGGGCAAGTTCCGTCATTTCCACAGTCGCGGCACCGCCTTTTAGCGTATGCGCGGCGCGGAATATTTCGTCTACGGCGTCTTTATTGCCGGCTTCGGTTTCCAGCACGAGGATGTTCTGTTCCAGCGCTTCGACTTGCATTGTCGCTTCGCTAAAAAAGTCTTTGAGCAACTCCTCGTTATTTGGGTCTAAATAATCGCTCATTTTGGTAGATTATCGGCAAAAACGAGGCATATTACAAGGGGGTAGCAAAGTGTTTGTCATAAGCGCATAGAAGACGCGGCAGGCTTGAGTACTCTAAGGCAACACTGATTAAATTGACTCTAATCGGTGTTTCCCTAGGCAAAAAAAACAGCGGCATCGCTGCCGCTGTTTTTGCGTTCCGGCTTAATCCCTATACACCGGCTCAATCTTACGAACGATGTGATTGCCTGTCTCTACAGTATAGAGAACGCCGGCTTCATCTACCGTAATATCGTAGGGAGAGAAGAATTTTGCCACCAATCCAGGTCCGTCCGAATAACCATTATAACCTACGCCGGCAATCTTAGTCATTAAACCATCGGTTATCTTGTATATGTTATGCTCTTTGTATCCGGTAACATAAATGTTACCGCCCGCGTCCAGCGCTATACCGTAGGGAGATTTAATCTGAGTAAGTTGCGGACTCGAACTATTAACGGTTTTTTCTCTCAATTCGATAGTGGTTACCTCGCCTTTGCTTGTTATCTTGCGTATCTGGCTATTGACCTTATCGGCAACATAAATATTGCCGTCTTTGTCCGTTGTAATGCCTAATGGGTCATAGAACCGCGCTTCTTCTCCTATTCCATCCGCATAGCCGCCCACAGTGTTGCCGGCAACAGTAGATACCGCGCCGCTTTTGGTTACCTTGCGTATGCAATTATTGTCTGTAAGGTAGATGTTACCGTCACTGCCAACAGTTATGTCTTTTAATGCCGCAAATTGCGCCTTTAGTCCTACGCCGTTCGCGCTGCCTTGAACGCCGCTGCCCGCAAGCGTAGTTACCATACCTTGGCTTGTTATCTTGCGTATACGGAAGTTCAGACTATCGGCGACATAAAGCGTACCGTCTGAGTTGTCTATTGCTACTCCAGATGGAAAATTGAACTTAGCCGAAGAACCAAGTCCTTCGCTATAGTCGCGGTCTTGGGGAGAGCCCGCAAATACGGTTACATTGCCGTCTCTTGCTATCTTGCGGATGCAATGGTTGTTCGAATCGGCGACATAAAGATTGCCTTCTTTGTCTACCGCAATGCTCGTGAGATTATTGAACAGCGAAATTTTTCCCTCGCCATCCGCAAAGCCCCTATCGCTCTCATTGCCGGCAATAGTAGTTACCATCCAGTCGACAATTTCCAACCTTCCTGTAGCCGGGAAAGTTATGGTTACTCTTCCGGTGTCCGCCGCATTGATAACGGATTCCGCGCCTTTGTATATAAACGAATTTGCCGGCACACCCTTAAAGGTAAAGCCGCTTTTTGGTGTTAGAACAATTACCGCCTTGTATACGGCAGATGGCGCAAATATACCGGCAAATTTTTCGTTTGCCGCCGTATACCAGGTAATATCGCCTTTCCATTGTTTTAGTTCCAGAATTTCTGTCTGCGCATTTTCGTTTCTTACCGGCGCTTGTACCGACCATGTTAAATCGAGTTCGCTAACGGTAACGGCATCAGGTTCCGGTTCCGGTTCCGGCGTATACGGCGCATCTTCTTCCGGTGTTTCCGGAGCGGTTGGTGTTTCCGGAGTAGTCGGCGCTGCCGGAGTAGTTGGCGTTTCTGGAGTAATTGGCGCTGCCGGCGTGGTTTTTCTTGTCCACGAGGCTTGCAGAGTAATGTCTGAAGTTACTTTATTCTCGTCAAAATTCCATTTGACGGTGCCTTTGTACCATCCGTTGAAAACGCTGCCTGTTTTTTCCGCCTCGCCGGGATTTTTGATTTTTCTGCCGTAGGCTACCTCTTGCAAAATTCCCGTTTCGCCGGTGCCTTTAATAGTCCCGCCGTTTAGAATGAAGGTTACAGTATAAGTAGTTAAATGTGAGGGAACGCCTACACTATTAATAGTCTCGTCGCATCCATTAAAGATAAGTCCGAATACAAGCGCAAGAATGCCATATCCTAGCACTGCCGTTTTTTGCTTTACTTCCAAAGAAGATGCTTTTGCTGTCATATTTACCTCCTATAACAACTCGCTTGCAGCAATAACCGTTTTTGCCTGTATCGGCAAAATGGCGCATTTTGCGCCGGATGCTTTTCTACAGAGTATTGTATCACAAGTTATATTTTTTTGCAAGAAAAAAGTTCACAGATGTCAAGGGATTTGTTCGGTTAAACCGAACAAATCTCCGCAAAAAGCGGCAAACTAAAGGCAGACTTTAGTCTGCCGCTTTTTGCTTTCTTAGGTGTTTATTTGGTAGGAAATTACTCTTACCATTCCTTAGGCTGGAACTCCGCAGGCTCAGGTATTCTTACTACAGATTCCCCTGCCAGTTCGAGGACGAAAAAGCCGCATTGGTGCGCGTAAACCGCCGCGTCCGGGGCGACTATCCCGCCCGCTATAGCCGCTAAAATTTTTAAGTTAGGCGCGAGTTTCAATTCCGCCGGAGGATATTTTAATACACGCGCCATACGCTCCACATGATGGTCAACATCTCTGACCTCCGCATAGCGTTTGACCTCCACTACCATAGCCCATTC
>JAIROZ010000078.1 GCA_031257255.1 Spirochaetaceae bacterium | reverse complement strand
GTCAGCCGCCCGATCCGGACCGTCATCGGCAAAACTTTCCGGCTTGATACGCAAACGTCGCACCGCGTCAAGTAATGGATTGGATTCGGAGTTTAATTTTTCTTCAAGGGAAAGTTTTCCTGCGATATTCGCGGCATAGCGAGATGTATCTTCTCCCAGAATAGAAACATCGAGGGAAGCGATTTTTTCGGCAAGATTCGCCGCCAGCGGCCGTGTTGGAACTTTGATATATTGAAGACAAAGATTTTTGATTTCGATTTCCTTATCAACTTCAACGATCTGCGGATTTTTTCCCCGGATATCTGCGGCGGTTTTAGAACACCATTCCTCAAGTTTTTTTTCAAAAGCATTGGTATCGTTTTCATCGGAACCGGAACGGCTGCCAAATTTGGGGGTGGGAATACTGTTAAGCCAAAGGCGTTCAATCATATTTTCAACCGCGTCATGCTGGAATCCGGTCAGCAGCACCCGGCCTTTAATGTTTATTCCGCGCTTATCCGCCATCTCATTCAGGCGCTCAAGAATCGCGGCGATGACGGTAGTTTTTCCGGTGCCGGGCGGACCCTGAATGAGCGCGATGTCGGGCGTATTTAGCGCAAGCTCAATCGCTTCTATTTGTTTATCGGTTGGCTGATTCCTGAAAACTTTTTCACGAACAAACGCGGTGAGCGGTTTGATTTTGTGCGATGGACGGGCCGGTGTAACTTCGCCTTTCTCTTCAATCAAAAGTCCAAGCTGAGGATTGGCGGAACGGCCTTCAAGAATCGCCCTGCGCGCAAATATTCGCCTTTTTATTTGCGCGATTTCGCCCGCGAGCGAAAGAATAAGCGTCCCGGAAGGAGGAAGATTCTCTGTTTCAACTATAAGTTTTTTTGAATCTGGATCAAAATTAGAAACTTTGTAATATAATTTCGTATCCTGCTGTTCCTTCTTTTTTTCCCTTCCCAATACATCTTCAATTTCCGCATCACGTTCAATGCCGCTCGTGAATTCCGAGAATTCCAAATCCTGGTTCTTCAGATAATCCGGCAATTCAGCGGCATATTCGACCTCTTCTACACTGCCTGCCGCAAGCGCTTTGAACGCGGACTCCGGCGCTTGTGAGATATGAATCGAAACCGTCCCGTCGCGGTTTTGTTCCATTTTGGAATATTGCAAGGAACCGATTTCACGGGCGCGTTTAAGAAGCAATTCACCCTCAAGGTCGCCGAATTTGTCCCATGTCTTCAGATAGCCCGAGTCATCTTTTATCAGGCTGTTTAGCTGCGCCTTCGCAAGGAGCTGAATCTGTCCTGCCTGTGTCCAGTCAACAAATTTCAGTTTTCCTTTGGCAAGACGCAAGGCGCGATCCGGTTCATTTTTGCTTTTAGTCAGGCGGGCGGCGATGTAGACAGATTTTCCATCCCGCAATGGGGTTTCCGTGGCGATAAAGCGGATGCCGTTACCCATAATACAGAACGAATTCCTGCGGGTTGGTTCCGGTTTGGAAGCAGATGCTGCGGGAGTTGATTGAGATATTTCAGTATCCGGCGCTTCGGCTTCTTCCGTATTGTCGAATTCTTCGGTTTTATTTTCGTTTTTTTCTTCCGGTTCCGGTTTAATTGCGCTGTCAATCGCGGGTCCAGCCATAATAAAAAAGAACACCTCATCATCGCGGATAAAACAACACTTCTGTTCCAGGTGATTGTAGAGCTGCTGTCCGGTAATTTTTTTGCGTTCATTTTTCTCAATCCAGTTTTCCACATATTCATCCACGCCTATTTCTACATTGTCCATCTCCAAACATTCGCCAGCAAAAAAAGCGATTTGCAGTTCTATGCTGCCATCAACCGCCGGATTAGCAATCCGCGAAAGAATGGCGCGCCCGTTTGCGAGTTCATTGTCCAGACGGCGGATGTCCGCGTCAACGACAGGTTTGACAAAGATGACGGAATCTTTAAGCCGAATCTCAAACTCATCAGGGCGCGCTGAACTGGCGGCAACGGAAAAGACCGGTTGTTCTTCCAAAGAAGCGGAGGGGGTATCCGTTTGTTTGACACGGATTATTAAGGCATAGGCGGGAATATCGTTAAAATTAATTTTTCGCCTCCACGAATTCAAATTGTAAAATTTTGGGGAATTGTTCCGTTCCCCGGACGGGCCGCGCGGTTTTTTTTGAAAAATCCAGGGCCGCCTCGTATTCCGTGTCGTCATTGTGTTCAAACGAGAATGGATTAAAGAGACGATGCGGCAGGGAAAACTCCTTTGTGTGCGCAGCGGTCAAAACTTCCCAGCGCTCTGTCCGCGCGCGAAGGAACGCCGGACGCGGGGTATCACAATATGGACATTTTTCATAGTCATCCGCGAAATAACTCATCTTGCAATTTGGGCAGAAGAGCGAATGGTCGAAAGCCTTTGCCAGTTCCAGCGCCCAAAACGCCATTGCCGGACGGCGGTGCGGCCGCGTTCGTCCCGCCCCAAAGGTCTCCTGAAAAAGCCGGCGAAGACCCGGTGTTGCCACGAGCACGCGGGACAATCCAGAAGCGGAGGCATTTGAATCATCATCCTCGTCATCAATGAACGGCAAATAGCCGGCGTAAGCCTGTTCGTCCAAATCGGCGGGAACGCCGTCTGCCGCCGGCTCAGCGTCCCAGCCGCCTTCGTCATTGTCAGGCTCCAGCACTTTTTTTCCGATAAACGGATGGCAGAGCGAAAGCATCCTGAAAGCCATTACCGCAAACGCCCAACAATCCGTGCGGGGACGGGATTGGTCACGGTTCTGAACAATTTCCGGCGCGCCATAATATGGCGTATATACGGAATTTCCGCCTTTAATCAGTTCAAAGCGGAGATTGTCGGCGTCAATAAGCCAAACTTTACCTGCATCCCCACCGCCGGTAAACACATTATTCGGTGAAATATCGCCATAGACCAATCCCGCGCAATGAAGACGGGCGAGAATCGAAGCGCACTTCGAAAGCGCAGACAGACGGCGGCGGGTTGAACCGGTGTTGGCGTAATGCAGAAGCTCCAAAGCCATATCCTTGCCGGGAACTGCCGTCAGCCATGGAGGGAGCGGTTGTCCGCTTAGTTCATTTTTTGTTTTGCCATTTAAGCCGAAATCGGCGAAGGGCTTCATCTCATTCAAAAGACGCATCACATAACCGGGCTCGTTACGCAGGATGGAAAGCGGCATTGATATTGGGATACGCGGCGGCAATGGCAGGGTGCGGATGTTCCTGAAACGGTCTTTCAAATTTGCGCTTTTATCCGGGGCGCCGGCGGCGTTTAATGCCCGCTTGATAGCCAGGTCCGCATCCTTTGTACGAAATACCACGCCTTGTCCGCCGCGGGCGAGTTCATCGCCGAGATAGTGAATGTTGCCGTATTCATCGGCGAGAGGCGCCGGAGATGGTATCTTGCTATTGGTATCTGTTCTGTCAGATTTACTCATCCCCTGCCTCATCCCGAAAAAGACACACAATGGTTTTGTCGTCACTATGCCCGGGCGTTGGCCAGTTTTCAAGCATGTTCCGTGTATTGCGCGCGGCGGAAACACAGGCAAGATCAGCGGAGTGTTCTACAAATTCACGGATAAATCCGTCCGCGTCTTCCAAATCATCTGAAACACCGTCGGTACAAATCACAACTGCCCGGCAAATATTTTCCTGTATATCCAGGAATCTCCACTCCTTGTCTGTGCTGTTCTTTGAGAGCGCCGATGTAACATTGGAAAAGCCGGATGTTTTGTTTTCAGTAAGCGATAAAACGGCCCCGTCGGTTTTTAAGATGGCGATTAGTCCATCGCCAATCA
This sequence comes from Spirochaetaceae bacterium, assembly GCA_031257255.1. Lineage (GTDB taxonomy): Bacteria > Spirochaetota > Spirochaetia > Treponematales > Breznakiellaceae > JAIROZ01. The sequence continues at coordinate 33,907 of JAIROZ010000078.1, read as the reverse complement.
TTCCCGTCCTTATTATGCCATCCGCAAGCCGGAAAACGAGCAAACAAGTAGCCGAACAATCATGGGAATCAAGCGGGGCAATGAGCGAAAGCCAGTTTTTTTTAATTCGGTCAAACGGGAAGGTATATTCCATTTCAGCCATATCACGACAGGCGTGAACAGCCGAAGCCGCCGCAAGGCAGGCGGCATAACTGCCAAACTCAGACAAGGCCTTTGAACCAAGGCCGTCAGAGACCGCAATGCCATCACCCCACGTATGATGAAAAGCCAGCCACGCATCCTGATTCGGTTTGCGGGCCCGGATATGCCCGGGGCCGATGACGCTCGCGCCGAAACTTTTCCATACGGTCATACGGCGCCCCTTTCCAGCCAGCCGTCCAGCGCGGCAAACAAGTCCTCGGCGGAGAACACATCCGTCCCTTTTAGCTGCGGGTTTGAGTCGGCGCCGGCTTTAATAACATGGAGGGTCTCCGGCAACAGTTCGTTCTTCCAGCGTTTCAAAATTTTCGCGTCATTCACCGGCCAAAAACCATCTGTGATGAACAGGACTTTTCCATCGGGTTGTTTACCAAGAAGCGTGATTAATGATTCGACATTCACCGCGCCCTTACAATCAAGCATTTCCGGCGGAAATTCGTCATTACGATTCCACTCGACATATCGCGCCTCGGTTCCCCATGCAATCAACTTCAAATCTATGTTACTATCGGTTAGCCGCAAATACTGCTCAACTGTCCGCGCAATCCCCCGGGCAATTAAACATTTCCCCTCCTCTGCCATGCTGCCGGAAGTGTCCAAAACCAAAGTGAGCGTCAAATAATCCCCCCCGCGGTTATCGTTCCGCTTTGCCGGTCAAGTCATTACCAATACCCTTCCTCATTCGGCTTTTCATCTTGTTCTTTAACATCGGGTGGTTTTTGTTCACCGGATTCCGGTTTCTCTGGCCGCTCTTCAATCGTGGCAGGTTTGACTTCAATGCCGCTCAGTTCCGGCGCATCGTTTGGATTCTGCGATCTTGTACGGATTGTAACCGACATGGTAACAAACTTGAAGAAATCATGCAGTTGGCTGGCGTTTCCGGCGTAAAAGAGCGGACGATCTGAGCCTTCAATGAACTTTCCAAGCACGCTTTCGTCCGCGTCCGCGCCGATTGCCATTGCCATCCGATCGCATTTCGCGGAACGCCCTTCGCCGATGAAATCGGCAAGCGGTTTTTCCCAATCATCATTAGGGTGTCCGTCCGAGACCAGCACAACTGTGGGACGATAGGCGCGCGACGGCACGACATCCTTGTCCGCAATCATCGCCTTCGCCATTTGGAGCGCGGTGCCAAGCGGCGTACTGCCCCCTGCGGAAAGGTCATGCCATTGGATGCTGCCGGCGCTTACCAGCGGCTGGTGCAGCTTTACTTCCGCGCCAAAGGTGATGGCCGCAACCCAGATTTCTCTTTCGCCGTTTTCCGTATCACGAAAAGTTTCCAGCATATCCTTAACGGCTTCGTTGAGGTTCTGGATTTTCACACCGTACATACTTCCGCTGACATCCAGCAGCAGGATAACGGGCAGCGGTTTTGCCTTTGGCGCAGTGTAAATTGCCGGATTAAAAGCTGGACTCATAAATTTCTCCTCTAAAATGTTAACTCAACTGTATTGACCATTTAGACTCTTGTCAACACGGCGCATTGAGCCAAGTAAAAAACTAACCATGGGAAATAATACAACCAGTGAATAACTGGAGGAGAAATGAGGTTTACCATGGCATAAAAGAAAAAGATAACGGCGGAATACGGCGGCAAACATGATGCTCTGGCCATCAAAGACACATGCACTCTGGTCGAACAGAAAGGAATCATGGACAAAGCGGTTGACTGTTTATTATCAACCGCGCAAGGTATTCCGGTTATTCCACACAGCGGAGGCAAGCCCAATAGTTAGATTTTAACTTGGCGCAACACGGAATTTTTTTACACTTTCCGTTTGTAATCCTTGATTTCCTGCCGGATACGCGCCGCCAACTCATTTTTGTGGATGCGCGCCTGCTCCATCGAGTCGCGGAAACGGAGCGTTACCGTGCCGGCTTCCTTCGTATCGTAGTCTACCGTAACGCAGAACGGCGTTCCCGCTTCATCCTGACGGCGGTAGCGCCTGCCGATAGCGCCGGCATGGTCGTAGTCGGCGGAAAAATCCTGTTTGAGTTCGGCGCGTATGTCCTGCGCGATTTCCGCCAAGCCGTCTTTCTTCATGAGCGGAAGCACGGCAACGGTAACCGGCGCTAAAGCGGGGTGGAAACGGAGTACCGTCCGCGTTTCGCCGTCCGCGCCGCCGTCTGTTGCGGGCGGGGTGTCTTCGTCGTAGGCATCGCAGAGTACCATAAGGAGGGTGCGGGTAAGCCCCGCCGAGGTTTCGATAATGTACGGAATGTATTTTTTGTTGCCATCATCCTGGTCGATGTACTGCAAGTCCTTTTTGGAGTACTCGGTGTGGCGGCGGAGGTCGTAATCGGAGCGGTTATGCACGCCCTCCAATTCCTTCCAGCCCATCGGGAACAGATATTCGATGTCGTAGGCATCCTTCGCGTAGTGCGCGAGTTCATCGGGACCATGCTGATGCCAGCGGAGGTTCTCCATGCGGACGCCCATCTTTTCATAGTACGCCCAGCGGCGCTTTTTCCATTCGTTGAACCACTCCACATCCGTGCCGGGTTTTACGAAGAATTGCATCTCCATCTGTTCGAATTCGCAGGTGCGGAAGATGAAATTTTTGGTAACGATTTCGTTGCGGAACGCTTTGCCAATCTGCGCGATGCCGAAAGGGACTTTCATCCGGTTCGATTGAATGACGTTTTTGTAGTTTACATAGATGCCCTGCGCGGTTTCGGGGCGGAGGTATAGTACGCTGGAGGAGTCTTCGACCGCGCCTATGTTTGTTTTGAACATCAGGTTGAATTTGCGCGTGCCGGTAAGTTCGCCGCCGCAGTCCGGGCATTTGCGGGCGCTCAGGTTTTCCGGCGGAATCTGGTCGGCGCGGAACCGCGCCTTGCATTTTTTACAGTCGACGAGCGGGTCGGTAAAATTTTCCACATGCCCGGAGGCTTCCCAAGTGCGCGGGTGCATAAGGATGGCGGCGTCTATCCCCACGATGTCATCGCGCAGTTGCGTCATTTCGCGCCACCAGTTTTGCGCGATACGGTTTTTCAGTTCTATGCCGAGGGGACCGTAGTCCCACGCGCCAGACTGTCCGCCGTAAATTTCCGATGACTGGTACACAAAGCCACGCCGTTTGGCTAGGCTGCTGATTTTGTCCATAGTTGCCGCGCCTTTGTACGCGCCGTCTGCATTGTTTGTTTGGTCTGCCATTGTTTGTCCTTATTGGTTATGAGATTTTAATAGCCTTCGTGTTTTTTCAGATAATCGGCAATGTGGAAAAAGCGGGCTTCGCCTTCGAGGTTGCCTTTGATGTTTGCCAGATTCTGTTCAACGCTGTCAAACCGCGCCTCCATTCTTTCAAAGCGCTCATCAAACTTCGCTTCCAATTTTTCAAAGCGTTCGTCTATCTTTTGGAACCGCGCTTCGAGCCTTTTTTCAAGGTCGACAAAGCGCTCGTCAAACTTCGCTTCCATTCTTTCAAAACGCTCGTCTATCTTTTGGAACCGCGCCTCCATTCTTTCAAAACGCTCGTCTATCTTTTGGAACCGCGCTTCAAGCCTTTTTTCAAGGTCGATAAAGCGCTCGTTCATCTTGTTTTCGAGATTGTCTATGCGGACATTCACCTCTTTAGTGATGACTTCGCGGACGGCTTGCTGAACTATCGTGTAAATAAAATTTCTCATTCCCATACCGCTATGATAGCATGATTTGAATAGTGAAAACACCCCCCGCTGCCTTAGAGCAACACATCCTCGAAAGTCCAGATGCCGGATTTTCCGGCGGCGGCTTGGTCTGCCAGATAGCGGGCGGCAAAGAGAGCGCCGGAGACGAGGGCATCGCGGCTGCGGGCGGTGTGTTTTATTTCGATAGTGTCTGCGGCACTATCAAAAACAAGGGCGTGAATGCCGGGGATGGAGCCGCAGCGGAGGCTTGCAAAGTGGAATTCGTCCGGAGCGGGCGGGCTGTCGAGTTTGTCATAAACGGCGTGGTTTTTGCGCGTAGTTTTTTCCAGAACTTTTTGCGCTATGATTTTTGCCGTGCCGGAGGGGCTGTCCGCTTTTTTGTTGTGGTGGAATTCATATCCGGCGCAGTCATATTCATCGTATTTATCAAAAATGGCGGCGGCATATTCGGCAAGTTTGTAAAATAAATTTATGCCAAGTGAAAAATTACCCGCCCACAAAAGGCATGCGCCCGCGTCTGTAACAATTTTTTTTACATCATTTAATTTATCATACCAGCCGGTAGTACCCACAACCAGCGGAATTTTACGGGAAGCAAATTGTGTAATGTTTTTCAATACACAATCAGGATGAGTAAAATCGAGCGCGGTACAGGCAGATGTATCAAATTCAATATCATTCAAAGATGAATATACACGGCTTCCGGCGGGAGTAATGTTTTCACCGTGCTTGGGATTTTTGTAAACCGGGTCTATTACTGCCGGAACATTCCAGCCTTTTTCGAGAGAACGCGCCTCTATCAATGTTCCCATTTTTCCATAGCCGGAAATAATAATGTTCATTCGGTATCCTTATTGGCTTCGTATATTTCGTTAAACTCGCCCGCCATCTCTATAAATATATTTATCAATTCCGGGTCAAATTGTGTGCCTTTGTTTTCTATCATTTTTTCCATTGACGCTTCGTGTGTAAACGAAGGCTTGTAACTACGCTTCATCCGCAGGGCATCGTATACATCGGCAATGGATACGATGCGGGCTGCAAGCGGTATGTGCTTTCCGTCTATGCCGAACGGGTAGCCCGTGCCGTTCCATTTTTCGTGGTGCGATTGCGCTATCTCCTTTGCCATAGGATTGGGATATGTCGAAAGAATGAACGCGCCGTTCTTTGTGTGTTCCTTCATTACGCTCCATTCCCAGTCCGAAAGCGGACCTTGCTTGTTGAGTACATCATCCGGTGTACCGATTTTGCCGACATCGTGCATCGCCGCAAGAAAACCTATGTTGTCAATGAATTCGGCATCCACTTCCGGGTAGCCCGGTCTGTTGAACAAGCGCCGCGCAAGCGCTTCGGAATAATAATTTACGCGGACTATATGCTTACCTGTGTCGTTGTCTTTTAATTTTGAGGCTTCCAGCAGGCTTACGAATACGGAACGAAGGAGGGTGCGGTTTTCGGCAGTTACATCGTCAAACATCACAATCCAGTACGAAGGCTTTGCCTGCGGAGTAATGTTTGCGGGAAAGACATACACCCGCGTAAAAACTTTGGGATGGTTGCGCGACTTTATTTCCGCTTTGCCGCGCCATGTAAAACCGCCTTCTCCTTTAAGGACGGCGGCGCGTATGCCGCGTACATCGTCAAAGGTAAAGTACTTGCCAAACAGGTCAAAAAATGCGTTCCGCCCAAGTTTGATATAACTGGAAAAAAAATTCCGCGCCTGTTTATTTGCGTAAACAATCTGTAATTCTGAATTTATCATCAAAACCGAGAATAGTCCGTTTTCGTATATGCCCGTGTGTATGCCGGCGCGAACAAGAGCGGCGTCCACCGCCTGAGCCTTTGCGTTTTGTTGAGAGGCAGCCGGAGATTTTGCGTCTTGTTGAACGGCTGCCTGAGTTTTTGCGCCTTGTTGAACGGCTGCCTGAGTTTTTATGCCTTGCCGCGGAACTGTCTGAGCCTTTGCGTTTTGCTGAGAAACAGCCGGGCGCGGCGTTGTTTGCCGGGCGTTTGGTGCCGCAAATTGCGCCGTCTGCTTAGCCTGAGCAGCAGGACGGGCAGCCTTTACCGGCGCTTGAAGCGGAACCGGTCTGGCAGTTTGCGGCGCAACAGGACGCTCTGCCGGCTTATCTTCAACTTTTTCCAGTTCTTCTAATTCTTCGATTTCTTCTTTCACTTCTTTATACCTTTTTTAATTAAATCCGGCATAGCGCCCCGATAGAAAATGCTCAAAATATCATTATATCAGTGCTTTCCTAGACAGGCGGGCGTATGTAATCAGGGCTTGAAAAATCATCATCGCCTAATTCATAGCCGTTTTCTTTGATCTTAGCGCGGTTTACCAAAATATTCAATAAGTCCAGCGCCCCGCTCTTTGTAGAATTAGAATTCAGTATTATCTGCCTGCCGTTTTGCGAGCCCTCCGATACGGCGCTTAGTTCCGTATATGCCGGCTGTGCGGCGGGTCCCGCAATAAGCGCTCTCTCTCCCGGAGGGATTAAAGACAGCAGGGCGGCGGCGTCTATGTCTAATTCGCCGCCAAGCGCGGCGCCTTTGCGGTATAGTTGGCAAAAAAACCGCCCGCCTGCCTTACTTGCCTGTAAGGGCGATGCCCGCGTTACGGGTATAACGATGCCGTCAAAGTCTTTATGGGCAAATGCCGTACATTCGAGGGTAGGTACAGAGATATAGGGCTTTCCCAGAGCGAGCGAAAACCCTTTTACAAAAGCAAAACCTATGCGGAGTCCCGAAAAAGAACCCGGTCCCTTCATACATCCGGCAAGGTCTATGTCTTCGCGCCGGACGCGGGCAAGTTTGAGTACGCAGTCTACGGCATCGCACAAAAGTTCAGAATGAGAATTGCCCGCCTCGGCGGACATTGAATAGACGCCTTTTTCGGTTTTAAGCGCTGCGGAAAGGATACTTGATGATGTGTCAACGGCGAGTATTGTCATAATGGCGGCTTACGAGCCTATCTTTTTTAGGAACTCCTCTTCGTTTATTACCGGAATACCGAGTTCGCGGGCTTTTTTATTTTTTTCTGAATTGGATGCCGGGTCGTTGGTAACAAGGAACGAAAGCCCTTTTACTACAGACGATTTTGCCCCGCCGCCCAATTCCTTAACACGCGCCTCCGCTTCGGAGCGCTTCATTGCGCGCAATTCGCCGGTAAAACAGAAGGAGACGCCTTTAAGCGGGAGCGCCGCCATGTCCGCCGCGTTTAACGGCGGCAAAATACTTATTATGCCCGCCTTTAGCACCGCGTCAATGTCTTCGGCTGATTCGGTAAGCCCCTGCGCTATAGTCTGCGCTGTAATTTCTCCTAAGCCGTAAACACCGGCTAAGGTTTCAACGCCGGCGGCGCGTAATTTGCTCAATGTGTCAAAACCGGCATCTACAACCTTTTCCATTATCAGTTCGCCTACTCCCTCAAAGTCAAAACCTGCTATAAATCTTGCGAGCGGGATGGAACGCGGCGTGTTGATGTACCGCGCCACCTTTTCCGCAGACAGCGCCCCCATGCGCTCGTAACCGGCAAGTTCATTCTGCGTTAGTGTGTAAAAATCCGCTATGCGCTTTAACCGCCCCGACGCAAACAGTTGGCGGAGCAATTTTTCGCCCATTTCGCGCATCTCAATTACGCTTACCCATTTTTCGAGTTTGTGCAGGATTTTCTTTTTACAGTCTTTATTCGGGCAGTAAAGCCGCGTTCCTGCGTCTACAAGCGCCGTCCCGCAAGTTTCGCAAACTGAGGGAATTTCTATATCCCGCATCTCCCGGTTGTTTTCGGGGCTGCGCATTGCTTCGATAGTAATTTCGTTACGGGAGATGACGGGGCGTATCACTTCCGGGTCGAGTATATCCGCTTCGGAAGCAAGCCCTTCAATCTTAGGGATGATTTCGCCCCGTTTTACCACGATAACGAAACTTCCGGTTTTTATACCTAATTCCCGTATTGTTCTTGTATTATGAAGGCTTGCCTGTTTTACATTGGTATCGTGGAGGCGCACTTCGTCAAAAAAGCCGACAGGAGTATATGTAGCGCCGCTTTCGCTCCATTCCACACGGCGCAGTATCGTTACCGCGCGGTATATAGGAAATTTGAAGGCTATTTGCTTTTTGGGGCGGTTTTCTTTAAGGTCTTCGGCGTCCGTAACGATGTCTTTGACCACGAGCCCGTCAATGTTGTACGGAATTTGCGGGCGTTCCGCCGCGATTTTGTCGCGGTAACTGATAACATTTTCCGCGCCGGAAATTTCCAAAGCCGGAGTTGTGTCAAAGCCCTGCCGCGAAAGCCAGCCGATTTTTCCTGTTTCTGTGTTAAGAAAATCCGGCGCAAATGACGCGCCGTCCGGGACAAAAGCCGCATCGTAAGCAATAAACATAAGCGTTTCACAGTCCGCGCCGTCCAGCCTGTGGAGCAAGCCGTTTGCGACATTGCGCCAGTTGGTAAGCGGGTAGCGGTTTTCGCCTATGACGCGGGGTATTATCACCTCGCCGCGCACTCCGCCGGAAAATTCCTCATCCTTTATATGAGGTATAACACCCTTGACCTTGCGGGCATTGGCGCTTATGTCATCGCCGATAATGCCGTCTCCCCGCGTTACCGCCCGTGTTAAGACGCCGCGCCGGTACTGTAATTCAAGGCTTACGCCGTCTAACTTATGCTCAACAAGGAAGCGTGTAATGCCTGTTTTTTCCGACCATGCGCGGAATTCGGCGGCGTTTGCCGCCTTGTCCTGACTTCCCATAGGCATTAAATGCGGCACCTTAGGAAAGCCGTCCTGAAGCGCCCCGCGCTCCGTTTGATTGTCGAAAAAGCGCAATTCCGCGCCGATGCGTTTTAGTACGGGGCTTTCGGGAGCAAGCCGTTTTAGTTCATCCCAAAGTTGGTCGAATTCGGCATCTGTTATTTCGGCTTTGCCTGAATAGTACGCATTCTGATGCCGTGTAATAAGCCCTTCAAGTTCATATATAGGACTTGTCCGGTAATCCGAACAGTCCTTTGTTTTGGTTGTTGTTTGTAAACTAAAGTTTCCGAACAACTCTATTTTTTTATTCTTGTTCATTGTTTATATAAAGTAATCCGTCTTCTTGTGGTACAAAAAATTGAGAGGCTCCGCGGTTTTTGCCTGCCGGCAGAAACCGCTATAACAGAATTTACTTCCTCCTTGCCGCCGCGATAATCATTTCCAGCGTTTCGGTATTTATGGGAGCGCCGCCCCGTTCAAGCGCCCCCTGTGCTCCGGGGAGTATGCTTGCATTTACATCGTCTATTGTATAAATCCTGATGTAAGTATAAGTTTTGCCGCCTATTTTTACTTCCTCGGCATAACGAGTGGCAAAAAGATTTTTTATGTCTTTGTTGGTTGCGCTGTCATCCGCCTGCTGGCGCACTTCGTTGGCGACTTTTGTGGGAGTGTTGGCAATGTTGGTTACAAGGGCGCGGTACGGCGTCTTTATCGTTATTGGTCCCGCAAAAGAGCGGGTAATAAAATCGACCACTGTGCCTCCCGCCTGCTGTCCTACAACTTTACCTTCAAGGCTGCTTTTTTTGCCATTGTAGTATTCCGAGACATTTTCCAAGTCCATGAATACAGCGGCAACCTGTTTGACCGTTACCTGCGTGGTAAAAATGTGGGCATCCGTTTCCATACGGAACCAATTTTTGCCGAGCGGCGCAGCCCGCGCCGGTTTTACAAGCGCCGGCTTTTCCAGCAGACTTTCGAGCGCTTCCTCCGCGCCGGGCGCGGGGCGCGTTGTCTCCGCCGCAGAAGGCGGCGTTTGAGCCGCGGCAATATATGCCGCAAGGGTAAAAATTACCGGTAGTATCTGTCTTTTCATAACTATGATTATAGCAAGAGCGCGCGGCGGCAGTAAGAGCGTGAACGCGCCCCTGTCAACAGCCTTGTCCAGCGCCCCGCAAACTGTATATACTGTCAAAATGAATGACAAATTGAACGAAAAAGCGCTTGTTACCCGCGCCGTTGAGCATGGGAATCGTGAGGCGACATTCTTGCAAAATGCCCAGATTCGTGTACTGATAGACGATATGGGCGGCATGGTGCCGGAACTTTCCAGCGCTCAGGAAGGGCGGATTGTAAACGCGCATTGGCTGCCGTGGTTCCGTTCCAATTCCGGCGAAGCATTTAACGATTCAAAACACGGACCGTTTTGGCGCAACAAACTTCTCTACAATATAGCAGGGAACTTTCCGTGCATCCCGAACTTCGGACCCGGACAAATTATTGATGGGATAGCGATGCCTCCTCACGGCTGGACGGCGAATTCCGCATGGAAATTTGTTAAAACAGGCTCGGATAATGTTTCCGGCGGTGTCTGGGCTCTTTCTGAACTTTCAAGCCCGGAGGCATCCTTTAAACTTTCATTCAAAAAAATTGATATGATAATTCCGGGACATCCTGTGCATTATTCGGCGCTTACAGTGAAGAATTCCGGGGATGCGGACATCGAAATTAACGCGGGCTTTCATAATACGCTCGGCGCTCCGTTTTTGGAGCAGGGCTGCCGCGTCTCGGCTTGCGCCAATGACTGGACAACTCCGCCCGCCGGCGGCGAATTTGACGCGACAACGCGGCTCGCGCTTGGGGCGGAATTTCCCGCGCTCTCTAAAGCGCCGCTCTCTTACGGCAACAAAGAAGACCTCACCATAATCCCCGGTCCCATAGGGTATACGGACTTTGTATGCGGCAGCGTTCCCAAAAATGCCCGGCTGGGCTGGTCTGCTCTGGTAAACCCCAGCCTTAAACTGGCGTATGTTTGCTTTTTTACAGGACCTGCGGCGGCGGAAAGCGGCGATATCGTTCTCTACTTTAACGACCTGTGGATGCAGTTTGGCGGGCGTCCGTTTACACCTTGGGCGCCTTTTGACGGCGGCACCGACCTTACCTATTGCCTCGGCACGGAAAATTCCACGGCGGCATATTGCTACGGACTCGAATATTCACGCGCCGCCAAGCAAGTGCTGGGCTCGCCCTGCACTGTAACGATTCCGGCTAGGCGCGAGAAGACACTGTACTATGGAACGCTCTTTGGTTCCTACGAAAACAATGTGCTGGACGGCGGCATTGTAGGGATAGACGGCGAGGAAAACCATCTTGTTTGTAAGAGCGCCGCCGAAGCGTGGAAGTTCAACGCCGACCCAACCTTCCGCGCCATAAAAGCGGCGCAGAAGGCGGCGCAAAAACAAGCAGCCGAGTAGCCGGCAGCAGCCGGTATTTTGGTATACTAACAATGGAGGATATATATGAAGAAATACGTTTGTACCGTATGCGGTTATGTTTACGACCCGGCAAAAGGAGACCCGGATTCGGGCATAAAACCCGGAACGCCGTTTGACGCAATCCCTGACACTTGGATTTGCCCCACATGCGGCGTAAGTAAAGCCGACTTTACACCTGCGGTTTAACCGCCTGTATAGCAAACACAGGGAAAGACTGATTAGCATCGAGTAAATCAGTCTTTCCCTAGCAATTCAAACATACGGACAAAAGCCGAGTCCGGCTTTTTTAATTCGCGGGAGCCGCGAGTAATTTTGCAGAGCGAAATTCCGAGCGTCTTGGCAATTTGACGCTGCGGCACTTTTTTACGAAGCGCTTTAACGAGCGCCCAGCGTTTTGATAAATCAATAAGTTCAGCAGGCGTACACAAGGCGCTTAAAAATGCCTTGATATGCGCGGCATCGCTTTCCAGCGCGAGAGCGCCGGAAAGTTCATCAATGTTAAATTCGATTTCGGTCATATATCAGAAGCGAGTATACTCTTTATGAGTACATCATCACTTAATACAATGGCGGCGCGTCCTTCGCGGAGCAGGCGCTTGTTTTCTTCTGACGAAATTATTTTGAGCGCATCCTCGCGGTATATAATGGGGTCGGTGGGCGACTCGCCAAAAACGCCCCGCGCTATTATGCGCAGCGGCTTATTGCCTATCGTTTTTTCCAAATCCGGCGCAAGCCCGGACGGTGTATTCATAAAAATATTGGCGCGTTTTGTATATCGAATCATTGTATTTAAGCGGAACGCTTCGGGATTCATCATATTTTTTTCGTATATCAAATTCATTTCCGTGTCCCAGATTTTCGGGAATAGGCACGGAACAAGCTGTGTGCTTATATGCCGTCCGTGATACGGCAATTCGTCCGGCGCTATGATGAGTATGCCGGTATATGCGGCGCTTTCCACAGGTGTAAGCGTTCCGGGAATAGCCTCAGGCTGCTTGTGGTGTATCAAATTTTGAGATACATCGGTAAGGTCAAGCGTGTAGCGGGCGGCAATCGCGTTAAAGCCGTCTGTGTACACAGCGGGAACGCGCTCCGCGCCCGCCGCCAGCGCGTCAACCGCCGCCGGACTCAATGTTCCGCGCTCTACCCAGTCGCCAATATTAGAAGACGAATCAACAGGTATCGAAAGTATAAACTGCCCAATCTTGGAAAAGTAATTGGAAAAAAGCATATCTTCCGCCAGCGCTCTTCCGGCAGGCAATTTTATTCCCGTGCCTTTCAGTTCGAGTTTCATTGATGTGTATATCTTTAATTTTTCCCAGTCCATAGTGCCGGAAACCGAAGTCTGCGCGTAAAGAGAAATTGATATACTAAAAAAAATTATACAAGCAAGTTTCTTCAATTAAATGCCTAAATGCCTAAATGCCCTTAAATACCCTAAATCCCCATACGCATCAGAACTTCGAGCATGGAATTCACTGTGGTAACAAAACGCGCCGCCGCCTGATAGCCGTGCTGGAACTTTATCATATTAGATAATTCCTCATCCATATTAACGCCCGATGTTGACTGCCGCAATTCCTGCAGGCGTTTCATAATCTGATTTTGCGTCTCCAGCGCCCGCTCGCTCTGTTCGCCCATCATCCCTATGCGCCCCGTGGCATCGGCAAAATAATCGTCAAAAGTACCAAGCCTGCCGACCATCACAATGTTGTTGCGTATAGAGGCTATAGCCTGCGCCGCCTCTCCGTTTCCGGGGTTCGCGGGGCGTCCATTTTCGCCATAGCCGGAGGCAATGGACGCGAGTTCCGTTTTTAGAACGCCGTTAATGTCCACCCATGCCGAGGGGTTGGCAACCGGCGCTGTGGAGAACTGGTCTGCGTCTCCGGCGAGCACATTTATCGCGTCCGCCTGCGCCCAGTCATAAACCTGACCGCGCCCCAAAAGCCCCGCATAGTCCGAAAGGAACATTCCGCTGTCCTCAATATGCCGGATAACAAAATCCGGCGCGGCAGGCTCGCCGTCAACTGTGGACGAATTCCGTGTGGTAGTTCCTTTGAGTGAGAGCCGCCCTTCGCGGTTCAGGCGGGCGGCGACATCCGCCCCGGCGTTGTTGATACGCTGTATCAGTTCGGCAACGGTATCTTCGGCATAGTAAGGCACCTGCACAACGCCGTTCGGGTCTGTCGCGGTGGCGGCGGAAAGCGTGATAACCCCCGCAATGCCGATTTGCGCGCGTTCTTCAAGTTCATTAGTGCCGTTTATGCGGAATATATATGACGAATCGAATTCGCCGTCCCCGTTGCGGTCGTAGTTGCCCGCCACATTGGTAGCAAAATGCGCCTCGCGGAAAAAATCGAGACCGGTACGCCCGTTAAGCCCATAGCCGGGACGGTGGTTTTCGTTTACAAGGTCGATAAAATTCATCGTCATATTATCAAGACTCTGAATTTCGCCCCTTATCGTGTTATCCCTCAGTTCGAGCAGCGCCGCAAGGCTGCCGCTGCCCGGCGCGGGGCTAAAGTCTTCCAGCGTGTCCGTCCAGCGTATGCGTCCATATCCTTGTGTGTCTACGCCGGAGTTGATTTCAAACTGTCTGCCGACCTTCCCTTGAACGAGGATGACGCCGTTTGTATGAATCATAAATTCATCCGGGTCGCGGCGGTTTACGCGGATGTCTACTATGGAAGAAAGTTTGTCAACCAGAAGGTCGCGGCGGTCGTAGAGGTCGTTGGGGCGGTCGCCTTGCGCCTCGATGCGCGATATATCATTGTTGAGGGCGGCTATCTGGCGGCTCAATTCATTTACGCGGTCAACCGTAAGAATGATGTCCTCGTTTGCCATATTTTGCAGGGTTTTTAGCCCCTTGTAATGGTCGTGAATGCTGTCTACAAGGTTTTCGCCGCGCCGCAGCAAAGCCGAGCGGGACGCCATTTCGGCGGGTTTGTTTGCCAATTCCTGCCATGCGTCCCAAAAGGCATCCATTTTGGGGCGCATGCCGTTTTCGCTAACCTCCATGTGGAGTTGTTCCATTTGCCGTACATATTTGTCGCGGGTGTCCCAATAGCCTTCGCCGCCTGCCTGCGCCACGATGCGGGCGTCAAGCAGTTGGTCGCGAGCCCTTTCTATGCGGGCAACTACAACCCCCTGCCCGATTTGACCCGCCGTTAGTTCGCGGTTCAGTCCGGGCAGATAGATGGGTTCCATTTCGTTAAAGTCAATCCGTTGACGTGAATATCCTTCCGTGGAAGCGTTGGTTAAGTTATGACCGGTAACTTGAAGCGCATTTTCATGCGCCATCACGCCCCGTTTGCCTATTTCCAAACCGGAAAATGTTGAAGTCATATCCGCCTCCTATATAAAATTCTGTTCCTATATCTATATATCGGAATTTGAGAAATCGAAGTTAATAGAATTATCCGGCACCCGGACAAGCGCATTTATTGTTTGTTTACCCGCTTAGTCCCGCGCCTATAGCCGTTGTGTACTCCGCTCCGGGCGGGAACTCAAAACTTATGCCGTACATTCCCGATATAATGCCGAGGGTTTTTTTGCCTATCGGATTATCGCTGCCTGAACCAGTTACCACAACGGCGCGTGAACCCTTGCATTGGGCGGCAAACACGGACAACATTCCAATTACCTGATAAACCATATTCAGTATTGCAAGCGCGATGTCTTCGTTTTTTGCCGTATCTAGAATCTTGCCGAAATTGGCGGCAGTCGATTCGCGCCCTAAAAAACTCAACTCTGTTTCCATTATATCTTCGAGCAGCAAGTCAACACGGCTTAAATCGCCGGATGCCGCAAGGTCCATAATGCCGTTGAAGGTATTGGTTTGTATCAATTTTTTTGCAAGCCCCAGAATTGTGCCGCCGCCTACACCTGACCCGCCTATGTGCGTAATGGCATTCTTTTGCGCATATATAAGCACGGTGCCGGTGCCTATATTGGTAATTACTATGTTTTCGCGCCCTACCTGAAACATCGCCCCCGCGCCTATCGCGTTAAATTCGGCTACCTTTTGCGTCTCAATTCCGAATATATTACCGCGTATCCGGCTTGCGCCGACTCCCGTTATGTTTATTTTTTGAATGTCTTTAATGTCGATATTGTTTTCCAGAACGAGTTTGCCAAACGCGCCTGCCGCCGATGTAACGGCATCCGTAGCGCGTGATTTGACCATGTTTACCACCGCGCCGTTCTCTATCGAGACAACCTTTGTTATCGTACTGCCAATATCAATTCCTATTATCATATATAAGTCTCCTTTATTTTTTGTATCTCCCGCAAAATATAAATATCTTTGGTATTTATTGAGCCAATTCTTCTAATTTTGTTTGAAACAATTAAAACTTGGACCGGCATTATTATTCTATACGAATCTTTTTTATGCTCCTTCTCCCGTTCATATCACAGGCTTCTTTAACGCCATTGCGCAAACAATCAACTAAAAAACCAAACGCATCAAACAAAGAACTTTAGTTTTCCTAGTAAGAGTATATACCTATTGCGTGTTTTGAGCAATACGCTTATCCATTATCTGCTGGGACAGCGCTGATTCTGACTTTTGCAAAGCAAAAACTCCGTATTGACTCTAATCAGCGCTTCCCTAGACAGGATCTTACTCTTTGAAGTATAACTAACCATAAGGAGAATAAAATGAAAAAAAGAGTTTTCTTAAGTTTAGCGGCTTTGGTGTTTTGTGCTACCGCGCCGTTAGCCGTTTATGCGCAGCAAGGCAAGAAAGCGGCGGTTGTCTATTATTCGCTTAGCGGCAGCACCGACAAGGTTGCAAGGAAGATAGCCGATGTTACAGGCGCGGTGCTTATCCGCATTGAAACAAGCGAGCCTTACGATACAAAGGACATGAACAAACTGCGTGATTATGTCAAAAATCAGCAGAATACAAAAAAATGGCCCGCGCTTAAACCGATTTCCATAAATTTAGCCAACTTTGACACCGTTTTTCTGGGCTCGCCTGTATGGTTTGCCGGTATTGCCTGCCCTATGGTAACTTTTCTGAACCAGACGGACTTTAAGGGTAAGAAAGTGGTTACCTTCGGAACGAAAGGGGGAGGGGAAGGCAACTTTTTTTCTGATTTTAAGAAGTATGTCAAAAATGGGACTGTAGAAAACGGCATAGTTTTTACCGGTTCCGATAAAGACTTAGACAAAAAAGTTACCGATTGGGTAAAAAAGGTAAAATTGTAATTGATAATGGCGGGGCAGCCCCGCCATTTTTGTTTTATTGAATGACAAAAAGCGCATTTGTAACCATTATAGGGCGTCCTTCCGCAGGAAAGTCCAGTTTGCTTAACGCCCTCTGCGGCGCTAAGGTGTCCATAGTAAGCCCTGTTCCGCAAACTACGCGCAATGCCGTGCGCGGCATTGTAACCCGCGATGATTGCCAACTTGTATTTATTGACACGCCGGGTATGCACATTTCAAATAAGAAGTACAACAAGCGGCTGACTCAGACAGCCGTTGCCGCGCTTTCGGACGCGGACATAATTCTTTACCTTATTGATTCCACGCGCCCCCCCGGCGCGGAAGAAGAAGAGATAGCGCGGAAAGCGGTGGATATATACGGAGGCATAGACTCCGGCTTGCCGGGCAAGTCCATAATTATTGCCGTAAACAAAATTGACGCGAAAGAGTCAAATGCAAAAAAATGTACAGAATTTATTGATATGCGTTTTCCCGGCTTTCTGGAAGAGCATATCGTTATGATTTCGGCTTTAGAAAAAACTAACCTCGATGTTCTTTTAAATTTATTACAGAGCCTTGCCGCTCCCGGACCATTTTATTATGACGGTGAATTCTATACAGACCAGGATGTTCAGTTTCGCATAAGCGAGATTGTCCGCGAAAAATGCTGTCTGCTTCTGCGCGAGGAGATTCCTCACGCGGTTTATGTTGATGTTACGGACGCGAAGTTACAAGGCAAAAGTCTTAGCGTCTCTGTATTTATTCGTTGTGAACGCGAATCACAAAAGGGAATGATAGTAGGAAAAAACGGAGAGATGATTCATAAAATACGCGCTGCGTCTCTTTTGGAACTAAAAAAGATTTTCGACTGGAATATTAAACTTGATATGCGCGTTAAGACCGACAAGAACTGGCGGCAGCGAGTACACAATGCATAACGGCGTCCTGTTTTTCGTTCCAGAGGTGCATAGGTCCGCCTAAACAATGCTTCCATTCGCGGCAGGTTTTACAGGCACCGGTTTTTGTCCATGAGCGGTTGCGCATAACATCAAAACGCTGTTCCCAGACTTCCGGCAAATTATCACGGTAAATGTTTCCTTGTACAAAATGCCTGTTTATGTTTGGACACGCCGAAATTGACCCATCTATGAGTATAGACGCAATATGCACTCCTGCACGGCAAAAGAAAAATGAATCCCGCAAGTATCCTTCATCCGCGCCTGTATATGCGCCGCAGTACAACATTACATTCATTGAACCGCCGTCTTTGCGGACGCAGGTTTCGGGATGGGCGCGGCAGTCCGCGATAAAGTCCCAAAGCGCCTTTGTTTCGTCCGTATTAAGCGTTAGCAGTTCATTTTGAGGGGCGCGTCCTATCGGGTCTACCACAAAAAGCCGCCATGCCATTACATTAAGCGATAACAGCAATTCTTTTATGCGCGGAAGTTCATATATATTTTTTTTATGTACACAAGTTACCACATCATAATTGAGAGAGCGTTCCGCGCTTATCAGGTTTATCGCGTTTATTGCTTTGTCAAAAACTTTTGCGTTTGCGCGCAGCCAAGTGTGCGACCCGCGCAAGCCGTCCAAACTTACAGTAATGCTTCCCATTCCGGCGTTAAGCAATTCTGTATGTTTTTCTTTTGAATACAGAAGGGCGTTGGTAACAATTCCCCAGAAGAAACCCGCCTTGCGCAGTTGCTCTCCGCAAGAGGCTAAATCTTTGCGCAGGAGCGGCTCCCCGCCTGTTATTGCCGCAGTAATGGTATTTTTTCCGTATATATCAATGAGCGGCAGAGCGGCGTTGTAGAAGTCATCAAAAGGCATATCGGGGATGCCGTATTCCGCTTCGCAGTCCGAACCGCAGTGGAGGCATTTTAGATTGCAGCGGCGTGTACATTCCCAAAAAAGATAATTCAGTTCGTGAAGTTTTATTTCGTTTTTTCTGAATTGATTAAAACAAAAGCGCGTAAAGGCGTTATTTTTTCTCATTCAATTTTATTGTACCTATATTCTCGTCTTCATAAAGATGGTAAATGTAATAAGGATATTGGAGGTCTTCGAATGAGCCGTTTAACGAACCGTCTATGTCTTTGAATGATATAATATAATAAGAATCTTCTTTGCCGTTCCAGTCGATATAAAAAGTTCCGTCTTCGTATGTATGGCTTGAGCATATAGAACCGTCCAAGTTGACAGCCTCGACTCTGATACCCGCAATTGGCTTTTGAGTTGAAGCCGCCACTACCTTCCCGTGAACTGTTATATTACCGAGCGGCATTCCATAAGCGGGCGCTCCTCCTGTCGCATAAGGCTGCCCATACGCGCATGCCTGAAAGAGCGCCCCCATAGGCAGCAAGCCGAGCAGAGTCCAGAATTTCCGCAAAAGCAAGCGTCCTTTACGCTGTAGTTTCTTCATATTTATATTATACTGCCGGATTTTTTGTATGTCAAATTTTCATGTTAATGAAGAATTGGGCGCTGCCGCTAACCAAAGAACGTTTTGTGGAGGAGTCTGACAACGGTGTCCGCTTCTGTATCGTCAACAATAAAACTGATGTTTACCTTGCTTGCGCCCTGCGATACCATCTGAATCGTAATTCCAGCGCCGGCGCATACACCTGCCGCTTTTTCCAGTATGGATGACGAGCGGGCAACATCGCAAATAATTGTTACTATCGCTTTTTGGGTGTTAATCTGGACGGCGGCTATGCGGGAAAGTTCCTCGCATACCTTCCCCAGATTGTAGGCGGCATCCAGTGTAAGCGATACGGACACTTCGCTCGTTGCCAGCATATCGACCGAAATTCCTTCTTGCGCAAAGACGGCAAAAACCCGCGCCAAAAAGCCGCTCTGCCCCAGCATTCGGCTGGAAATTATGTCAACCAGAGTAACATTTTTGCGTGTGGTAATGGAACGAACATCCCGTCCGCTGACGGGACGCTCGTGTTGAGGAGTTCCTTCGGCTAGGTTGGAATTTTTGCTTCTTGCGGCAATTACAAGCGTGCCGGGCGCGGATGGGTTGTAGGAATTTTTTACCCGTACCGGAATTCCGCTTTTAATGCACGGGTACATAGTGCGGGGGTGCAGAACTTGAGCGCCAAAATAGGCAAGTTCGGCGGCTTCCTCGTAGGTAACTTCGGCGACAGGCGCGGCGTCCGGCACAATACGCGGGTCGGCGGTCAAAAGTCCGTCAACATCCTTCCATACCTGCGCCTCCTCCGCCTTTAACGCCGCCGCAATGAACGCCGCGCTCAGGTCGGAACCGCCCCGTCCAAGCGTAGTAATAATTCCGTCAGCATCTTTGGCAATGAATCCTGTGATGACAGGCATTATCCCTTTGTCCAACAGGGGGAGTATGCGTTCCGCGACAGTTTTTTCGGATTCGCTTAAAATTTCCGCCGCGCCGTAAACCGCGTCCGATATTATGCCGGCGTCCCATGCGTCCAAAGATTGAGAGGGTATGCCGACTTTATTTAATGCTGCCGAGACAATACGCGCCGAAAGCCGCTCTCCAAAGGAAACAAGAAAGTCCTTTGAACGGGCGCTCAATTCCTTTATGAGTGAGATTCCGGTAAGCAGGGCGTTCAAATCCGCGAGCAGGGCGTTTATATCCTCCGGGAGTGTTTTACCCAGCGAAAGCCCTGTGTATGCGTTCAAGTGAATGTCTGTAATTTTTTCCAGCGCGTTTTTAATTGACGCGGGACCGCCGCGCAGGGCTGTTTCGGCTGCCTCCAGCAGGTAGTCGGTTGTGTCTCCCATTGCGGATAGGACTATAACAGGCTTTTGCTTCAGGTTTTCGCGGATAATTTCGATAACTTTTTTAATACGCTCCGCGTTTGCGACAGAACTGCCGCCGAATTTCATTACTATCATGGAAAAATAAGGCTCCAAAAACGCGGCGTTCGTAGTATTGCCGCAAAAATTAACGGGAGCGACGGGACTCGAACCCGCGGTCTCCGGCGTGACAGGCCAGCGCGATAAACCAGCTTCGCTACGCCCCCGTTTGGCTACAGCCTTTTTTTAGAGTATTGCGGCAGGAAAAAAATGTCAACCCCCCTTTCTAAGATTCCGATACTGATACCATGAGGAATACGATTTTTACCTTGATTATCCTGACGGCGGCTCTGCCCTGCTTCGCGCAGGGGGCGGCTGCTACGCCGGCGGCGTCTGTTACGCAGCCGGCATCTGTTGTACAGCCGGTTGTTTACCCCAAATCCTATATGGTTATGGGACAAGGCAGCCTTAGCGCGGACGAGATGGCGGCGTGGCTTGTCAATGCCAATAATGAAATTGACATGGACTTTGCCCGCGATTTTGCGGCGCTCTATATTCAAGAGGCGGCGCTGGAAGGCGTAAACCACGATGTGGCATTCTCGCAAATGTGCCTGGAAACAGGATTTTTGCGTTTTAACAGGGTTGTAAAACAGGATGCCAACAACTTTGGCGGGCTTGGGGCGCTTAATCCTTCGATGCCGGGGGAACGCTTCAGTACGGTAGGTACAGGAGTCCGCGCCCATATTCAACATCTTAAAGCGTACGGTTCGACCGCTCCGCTCCGTCAAAAATTGGTAGACCCGCGTTACTACTATGTCCGCTACGGAAGCGCCCCGTCCATATACGACCTTTCCGGCAAATGGGCGGCGGACACAGCCTACGGTGAAAAATTAAAAGACATAATAGACCGCGCATACTATCTTGCCGGAAAGAATCCGGGCGCTACAGTGGCTTTTAGCGGAGAGTAGGATTACACCGGCTCTCCGTCTTTTTCTATTGGTACTTCGCAGCCGTCAGGCATTATCGCTATGATGGTCGGCTTGCGGACTACGGCATCAAGATGTATGAGCGCCGGGGCGTCCTCGTCATAGTTCTGTCCTATGGCAAAGTGGCAGGTGTGGAAGCATTTTTCGTCTTCGAGCATATTGCCTGTTATATGCGCTTGCGCGTTAAGCCCTATGCCGAGTTCGCCTATGTTGCGGGCGTTGCGGGCATACACTTCCCCCTGACCTTTGAGCAATTTGCCTTCTTTCTCAAAGAGGATGGCGTTGTTTTCGGCTTTTGTTATTGTGTCGAGCAGAAGTTCCGCCTCTCTGCCGCCCGAAATTCCTACAACAAAACCGTCTTCCACTTGGCAGACTACCGGCGTTTGGACAAGCATATCTCCGGTATTTATGCTGATAGACCCGTCAAAAACGATAGTACCGCAGGCTGTGCCGTTTTCGGGGCTGATAAATGTTTCTCCGGCGGGAAGGTTGCCGCCTGCGCCCATAAACGAAAAGTCCCCGTCATCGGATTTTGCCTTGCGTCCGGCAAGCCCCAATGTTATGTCTGTGCCGCCGGGCGCGGTTACATGAACTTTGACCGCCGCATCCAGAACGGCGCTCATTTTGCCGCAGACGGCGCGGAGGGCGGCGTAGTCTATAGGGACGGTGCGGCAAAACGATTCTATGGTAACGCCGGGCGACCAGAATGCGCGGCATGATTTTTCGCCATACTGCTTTAGATGAAAGATATGGTCATAGCCCACACCCTTGCCGCCGATTTTGTACGGGTTCGCTATCCCCTGCGCGTCTTTGCCGAGTTTGCCGGAACTGATAGAAATTACAACTTCTGGGTTTGCGCCAAAAGCGGCAAGCACAGTTTTTTCGGCAAAATCCAGTTGGGTTTTTTCGTCTTGTATCATCAGAACGGGCTTGCCGCCCGCCGCTCCGGCGGCATCGTATAAGGACATCGCTATGGGTGCCGCCTCGTCATCCGGATTTGTTATGATGAGTACCTGTTCACCAGCCTTAACGCGGAGTACATCACGAACGGCAACCTCAGCCGCCTTTGACAGGCGCGTAAATACATCTTTAGGTGTTCCGTTGGTAAAAAACGATTTGTTAGAAAAATATAGTTTGTGGCTCATTGTAAATGATGATACAGGACGCGGGTTCTTTTTTCTAGGGAAGCACTGAAAATGCAAACGAGCATCGAGTTAATCAGTCTTTCCCTAGGGAAGCAGAATTGTCCGGGCTGCCGGATGTCCGCGTTAAAACATCCAGCCAATGCTAAGCGAGAGACGCGGACCGCCTGCAAAAATAACGCTGCCTATAATATCAATTAACCCGCTTAAACTGCTGTTGCTGCCAAAAGGCGCGAGGTGATCCTCAGTTTCCGCGCCGCCGCCAAGCGCAAGCGCATATCCCAGCGCCGCTTCCGCTACAAGATTGCCGTATTGTCCGCTGTCCCACAGAACAAATTTAAACCCGGCTTTTACGCCGGACTTAAAATAATGAGAAAACGATAATTTAATGTCTTCTATATAAGGCTTTATCAATTCTCTGTAGCCTATCATTTCGGTAAATTCACTGGACAAATCCAGTATTATGTTTGAATAGCCGGTAAAACCGTCAACAAAAAATACCCACTGCTGTCCCGGCATCAAACGCCATGGATACCAGCGGACATGACTTTCGATGCATGCCGAATGTATATCTAATGTAAAGCCCCGGCTTTCTAAGCCTACCATTGTATACGCCCCTCGCAGCCCCAGCGAAATTGTACGGGAAATCACATATTCATAATTAAGCCCAAAGCCAATGCCTTTTACTGCCAGCCCATTGCCTTCGGGAATGCCTATCGCCATAGCGCCTATAATTGTAGCGGCTGCCGGGGCTATGTCCAGCATTACAGTTTGAGTGCTAATTCCCCATTTTATCTGCCCGTAACAATGAGAGTCTTGTAACAATAAAAATAACGCCGCTATTGCCGCTTTTATTATTTGTCTTGATTTGTTCGTAAATTTACCAGGCATATTCTTCGGGGTCATAAGGAATTATAGAATTTACATTGAACGAATATGCCCCGCTGTAATTGTACTTTGTAAAGTCTACCGGGGCTTCCGGGTCAACAGGTGTTGGATTTGGCTCCGTATCCGCAATTTTATTGAACGATACAGTAAAAGGTCCATGCCTTCCTACCGGAGGGACAAATTTATCCCACATGGTATCGTAATAAAAATACCATATCCAAAAATAAATTATAGTTATAGACGGGTCGTATGTAAATTTTGTGTATTTTCTGGAAAGGTCGTCATAATCGATTCTTAGGTATAACGGTATGGTAACTGTATCGTCCGTTGTTCCATGCGTAGTTTTAGGCAGTATCATGCCGGACTTAAAGGATGCGTCAACAAAACCTTCTATTTTTGGCGTCTGTTCTTCCGCGCTGCTTTCCGCGCCGGACTTCCCTCTGTTTTCGTTATAGTAGCCTTCGATATATATGTATTTATCTTTGTAAAAATTGTAATACTCGCTTGAGTCGCCTTCCGCATGAGTAACTGTTATTTCTATTTTGACATTAGACCCTTCTACGGCAGCCTCCGGCGGAGGCGCCGCTTCTCCGAATTTACAGCCTGCCGCAAAAAGCCCCGTCAAAAGTATGGCTTTTGACACGGCTTTTTTAACTGTTTTCAAAACAAAACTCACACTTATAGATTAACCTTATATGCGCCGGATTTCTACAGACCGTCCGTTTGCGGCATCTATTTTTACGGCTATTCCTTGAAGCGCGGGATTTTCGGACGCGCATTCCATACGCGCCTGTATATGCGACACAAACCGCGATACACACGGCTCAGCCTTCATTCCGATAACAGCGCCGGACGCTCCCGTCATGCCTAAGTCTGTGATGTATGCCGTTCCATGCGGCAGTATTTTTTCGTCTGCCGTCTGAACATGTGTGTGTGTTCCGGCAATGACGGCGGCGCGTCCGTCAATATAGAGACCCAGCGCCTCTTTTTCGTCTGAGGCTTCCGCATGAAAGTCAACCAGAATGATAGGGCAGGGCGGCGTGCCGGTTTGCGCAGCGCCGTTCTTTGCGGTTTCCTGTCCGGCGCTTAATGTTTCGTATATCGAATCAAAACATTTGAATGGGCAGTCAATAGCCGTCATGTGTTTGCGTCCCTGTAAATTGATAACGGCAAAAGATAGTCCGGCTTTTTCGATAAGAGCCAAGCCGCGCCCGCATGTTTGCGGAGGATAGTTTGCCGGTCGGAGAACGCGCTCATTATCATCCATATATTGCCAGAATTCGCGCTTCTCCCAAATATGATTCCCGCTTGTTATTATATCCGCGCCCGCGTCAAAAATTTCGTTGGCAAGCGCCTCGGTAAGCCCATAACCTGCGGCGGCGTTCTCGCCGTTTACAACAGTCAGCGCCGCGCCGTATTCAAGAGAAAGGGGGCGCAGGCGTTCCTTTACAAGCGCCATTCCCGCCTCGCCGACAACATCGCCTATCATCAGGACTGTTACAGTTTCCATATTAGCGCGTCATTTCCGGTATCATGCTAAAAAGCCTTATGGTATACTCGCCCAAGCGGGTAAACATCCAGCCTCCCAAAAAAGCGAGCACTAGGAGTATTGCAACCAATTTTGGAAGGAATGTGAGCGTCTGCTCCTGTATCGAAGTTGTCGCCTGCAATATCGCAACAATTAGCCCAATGGCGAGAGCGGTTAAGAGCATCGGGGCAGATACCGAAATTACTTGAAAAACGCCGTCCCTCAGCAAACTTGTTACAAATCCTGTACTCATATATCAAATCTCTTTACAGCGCGAACGAAGCCGCCAATTGGCGTGTTAAAAGCCCCCAGCCGTCAACCATAATGAATAAAATCAGTTTGAACGGCATGGAAATCATTACAGGCGGCAGCATTATCATGCCCATAGACATAAGAGCGCTTGCAACAAGCATATCAATTACTATAAAAGGAATAAACAGCAGTATTCCGATTTTGAACGCGACCGTAAGTTCATTCAGTATAAAAGCCGGAATTAGCGCATAAGTGGGCACATCGGCAAGCGTATTAGGGCGGGACATACCGCGCATAACCATAAAAAGCCCTATGTTATCACGGCTGCTTTTGGATTGCATCTGATTAAACATAAACATACGCAAAGGCGCTTCCGCCTGACGGTACGCTTCCTGCGTGGTAATTGTCCCTTCGGTTAGCGGGCGTATCGCGTTTGTATTTATGGTGTCTAATGTTGGCCACATAATAAAAATTGTAAGAAAAAGCGATATGCCGAGTATTACCTGATTTGGCGGTACCTGCTGAAGCGACAGCGCCCGTTTAATAAAATCGAGGACAATGGAAACGCGGAGGAAACTTGTCATCAAAATGAGTATACTTGGCGCAAGCGTTAGTACAGTAAGCAGCAGCAGCAGTTGAACGCTGAACGCTACTTCCCGCCCGGACTGCGGATTGCGTACAGTAAGGTCGATAAATGGCACAACAGGACCCTGCGGCGCTTGCGGGACGCTCATTGTTCCCTGAGTTGACATTCCGGGAAAGGGCAGGGCAGGGGCAGGCGGCGTCTGCGCATACATAACACTTGCTTTGGACAAAAATAAAAATATAACAGCGGGGAATAGTTTTTGCCGCATATAATTATTTTACAGGCGGCTGTGTATTTGGTAAAGGGGCATATTGGGAAATCTTTGACTTTCCAATATGCCCCTTTATACCGTTGGTTTTACATTTCCGATGCAGCCGGAGTTTTGGGTTTGGGACCGCGCTTTGCGCCGGTAGTCTTGGCGGTTTTGGCTGCCGCCTTTGGTCCGCGTTTTGCGCCTGCGGCGGTTTTTGCGCCCGCTTTAGTTCCTTTTTTTGCGCCAGCTTCTTTTTTGGGTCCTCTGCCGCTTTTAATGTCGCCTGCCTTCTTTATTCCGGCGAGTTTGCTTTGCAGAGATGTGTTGCTCTTCGCCGCGGCGAAATCACATGCTACCTGCATCTGCACCCATTCATCGGCTTTCTTTCCAAAAACTTTTTCAAGTTTAAGCGCGAAATCCGGCGTGAATTTCTTTTTTCCATCTAACGCTGCTTTTAGCGACATAGATGTTTCGCCCATCGCCAGCGCAGTCGCGCGCACCGACAATCCATGCTCTTCGATGAGTTTCTTCAACTCTGTACCCGGTGTTTTACCGGATGAACCTGTTCCTCTTGGCATAAATAATTCTCCTTAAATAGAAATATGCGCTTATTATACATACTTTGTATTTTTCTTGTCAACCCCCGCATCTATTGCGGTTTAATATATAAGGTTTAAGATAAGCGCGTTACCTTTATATTTTCGGTAAATATTTATTTATAATTAAATTCTGTACGCAATGGCTTTTTTTATTTTTATATTGATGATGAATTTTTAAGCCGCCTAATATATTTAATTTTTCCGAGAGGGAATGATATATTCTTTTTTTCGCCGCCTTCTGTGGTATTTACGGTAACCGCGCTTATTACGGTGTCGCTTTCACGCTTGCCTATGGATATTGGCTTTACAAGTATGCGTTCTTCACTGCCGTTAATTTCTATTTCTAGCAGGTCTTTTGTTTCCACCGCCTGTTTTGCGAGCGCTATCTTGCCGTTATAGTCCATTCCGCGGGCTTCGAGTTTCTCTTCGTTTACCTTGATGCCCTCCATTTGGCTTAACGATACAATCAGACGTTTTGATATGCGGTTTTTTAGCGCTTCTTTTTGCGGTTCGGAAAGCGGAGCGCTGTCTACTGCGGCTTGTAAATCATTTTTACGCGCATCAACTATAGTCCGGCGGATTTCGCCGGCATCCCTGCCATTTGTAAAGGCATTCCCGCGCATTCCGCCAAAAGCCTCTATGTACGAAAGATGTGAATATCCATTGTAATACGATGCGGAGGCAAACTTTTTGTTTTCTTTATCTGAAGGAGAAGACACCGTGTCAATGCCGCATTTTGCAAGGGCGTCAAGAACCGTTTTTTTATTTTTTGTATTTAATATAAAAACACCGGGTGCCGGATTGCTAAGTATCAGTCTGGAGAACGAAGGGGCGCGTGCCGCAAACAATTGTTCGCCGGAAAGAGTTACGCATAATGTATCGTACACCGTTACTTCCGAAGAACGCTTTGTCCATTCATTAATTGACCATATAAGCGACTCGTCTTCGGTGCCGCCGGAAAGCCGTTTAAGCGTATCGAGTATTTCATCCGCGCTTAAACCACGGTCAAGCGCCCGCTGGACGCCGGTTCTTTTTATTTCGTGCTGAATCAACGGTGTTCCGCCGGAAATATCAACCGAGGTTAAACTGCCTAACAGCGCGATTTTAGCGGCTTCATTAAAAGGCGTTTCGGGCGCTGTAATGCACGAAAAAGCCCCATTAAAACTAATTTTGCCTGTTTTTACGCCGCCGCTAAAGTCCATGTTCAAAGGAAGGGCATAATATATCCCGGCAGATTCCGGAGCGCCTTCCGTTAGTTCGGCGCGGCGCAAAAGCCCCGATTTACAAATAATGGAAAAAAGAAAATCCTCGTCCCGCGCAAACGGTTTTGAAAAATAATACCTGCTGGAAAAATTTTTACGGAGCAAAAGCGTTATCCGTTTAAGCGTACGCGCCGGAAATACGCTTGTAATACCATCTTCCGCAAGCCGGCTTATTTCCTTTAGGCAGGTAAGCAGCGAGTATATAAACGAAGCCGCCATTGATATGCTTACTTTTTCGATATATGAAGACATAGACGGCGTTCCGGTTTTGGGTTCAATGCCGCCGGTTTTGTATATATAAAGAGCGGCGGCGCAGTAGACGCGCCTTTCGTTTGCGCTTAATGCGGCAAATGAAGCGATTTTTTGTTCGTCTTCTTCTATAACGCTTTCTTTTTTTGTTATCAAGCCGAGTACGCAAAGGATTCCTGTATATGTTTCGGCGTCAATCTTGCCGAAAACCTGCTCAAATTCGTCAAGGGCTTTTTTCTTTAATAAGCCGTCTCCTTTTACAGGTTCTTGCAGGCAAGCGGTAAACCGGAGCGCGGCGGCAATAACGGCATCATTAAACAGCGCCTGCGGGAATTCCTCGTCCGCGTCCTGCGCCGCCTCCGCTGTATTATTTGTTGCGGCAGACGCAAATGTTTCTTCTAAAATTGTATATTCAGGCAGCAGATATGAATAATTGCCTTTATACTTGTTAAGTATATCTGCCAAAACAGGATTAAGATGAAAAGTAACAGACTCGTCTTCCTGTGAGCGGTAAATTAACAGACGCTCTTCCATATTTTGTATGCGGTTGTGGAGTACTATATTGTTGGCGCTGCCGGCAAGCAGTTCGACAAGTTCTTGTTTATCAGGAGCGCCAAGCAACGCAAGCGCGGATATAATTTCGATGTCATTTTCGTCTATAAGCGCGTCTATTGTATCGCGTACATCCGGGCGCGCTAAAAATGCCTGCAAGTCTCCCGCAAGTTTTTGTTTGTTGTAGGGCGTTTTTACATTGCCTATAGTTCCATTTATAAGCGTAAAAAACACATCGTCATTTAGAGTAATAATAGAGCGCCGCCATTCTTCAACGCTGTGATATGTGTAATCTTTCATTTTATTTCCTTTATCTATATTTTTTCCGTGGCGGATTCCTTGTCCGCGCCGGAATTATTTATTTCTTCGTCCGGAGTCCCCCATTCGGTAAGTTTCCGGTACAGCGTCTTCCGGCTTATTCCCAACTGCCGCGCCGTTTCATTTTTGTTGCCGCGCAGTTCCGTAAGCGTTCTTGCAACGATAATTTGTTCCGCTTCGTCCAGAGTAACACCCGCCGGAATCTGTATAAATCCGTCCGCCGAAACTGAACGGAGTGTCGGCGGCAGGTCGTCCTCGCGTACAAGCGGACCTTTCGTCATTACAACGGCGCTTTCGATGCAATTCCTAAGTTCGCGTATGTTGCCGGGCCACGAATAGTTGTAGAGCCGCGCCCGCGCCGCTTCATCAACACCGTCAACAACCTTCGCGTTTTCCTGCGCAAATTGTTTTACAAATGTGTTGATGAGCAGCGGCAGGTCGTCTTTGCGCTCGCGCAGCGGCGGTACATGAACAGATACAACATTGAGCCTGTAGTACAAGTCCTCGCGGAAACTGCCTTTTTTTATTTCTTCCAGCAGATTCTTGTTGGTCGCGGCAATAAGGCGTATATCAACTTCGATGGTATCCTCGCCGCCTACACGCTCAAACTTTTTTTCCTGCAAGACGCGGAGCAATTTTACCTGTATATTCTGTTCAATCTCTCCTATTTCGTCCAAAAAGAGAGTCCCCTCGTGCGCCAGTTCAAACTTGCCGCGCCTGCGCCCGACCGCCCCGGTGAACGCCCCCTTCTCGTGCCCGAAAAGTTCGCTTTCCAAAATGCTTTCGGCAAGCGCCGCGCAATGTACTTTAATAAGCGGCTTTTCCGCACGCGGCGAAAGATGATGTATCATATCCGCTATCATTTCTTTGCCCACGCCCGACTCGCCTGTAATAAGCACCGATGCCCGCGCCGGCGCTACACGGGACACAGTATCCAGTACTCCGCGTATCGCGGCGCTGTTCCCGATAATGCTGCGGAAGCGCGTTCTTTCGGCGACTTCTTCTTCCAGCCGCCTTGTCCGTATATAACGTTTATGATTATCTATAACACGGCGTACAATAATGGATAGGCGGTCGTAGTCTTCTATCGGCTTTGTAAAAAAATCCCACGCGCCAAGCCGCATCGCTTCTGTGGCATCGCGTATAGTGCCATGCCCTGTGAGCATTATTACTTGTATGCCTTCGGTTTCTTTTTTGAGCGCTTTAAGAAGTTCCATGCCGTCCATACCCGGCATTTTCAAATCTGAAATAACGAGCGCAATATCCGCGCCGCCCCGGCATCTCTTGAGCGCACTCTCCCCATCCGGAGAGGTTTCAACATTCAAGCCTTCCTGCCGTAAAAATTCCGCTAACCCTTCGCGTATATTTTTTTCGTCATCAACAATTAAAACAATAGATTCCATTACTGCCCATTACTGCCCGCTGTTCGTTTCCAGCATTTTTATATCTCCGCCCGGCGCAGGCAGACTGATAAGAAAACATGCGCCTTCACCGGGACTGGAATGAACCGTGATTTCTCCATTATGCGCCTGAATTACCTTAAATACAAGAGTAAGCCCCAAACCTGAGCCGTCCGCCTTCGTTGTCCAGTACGGGTCGAAAACACGAGTGAGGTTGCAGGACGATATACCCGGTCCATTATCTGTAACACTGAGCAATACCCGTTCCCCGTTCATCTTTGTAGCGCAGCGTATATAACCTCTCTGCGTACTCTCATCAAATTCCGCGCCATGCGTTCCCGCCGCTTCTATCGCGTTTTTTACAAGGTTGACAAGCGCTTCCCGCATTCGCTGTTTGTCGATAACGAGCGGCGGAATTGATTCGTCAAGTTCCGCGCCGCAAGTTATGCCCGCCGCTTCCGCTTCGCTTTTTTCCAGCCTGAGTACTTCGCTTACAAGTTCATTTATGTTTGTTTTACGCAAAACGAGTTCCATAGGGCGCACGGCAAATAGAAAATCGACAACTATTTTATTTAGCCGCCTGATTTCATCACTTACAACTTCCAGATGATTTTCAAGTTCGGGAGCGCATTGCTTGTCCGCCTTTTCGCAGCATTCACGGATTTTGTCTACCGATTTTTTTAATATTTGAACATGTATCGAAATTGCCGCAAGCGGATTTTTTATTTCGTGAGCGACACCCGCCGCCAGTGTAGTAAGGCTTGCAAGGCTTTCCATCTGTTTTAATTTTGCTTCTTTTACCCGCCGCTGTGTAATATCGCTAATCAGTATAATGCTTCCCGCTATATGCCCCTCGCGCACAAGCGGATGTATCGTAAATGAAACAAGCCGCGTTCTTTCCGTGCCTTCCAGTTCAATCTCGTGTTCCTCAATATCCACTCCCGCCTTTAGCGTCTCATATAAAAAATCTTTTACACCATTGTCTTTTACCGCCTCCCATGCCTTATGTTTGCCGGTTTCCTCGCCGTCAAACGGGAGTATATGCCGGGCATAGACATTGCTCAGCACTAAGTTATGCTGGGCATCGCAGACAAGTATACCCTGCGGTATCGAATCGACTATATTTTCCAGAAGCGTGAGAACAGAAAGGGCGTTTTCTACCAGTCCCCGCGACAACTCGGCGGGAAGTTTATCAAATTTTTGTAAACTCTTGCGGATAAATTGATTCATATCTGATGATACAGATAAAACACTGTTTTAGTTAATGGGTGTTAATTATGTACGCGGGGCTGGTACGCCGGGTTAAATTCCAGCCTCGCTTGTGTATTATTGTTCAAACCACAACTTCGGCAACTGCCCCCCGCCGGTAGTACCGGCTTTCCAGTACTTGCCGCTGCCGGAACCATCGCCTGCGCCCCACTCGGCATTTGTAGCGGTTACGGGAGGGAAAGCCGCCGCGCCGTTGAATGGCGCCGCGTCTGTATCATCGGCAGGTTCGCCTATGCCATTGGCGGGATGCGGAGTAACGGAATTATCCCAGTAACAGGCGTTAATGGTGCCGTATTCGTTACATCCCATCACGCCGCCGGTCTCGGTAGAGCCGGACACCGCGCCTGCATTGTAACAGGCGGTAATGGATCCGTCGCTTGCCTCTCCTGCCACGCCGCCTACAAAGCCGATGCCGGACACCGCGCCGGTATTGTAACAGGCGGTAATGGCGCAGAGTGTGGCACCCCCCACCACGCCGCCGACACCACTAAAGCCATCTACTGTGCCGGTATTGTAACAGGCAGTAATAGTACCGTTGCTGTTCCCTACCACGCCGCCAACCGTGCCAGAACCAGACACCGCGCCGGTATTGTAGCAGGCGTTAATGGTTCCGAAGTTCCAACCCGCCACGCCACCGGTACGATTAATGCTGCCCGATATATCAGCGTTGTTGTAGCAGGCGTTAATGGTGCCGTAGTTCGCCCCTGCCACGCCGCCGGTATTATTGTATCCCGATACCGAGCCGCTTGCGATACGGATATTTTTTAGCATCCCGGTGGCATCAACAGTCCCAAACAATCCTTGGTTGATAAGACCGCTTATATACAGGTTGTCTATCGTATGCCCGCCGCCGTCAAATTCGCCGTAAAATCCGCCTATCCGCGTCCAGTTTTCCCGCCTGTTCTGATAATCTGCCGCGCCCAATAAGTCCCCACCGGAACATACCCCGCGCTATCCGCGTCCCGGAATTCCAACGCGCCGGCGCCATCCAGTTTTAATGTAATAGCCCCATCGCTGTCTTTACGCCCCAAAAGTATCTCCGGGTTTGTTCCAATTTTGACGCTGCGGATAACGCCCCCGGCAAGAGTCCCCCTCCCTGCCGAATATGTATATGTTCCGCTTTGCACAGACTCCCGCGCAAGAGTCAGCACCCCGCCGTCTACATATTCCAATTCCAATTCTACAATACTGCTCGCGTCATAGCCGATGATTTTGATGCTTGGAATTATCGGAATTGCAGGCGTATCGCTTACCCATACCGTATACTTCGCGCTCAAACTTGTCTGCGCGTAAGTGTAGGTTACAGTTATTTCCCGTGTCTCCTCAGCCGTAAATACCGCCGCCGGTATGCCGCCAAACCCGCCGCTTACTTTCTCTGTTACTCCGTCTTCCTTCCGCAGATATACAGCAAGGTCTACGGTGGGGTTAATGCTTTCGTCGATTTTGTACATCGTCTTGAACGGAACAACAATAATAGAAGGCACCGTGGTCTGTCCTTGCGCCGGAGCCGAAAGCAATAGCGTGTATGTCGACCGGCTCTTGCCGTCCTTTGCCGCGTATATATACACCGCCGTTACCCCGCCCGCCGTCAAAGTAATTGGATTTTGAACGCTGTATGTAACACTACCGCCCGCCTCCGGCTCGGCTGTAACCGTTACCGATGTTGTCCCGGCGCTCAGGTTTACCACATCGCTCTTTGTCCCGTTCTCAAATACTCCGCCTGCCAATCTAAGCGTCTTTACTTGCTCCGGCTGAACCGCCGTAACGGTTACGCTTGTTAGCATAGCGCCTTCTTTGTTTTCTTCCGCGCCGCCTGCCGTGTCTTTGTCTATGTAGGTAATTGTATACTGGCGCGGATTCCAATTATTCCCCGTTACCAGTATTTTTGTGTGCCCGCCCGCCGCCGGCGTAAATATATCCTTAACATTTTTCTCATCGGTAATATCGCCGGAAACTTCCATACCATTGTGGCTAAACTCAATCTTCGCGTTATCGGCGCTTGCGTGTATCTGTACTTTGCTGTAGGGGGTCGCCGGCAAAATAATCTTAAAGTCTTCTATATCAACGATAACCGCGCCGTCTTTGGTCGCCTCGTCCAGCGTTATCGCGTCCAGCACCGTCAAAACCCGCTCCGTCTTCTCGTCCGCATTGCCGCCGCTCTCGTCCGCTAAAGTAAAATAAAGTTCCGTTAGCATAGGCGGCTTGGGTCCGCTAATTATCTCGGTAATGCCGCCTTTACAAGCTGCGCATACCAGCGCTAGGGTTAGCGCCGCTGCTGTGAGGTGTTTATGTGGTACTCCCCCCCCCCCCCCCCGTCATTCTGAATAATGTTGTCATTTGAAATCTCCTTCCGTATTTTGTGGATATTGTTTTGAATTTAAGTGAATTCGTAAAAAGAGACAATAGGCTGCGGCGGGTTATGTACATTGGGCATAAGCGTGTGCGTGAGCTTTTTTCCTTGAACGCTAAAGTATTGATGGGGCTGGTTTAGGGCAATGCTGATTAAATTGAGTCTTTTATATGCAATCGAGCATAAATCAGTCTTTCCCTAACTTTTCCAG
>JAIROZ010000052.1 GCA_031257255.1 Spirochaetaceae bacterium | reverse complement strand
ATAAAAAACAACATCGGCATAAATCCCCGCCCCGCAATGCGGTTTACCAAATTAATGGCGGGTTTTGAAAGCCATATAAAAATCCGCCGCGGCAATGATTTTTGCAACGGCAAGGACTTGTATGAACTGTTGAACCTGCAAGTCCGTGTAAACGAAACAATAACACTTGAAATTACCGGCAGTGACGAAGAAGCGGCAATGAACACGGCGGAAGTTTTTTTGAAGCAGAATCTATAAGCAGGCGGAGTTTACGGGGGGGGGGGGGGGCAAAACATTTTGGAAGTATTTTTTCAGTTAGCATGCCTTTTTCGTATAATACTTCCGGGTCTAAATCTATCCCTCCCGGCCATTCAATAGTATCAAATGATATTTTAACTTGATTAAATATTTTTTCATCTTTTAATTTTTTAAATATTCCGGTTTCCAAATAAGGATTCATATCGAATTTTTTTATTTCATTATTCTCAAAGACGAGTTCCAGACAATAATCTTCCAAAGGTTTTACGCTCACTATTGATAAATACATTGCATTTCCTTATTTTAACGGGTCAATATTGTATGGGGTTTCGCCGTTTTGAGCCAATTCCCAGTCCGCCAATAATTCATCTTTGTGCAATGTTATCCATTTTGAAGCATAATATATACGCCGGGCGGAGTTTGCGGCGTTGCCGCAAACTCCGGGACAAACGCCGTAGGCGTTTGCCCGACCGCCTTTTAACAATTACGGAATAATTACCTTTACAATTTCGCCGTAGGGGCCTTTTTCGCCTTTGTTGTTTTCCCAGCAGGGGCAGATGTATAAGGATTTGCCTCTGTCGGACTCATCGAATTTGAAGGTGTAGGGGCTTGCCGTGTCGAAGGCGGATTTGGTCAAGTCCTCAACCGAACGGGGCGGATTGTCCAGCAGCGCCCAGCGGATTTCCGCGCCGTGAACGCCGTGGGGTTTGCCCCGCTTTTTGGTCACGCTATCCCAAAAGTGAATTGCAACCTGCCGCATTACCGAGGTGTCCGCCTCCGCTTCCGGGTAACTTTCCGGCGCGCCGCCCGTTGTCGGCGTCCGGTCAACCGGGTGGATGCCGTAGACCAGTTTTGCCTCATCGTTCATCTGCTTGTTGTAGCGGATGTCGGAGTTGGCGAAATCCCGCATGGCGGCGCGAGCCGCGTCCTTCGCTTCGTCCTTTGCCATGCGGTTTGCCGTGGAATCGACATCCTCATAAGCCGCCCGCGCCGTCAAAAACGCGGTAACTTTCGCCAGCGCGTCCGCAGCCTCCGCCGCTTTCCAGCCGAAAGCGGTCGTATTTGCCTGATTTTCCAGCCCCGCTTTCCATTTTTGGCACAAATCGACTAAATCCTGTTCCCTCGTGGGAACCCAATCACTATGAGCCATAACAGCCTCCTTGTGTTTTATTCAAATCCGGTCGCGCCGGACTATACTGTATAACTTCACGACTATAGTCTCTCATTTCCAGACTTTAGTCCAGCGGCTCCAGGCTGTAGTCTAGCGGCTTCAGACTACAGTCGGGAACTTTTAGACTAAAGTCTAGCGGCTCCAGACTATAGTCTAGCGGCTTCGGACTACAGCCGGGAACTTTTAGACTAAAGTCTAGCGGTTCCAGATTATAGTCCGGCGGTCGCGGACTGTAGTCTAACGCTTCCCTCATTCCCGTTTTTGCCTCCCTTCCAATCTTTTAAGCGCGTAACACACCGCGAAAACATACACCGCCCTAATTGACAGAGTTAACGGCGCCCCACCCCCCTCCCCTACCCCCTACCCCCTCCCCCCTACCCCCTACTCACCACCCACTACTCACCACCCCCTATCCCCTACCCCTACCATTGTATACCGGTTTCGATAGATTGCTTGCAGAGGGCGGCGGCTTCCGCCAGTATGGAGCGTTCGGTATTCAAAGGAGGATTGAAATAGAGGACATCGCCGAGCGGGCGGAGCAAAAGCCCAAGTTCGAGCGCTTTTTTGTAAATCTGCCGGCCGGTACGCCGCGCGGGGGGAAAAGGCGTTTTGGCGCGTTTATCCGCGACTAGTTCTATGGCGTTTATCAGATTGATGGCGCGAATTTCGCCGACATGGGGATGCCCTCCCAGGGCGGATTGCAGTGTTTCATGGAGCCAAACAGCATTGCCGCGGGCTGTTTGCAGCGCCGGAGCGGCGCCATCGCGGCCGTTTAGCAAAAGGTCAAGGACGGCAAGGGCGGCGGCGCATCCCAAAGGATTACCGCTGAAGGTATGGCTGTGGAGAAAAGCGCGGCGGGCGCTGTAGTCCGCATAAAAAGCATCGTAAATGGGTTGGGTAACGGCCAGCACGGAAAAGGGCAGATAGCCGCCCGTAATGGATTTGGAAAGGCACATCAAATCGGGGCTTATACCGGCGCGGGCGCAGGCAAACAGTTCTCCGGTACGGCCAAAGCCGGTTGCTATTTCATCGGCTATGAACAGGACATCGTAATTATCACAAAGGGCGCGAAGACCGCGCAGGTACTCTTCGGGATATATGCGCATACCGGCAGCGCCTTGCAGCAGCGGCTCGGCAATGAGGGCGCAGCATTCATCCGCATGGCGTTCAAAAACCGCCCGCGCCGCATCAAGGCAGGGGCAGGCGCATGAGGCGCGTTCCTGCCCATAGGGGCACCGGTAACAATCGGGCGCGGGAATCCTAATGCTATCCACGAGGAGAGGCTTGAACACGCCGGTAAAAACATCCATTGCGCCAACGGATAACGCTCCTATAGTTTCGCCATGATAGCCTTCCGACAGGCACATAAAACGTTGTTTACGCGGCTTACCCATTTGCGCCTGGTACTGGAAACTCATTTTAAGAGCGCACTCTACGGCAGATGAACCGTTATCCGAAAAGTGCAATTTGCAGAGGCCGGCAGGCAGGACGGCGCAGAGCCGTTCCGCGTACTCAATGGCCGGCGGATGTGAAAAATGGGCGAATATGACATGTTCAAGGGAATCAAGTTGGCGTTTTATCGCGTTATTGATGTGCGGGTTGCAATGCCCCAGCAGATTGCACCACCACGAACCAACGATATCAATGTATGTTTTGCCGTCCACGCCAAAAAGCCGCGCTCCTTCGCCGCGGTCAACAACCACAGGGGGCAGCGTTTCGTAGTCTTTCATTTGGGAACAGGGATGCCAAATATGCCGCAGGTCGCGTTCAATCCAATTTTTACTATCACACATCGCTGGAAGGAATATAGCACAGAAACAGGTTTTGCGGTAGGATTTGAGGCATGAAGAAATCAATTGTTTTTTTTGCCCTTTTATGCGTTTTTCTTTGTCCGGCATTTGGGCAAAAATCTAAACTTGTAATAAAATTAGCATCGCTTGCTCCAGAATCAACGCCCTGGGGAGAAGCGCTCAACAACCTTGCGAAGCAATGGACGCAGGCAAGCGGCGGTGAAATCGAAGTGCGCGTTTACCACAACGGCGTAGCCGGCAGTGAAACCGATGTTCTTCGCAAACTGCGCCAAAATCAAGTGCAGGCGGCGGTTTTTACTTCGATAGGAATAAGCCTTATTTCACCGTCGTTAATGACATTAAGCGCGCCGTTTTTCATCCGTACCGATGATGAATTGAATGCCGTACTCTCCGAAGTGCGCGGTGAACTTGAAAAAGGCATTGAAAACGCCGGTTTCAAAACGATAGCATGGTCAAAGGTGGGCTGGGTGAATTTCTTTTCGCGCCAGCCCGTGCGCGTTCCCGATGACCTCAAAAAGCAGAAATTAGCCGGCGACCCGACGATGCAGTCTTTTAATGACGCATTCAGCGCGATGGGCTACAAAATTGTCCCTGCAACAACCAATGACGTGATTGTTTTTTTGAACAGCCGCACTATTGACGCGATATGGCAAAGCCCTATAAATGTAGCGGCAACGCAGACCTTCGGCATAGCAAAAAACATGGCCGATATGCGGGTAGCGCCTTTTATGGGCGGCATCGTGATGAACGAAGTTACCTGGAACCGGATTCCCGAAAAATACCGGGCGCGGTTTTTGGCGCTTGCTGAACAAACCGTAACCCGTAATGAACAAGCCGTTACCCGTCTGGAAGAAAGCGCTATTTCCCAGATGAAAGCAAACGGTTTAA
>JAIROZ010000044.1 GCA_031257255.1 Spirochaetaceae bacterium | reverse complement strand
AACAACAAAGCAATGTCGCAGGCGGAACGTTCAATCTATACTGATATAATAAAAGATATACGCGCCCGCGGCGTAGAAGCAATGACCGGCAAATAAACCGCGATTTCGGCAAGCCTCAAAATTGAGGCTTGCCGTGCCGGTACTTCCCTAGTACAAACTCTTGCGCTCGTGTAGAATGAAGTTGGGAGGAAACACAAAACACCTCAGTTTTCATTCTTACTTATGGAAAAAAAATTTACATTATTCAACACAAAAGACTTAATTCCGCGCAGCGCCGGGTTGTTTAACGGGCAGATTGTCTATACGCGGGCGCTTTTTGGGAAGGATTGCATATCCGGCGTTATAGTGGGCGTTGTGGCGCTGCCGCTGGCGATGGCATTCAGCATAGCGGCGGGCGGCAGTCCGGCGCAGGGGCTTTGGACGGCAATAATTGCCGGCTTTTTTATCAGCGCTCTTGGCGGCAGCCGCTATCAGATTGGCGGACCTACAGGCGCGTTTGTCATCATCATTTTCGGCGTTATCTCACGGCATGGGATGGGCGGGCTGCTCGCCGCTACCATACTCGCGGGGCTGCTGCTCTGCGTAATGGGGCTTTGCGGGCTCGGCAAGTTCATCAAGTACATCCCCTATCCCGTTACCACAGGGTTTACCACAGGCATAGGCGTACTGATTTTTTCGCAGCAGATAAAGGACTTTTTCGGCTTGGATATAGCGCAAAGTTCGCCGGAATTTTTTACCAAATGGATAGAATACTTTAAGGCGCTGCCCACAACGGACATCCCGACGCTTGCCGCCGGAGTTGCCACAGTGGTTATCATTGTTCTGGCGCGGATTTTTCTGCCGCAGATACCCGGCGCGGTAGTTGCCGTTTTTGGGGTTACAGCCGCCGCCTTTGCGCTCCACCTGAACATAGAAACGATAGCGAGCAGATTTGGCGGCATACCGCGTGTTATTCCGCTGCCGGTACTGCCGCCGGTTAGTTGGCAAATTATAGTGGGCGTCTTCCCGGACGCGGTAACCATCGCGCTCCTTGCCGCCATCGAAAGCCTGCTATCCGCCGTTGTCGCGGACGGCATGACAGGCGACAACCACAATTCCAATACGGAACTTATCGCGCAAGGGCTGGGCAACATCGCTTCCGGTTTGTTTGGCGGCATACCGGCGACCGGCGCGATAGCCCGCACCGCAACCAACATCAAATCCGGCGCGGTAAGCCCCGTCTCCGGCATAGTCCACGCGGCAGCGCTTGCCCTTTTTGTGCTATTCCTCGCGCCTGCCGCCTCGATGATACCGCTATCGTGCCTTTCCGCCGTCCTTATCGTTGTCTCTTGGGATATGAGCAATGTACGGCGCTTTATCCGCATCATCAAAACGGCGCCAAAAAGCGATGCCTCTGTGCTGATAACGACTTTTGCGCTCACCGTGATAGTCGACCTCACCTTTGCGGTAGAAGTGGGCTTTGTACTCGCCGTGATTCTCTTTCTGCGGAGAATGATAGCGGTCGCGGGGATAAAAGCGGAGAATGATGAAGTGATTGAGCAACTGGCGTTTGGGCATAACCACGAAAAAGAAGCGGATTACATTCATTCACTTGCCAAAAAGGACACCGAAGTGTACGAAATCAACGGACCGTTCTTTTTTGGGGTAGCGGATATGCTGCAAGATACGCTCCGCAAGGTTTCCAAGACGCCTAAGAAAATCATACTCCGTATGCGGAATGTTCCGGCGATAGATTCCAGCGGCATAGCCGCGCTCGAATCGCTGTTATTGGACTGTAAGAAGAATAAGGTTACTCTCATCATAACTGAGGTGCATGACCAGCCCCGCTCGGCGCTGCTCAAATCCGGTTTCTTTGAACAGATAGGCGGGCGCAATGTAACCGACTCGCTTGATGATGCGCTGGAACTGCCCTAAATTTTTATTTTCAAAAACCGAAAATATAAGCAAAGGCTGTTTGCGTAATTTGCGTGAGCAGCAGACGGAGAACAATTTGAAATATTTAGCGCCTGTAGCCGCGGCGGTAATGCTCTTAACTGCCTGTAAAACTTTTCCCGTTACCGAACGCGGAACTTATCAACTTCCTGTAAGTTACGAGGAAGCAGACGCATTCCGCACGGGCAAAATTGACCCTTTTGTAAATACCATCCTGGAGTCGCCGCAATTTTCGGGTTACAGCAGACGCGACCCGCTTGAATATATCAATCTTGTCGCGTATCACATTAAATCGAATACAAAAAATGAATTTGAGCGTATAAAGCGCGCCCATGATTTTGTAATTGCGTATTTAACTTATGATGTAAAAATGTACCGTGCCGGTACGCGAAGTTTTTTCCCGGCGCGTATAAAAAGGCAGGATGCGCTGAGTGTTGTGCGTTCCCGGCTTGCGGTAAGCGCCGGTTACGCAAATCTTTTTCAGGCTTTATGCGAGGCAATGTCTCATAATTGCGAGGTTGTAAATGGATATGCGCGGACAGAAAAATTTTCTCCATTTACAAAAAATGAATACAATCAAAGACCGTTTCATTCATGGAACATTGTACAGATATATGATGACTGGTACATAGTTGACCCTGCATGGGATGCCGGCGGCATGGAAATTACAGGCAAAAAATATACATTTGTAAAAACTTATTCAAATGAATGGCTGTTTACAAATCCGCAGTATTTTGTTTATACTCACATTCCGTTAAATCTCAATCATGAATTGCTGGAATATTTGATACATCCTGATGATTTTACGCAGTTGCCGTATATCCGTCCGGTTTACTTTGAGAATGTGCTTCAGTTGAGTCCGGCATTAAGCAAGCAGTACGAAGTCGGCGGAGGCATACTTTCGCTCTCTTATGTGCTTAAGGACAATCAGAATCTCGATTTTATGGTGCTTGATAAAAAAGGGAAAAAAGACCTTTCCGCAGACACCAAATATTTTGAAAAGAAGCAGACAAAACGGAATACTACGCAGTTTTATTTTAACAAGCGCGGTTCATATCTGCTTAGAGTTTTTATGCGCGAATCGAATTTTTCCGGCAGACAGTATATTGCTGAATGCGGTTTGATAATTCGTTAATGGACTTGTTCAGTAACCCGAAAAACTCTAATAAATGAATGAACTTGAAATTGGCGTTCAAAAGATATATTCATCCTGTAACGGGAATGCGGCATTCCTGCGCGGCGCGGATGAATGTATAGAACTATTAAACAAATATATAAACGAAATTGAAATGTTTAACGGCGCGTACGGACTTGTTTCGTACGCTTCCCGTACAGAACTTGTAATCAAACACATACTCGACAGTCTTGCGCCTCTGCCGTATCTGCAAAAAAAAGCCGTCAATGCCGTCAAGGATGACGCCGTAAATGCCGCGGATATTGGTTCCGGCGCGGGGCTTCCGGGCATACCGCTTGCGATAGCGCTTCCACATTGGCGCTGGACTCTTATTGAGCGCGGCGGACGGCGTTATGGCTTTCTTCTTAATACAATAGCGGCATTGGGGCTTTCCAATGCTTGCGCGGTCAACGCGGATTTGCACGAAACAAAAACCGGCGGATTTAACCTTGCCGTTTGCCGCGCATTCAAACCGCTGGATGTCAAACTCTGCAAGGGAATAAAGCGCATCCTTGCCCCCGGCGGAATTCTGGCGATGTACAAAGGCAGACGGGAAAATATCGAAAGGGAAATGAGCGCCCTTCCCGGAACGCGGTACGAGGTTCACTCTTGTTCCGTTCCTTTTCTTGATGAGGAACGGCATATAGCCGGAATTTTGGCTTAATCTCCTTTGTAGAAACTTTTTATAAGTTCTTTTAGAAGTTTGTCCGCTTTTGCGCGGATGCGGTAATCATAGTTGGGGCTGCTGCGAACATAGTCTATAGTGTCCGCCATGTAACGGGGTTTGGGAGAGGGTGCCGCTTCGTAGTAGTCTAGTACGGCAATGGCGAGGCGCTCACTGGGGCGTCCCGCGTCAAATTTACGGAATGATTTTTCTATGGCGATAACCGTGTCCGTATCGTAGGAACCCACTTTTGCGAGAGAGTTGACGGCGGCAACGGCGACTTCGGGCTCTTCCTCGTTTAAGAGGATATATCTGAGCGAGTCCTCGACCACGCCTTTTGGCAGCAGCCCAAGATATTCTGTGGCGCGCCAGCGCACATCGGGATAGTCATTACCAATGGGAGAGCCCAGCAGCCTCTCCTTGTTCATAGTACCCTGTCTGGAAAGTGAAGTGAGGATTCCAACTATTGCCGTATCGCTGTTGCCTGCGCCAAGGTAATCGTGTATAAAATCGAGCGCCTGAAGTTTGCTTTCTCTGCTCTCGCTCTCC
Organism: Spirochaetaceae bacterium; assembly: GCA_031257255.1. Classification (GTDB taxonomy): domain Bacteria; phylum Spirochaetota; class Spirochaetia; order Treponematales; family Breznakiellaceae; genus JAIROZ01. The sequence goes on along the minus strand of JAIROZ010000044.1, from coordinate 7,854 downwards.
GCGACCCGCCGTATTATCCGCAGTTCGATAGATTCATCAAGGTAGGATTGCTCAACGCTCGTTTCCTGCTGCTTCTGCTGGGCAAAGAGCGGCGCAATGCCGGCGGCAAAAAAAAGCGGAACAATAAAAACGGCGGCTGTTTTTTTCATTTTTCCTGCCTAGTTGATGATAATCCATGTATCGCCTGAGCGTTCAAGTTCGTATAACCTGAGTTTACGGCTGTTCCGGTCTACGGTGAACGCCTTAACTACGGTTTCTTTGACAAATTCGATGTCGTCCACACGGTCGTGGTCGCGGGACGGGACAACCACATGGATAAAATAGTCGTACAAACTGGTAAGCGTGATGTTATTTTTCCGCAGACGTTCGGCTTGAGATGCCTTGGCAAGGTTTTCTGTCGAGCCTAAGTATCTTTGGTAATCTGTGGAGAGGCGTTTTGTCCATTCGCGGAAATCGCGGCGGCGTATGATGCCGTTCAATTCGGTGATGTAGTCAACGATGTCCCGCTGCACCGCCTCTTTTACTTCCGGCGGAACATTCGCGGGGTCGAAGGGACGCGCCTGCTGACGCGCCACAACAACCTGCGGCTGTGTTATTAACTGCGGCTTAGGCAGCGCCGCCGGCTGATTGCCCTTGTTTGTCTCGCACGCGCCAAGAACTAAGAGTAATCCGGTAAAAATAATGCCGCTAGTTTTCAATTACACCTCTATTTATTTTTCGGCTTGACGCTCTTGCTACTTGAAGTTTTACTTGCGCCTGCCGCTTTAGACGGCGCTTTTGGCTTTGCAGCCGGCTTTGCCGCTGCTGTTTTCGCCGCTGTTGACTTTGCCGCCGCCGCCGCCGCAGTCTTTGACTGTGCCGCCGGCTCTGCCGCTGCCGTAGTCTTTGACTTTGCCGCCGGTTTTGCGCCTATAGCCGCAAGGGCGCTTTCGTACATATCTATATACTGACGGGCGGAGGTAGTCCACGAAAAATCCATCCCCATACCGCGCTCGCGCATCGCCTTGATATGCTCCTTCTGGTTGTAGTACGCCCAAACAGCCCAGCCAACGGTGTTGTATATCGAAGAAGGCGTCAGGTCGTCAAACATAAAGCCCGTGCCTGTCCCCGTCTCTTGATTGTAATTTTCCACAGTGTCCGCCAGTCCTCCGGTGCGCCGCACAATTGGGATAGTCCCATAAAGCAGTGAATACATCTGATTGAGCCCGCAAGGTTCATAACGGGACGGCATCAAAAAGAAGTCCGACCCTGCCTCAATTAGGTGGCTCAATTTTTCGCTGTAATCAATCTTTGCCTTAAAGTTAGAAAGATGAGACGAAAGATGGCGTACTTCGTTTTCGCACCATGCCTCACCCGTACCAATGAGTACAAACTGAAGATTCATATCGTGGCAAATCGAATATGCCGAGCCGTAGCCCGGACCAAAGAGTTCGCCTATGCCCTTCTGTCCGGCAAGCCGCGTTATCATACCTATAAGCGGAACATCCGGGTCGGGATGTATGCCAAACGCCTCTTGCAGCGCTTTTTTTGCCTCCGCCTTGCCGCTCAAATCTTTGGCGGTATAGTTTTTGGGTATCAATTTGTCGGTCGCGGGATTCCATAGGTCGTCATCTATGCCGTTCCGTATGCCCCGGTAGTCGGCATTCCTGTAATTGAGAGGTCCGTCGAGCCGGAAGCCCTGTCCCTGCGTCATGGTTTCGTTACGGTAAGTATGCGAGACTGTATTGAGTTTGTCCGCCGCGTAAATACCCGCCTTGAGCATATTCATCATCCCCCAGTCCTCAAAACCCTGCTCGAAATAGAGATTCCAGCCGAGTCCTGTGTAGTGGAAATTGTCCTTGTGGTAAATGCCCTGATACCCCAGATTGTGTATAGTGAGGACGGAAACCGTTTTGGCAAAGTGCCCTTCGCGCCTGCCGAATTTGAGGAATGCCGGGACTAATGCCGTGGGCCAATCGTGGGCATGCAGCACATCGGGATACCATTTAATTTTTTTGCAAAGTTGAAATATAGAAAGTGAAAAAAATGTAAACCGGCGCGGGTTGTCGATAAAATCCGGCTCAAAATGACTGCCGTATATGCCATCGCGCCCAAAAAATATTTCGTGGTCGATAAAATATACCTCTACCGGATTCTTTTGAGGCGAGCCGGGAAGTATGGTTTTGTAAACGGCGCACCATTCTTCAAAACCGCCCACAGGAACGCCCATTTCTCCTTCCAGTAAAGTAAGAGCGCCGCGGTCTACGCTGTAGTAACGCGGCAGCGTGATTTTTACTTCGTGTCCAAGTTTGGCAAGAGAGAGCGAAAGCGATGATACGGCGTCGGCAAGACCGCCCGTTTTGGCAAAAGGTACCGCTTCGCTCGATGCCATAAGTATTTTCATAATCATCTCCTTGAATGAATAGACTTGTTCGGTAAGCGGAACAAGTTGTTTGTCCATTGTAGCACAGTTTCTGCTTAGGGGCTAGTGGGATGTTCATTATCAATGTTTACCCAATTTTTATCCATATATTTTGATGACTGCAAGGTCTTGTGCCTCGTTCATTCCATACCGGTTTTACCCGAAAATCCGCGAAACTGTTTCCTTAAAAATATCTCCGCGTACAAATTCGTTGTCAAAAAGCCCGAAGGATGCCGCGCCGGGCGAAAAAACAACCGCTTCTTCCCGCGTTCCCGCTTCAAACTTTGTACTTTCTATTGTCATTTTGAGCGCGGCAAGCAGTGCGTCAAAATTTGCAAAGGGACCTTCGTAGTCTATTCCGTTCTGAATGAGAGCCGGCAGCAGTTTGCTGCGTGTAAAATTATTGTGCGCCCCGCCGTCTATAAGAAAAACCGGTCTTTTGTACTTGTGTTTGTATGCCGCAAGCGCGTCCAGCAGGGGCAGCAGATTTTCCGCGCTAATTTCTTTGTCGGTACCGCCGCAGATAAACCAGAGCGGTTTATCAAATGCAGTAAGCGCGTTTGCCGCCGCTTCCGGGATAGTGGCGGCGCTGTCGTTGTAAAAACGCAGCGCTGCTTTTGCGCCTTGCCATCTGTAAAAAAATTCAAGGCGGTGTTTTATGCCTTTCCACCCGGCATAAATGCGCCGGATTTTTTCCGCCTCCACGCCAAGCGCCGCCAGAACTAGCGCCGCGTTAAGAACATTGCGCCGCGCCGCCATGCCCGGTACTTCCAGTTCATCAACTATTATATCACCTTCAGCATTACACGGACTCAGCCTGATTTTCCCCAGCGGATAAGAGCGCTCAGTAAAAGGCTCCAGCCATGCGCCCAAAATGCCGTTGGGCAGCGGGGTTGAAGAATAACGCAGGATACGCGCCTTTGTTTCGGCGGCAAATTCATCGCCCCAGCGCGGATGCGCCCCGCCCAGTTCGCAGATAGTCCAGCCGCTTTCGTCCTGTTCCTTATATATGATTTTTTTGTCGGCGGCATAATCTTCCATGCTGTTTTCGTACCAATTCATGTGGTCGGGATATACCGGAGTTATGAGCGCCGCTTTCGGTTTTAGTACGCCGCGCCCCCGCAAGTCCGCCAACTGCCAACTGGAGAGTTCGAGAACAACTATGTCCGCGACATTTGCGCCGCTGTCTGTATCAAAATATTTATACGGGCTGCGTCCCGGTATATTGCCGGAAAGAAACGGATGATACCCCGCCTGTTCCAATCCGTAATATATTGCCTCGGCGCTTGTTGACTTTCCTTTGCTGCCGGTAACGGCAATAACGGGAATTTTGCATAATGCCAGAAAGACCGACATATCGGTTTCTACCGCCTTTGCCGCCATAAGAAACCGGTTGTTGCTTCCCGTGAATTTGACACCGGGATTTTTTATTACCACATCGGCTTCTTCAAATTCTTTTATTTTATGTCCGTCATTCGCGCCGGGCGCAGTGCTCAAAGAAAAACGAAGCCTTCCTGTTTTTAGTTCGCTTTCAAATTCATTCTTTAGTTTTGATATAACAGGACGCAGTTGTTCTTCGGTTTTTGTATCCGTGGCAATAACGGACGCGCCGTGCTTTATGTAAAAACGCACAGACTCCTCGCCGCCGCCGTGCAGCCCTATGCCCATTACAACGATTTTTTTTCCCGCTATATCCGCAAGCGAAGAAAAACAGCATCCCTGCGGATAACTAACACACGCCATAGGGAAAGTTTACGGCACAGTGAGCGGCGTAGGCAAGGCGCAGCGTGTTAGTATATGAGGAAGCCTCTCGCCCAATGTACATAGTTCGCCGCCTTCCCCGCCCGCCCGCTTGCGGTGTAGACTATTGCTCATGGGCGATTATTTCGAGACAGATTATGTTAAGGACTATGACGGAGCGCTGGTTCGCCGCATACTTACATATCTAAAACCGCAAGCGCCGCTTGTGGCGCTTGTTTTTATTGCCCTCGCGGTAACAACCGCTTCGGAACTTGCCGTGCCGCTCCTTCAGCAACGGCTTATCGACAGGCATATCATAGCGCGGTATATTGCGCTCAACCTTGCGGCGGCAGATACGGCGGCGGCAGACATTGTTGCATCCGGCGCGGCGGGGGCAGCCGGGCTTACAGAAAAAACGCGCCTTGAACTGGAAGCGCTGCAAAAAAAGGGCGGCGTACTGTTGTTTCCGCGCCTTTTTGTTTGTGAGGATTCGCGCCTTCATATATCGGGGGCGGCGGAAAAGGAACTGCGCGAAAAAGGCGTACTCGATACCGAAAAATGGTATGTATTTGAAGGAATGCCGCCGGACAAAAGCATATCTCATCTTTTTATCAGCGGAGAAAGTGTACCGCCAAACGCGGAGCGTAATGCGGCAAATAATACACGGCGTACAATGTCGGCGATTCGTATATCAGATTTGAATACACTTACCGGCGGGCAGCGCGCCCTTGTCAAAGCGAGTGGTGTCCATGCGCTTACTCGAACGGTGCTTATTTTGCTTGCGGCGCTTTTTGTTACATTTATCGGCGCGTTTGTGCAGACATATTTTTCCGGGCTTGCCGGGCAGCGCATAATGAAGAGCATCCGCCTGCAGTTGTATCAAAAAACATTAAAGCAATCATCGGCATTTTTATCGCGTCATCCTGTGGGGCGTATAGTAAGCCGGCTTACAGGCGATGTGGAAACTATAAATGATTTCTTTACATCAGTATTAACGGCATTTCTAAAAGACTTTGCCATAATGACAGGCGTGTTAATAACATTGTTTGCGCTCTCTCCAAAACTCGCGCTTGTAGCCGTGTTGTGTATGCCGCCTGTACTCGCCGTTACAATAATAAGCCGTGTCAAAGCGCGGGCGGCATTCCGCGACCAGCGCGCGGCAACTTCGGCGCTCAATTCGTATCTTTCAGAACATCTTTCGGGCATACGGATAGTACGCCTATTTCGTACCGAAGAAAAAAGCCGGCGCGAATTCAATAAACTCAACGGAGACCTGCTCGATGCGTCATTGCGGGAAATATACATATTCGGCGTGTTCCGTCCCAGTGTGGAATTTATCGCAACATTTACAACTGCCGCCGTCATCGCGGCAGGCAGTGTATTTGTACTCAGACTGTCGCTGTCCATCGGCGTACTTGTCGCGTTCATCAATTTGATACAAATGTTTTTTATGCCGGTAATGGATATAGCGGAAAAATATACAATGCTGCAATCCGCGCTTGCCGGCGCGGAGCGCGTCTTTATGCTGCTCGATACAGATGAAAGCATCTCCGATACATGTCCATCATTGCCGCAGCCCCGGCAGCCGGCGCCCGTGATAGAATTCCGCAATGTTCAATTTATGTACGAAACAGGCGAGCCGGTATTAAAGGGGCTGTCATTTTCGGTGAATGAGGGAGAGACTGTCGCAATAACCGGACCGTCGGGTGCCGGCAAAACCACTATAACCAACTTGATTTCCCGGCTTTGGGACATACAACAGGGCGGAATTCTGCTAAACGGCGTCAATGTACGCGACTACCCGCTTGACGGCTTGCGCCGCGCCGCGCTGCCTGTTTTGCAGGATGTATTTCTTTTTTCGATGACGGTTGCCGAAAACATAAGTCTGGGGCTGCCGCTGACCCAGCAAGAGATTGAGGATGCCGCCCGCGCCGTGTATGCTCACGATTTTATTTCGGCGCTCCCGGACGGTTACAATACGCGGCTCTCTGAGGGCGCGGCAAATATATCGCAAGGGCAGCGTCAACTGATAAGTTTTGCCCGCGCCGTTGCGCATAACCCGCCTGTCGTCATTCTGGACGAGGCGACCAGTTCGATTGATACGGAAACCGAAACACTTATTCAACTCGGACTAAAACGTGTACTCCACGGACGCACATCCATCGTTATAGCGCACCGGCTTTCCACGATACGGGATGCCGGACGCATACTGGTAATTTCCGGCGGCTCGCTTGTGGAAGAAGGCACTCACGCCGAACTCATCGCAAAAGGCGGACTGTACGCCACATTGTCTAAACTTCAGTTTGAGGAGTAAATATATAACGATAAATGAAATTGAAGAATAGAGTTGACTGTTATGATAGAATTTTGATACCGGCGGTATTTCTCTTACTAATAATTTCGTTTAATGCGGAGGGGCAGGTTCAAAAGCCGTATCAAATTCCGAGTGAAGTAACTGTGGGAGATACGGGCAAACTTGTATATCCGTTGGATGAATTTTTTTTGAATATCCAAAAAGGGGCGGCGCTTTGGGAGAATGATGGCGGGGATATAGAGATACTCAATGTTGAATATGACAGAAGCGGCAAGGCGCTGATAATCAGTTTTCGTTCGTGGCGCGCGGGCATGCTTACTTTGCCGGCGATAACGCTGGGCGGCGAAACGCTTTCGGGGCTGCAGGTATATGTAGTTTCGGTACTGGCAAAGAATGACGCGGCGCTTGTGTTATTGCCGCAGGAAGGTCCGTTAAATCCGCCGGGGACTTTCTGGCTGCTTGTGCTGGCATCTACTCTTTTTATACTGGGAATTCTCGCGGTGCTTTTTGCCGTTGTGTATGGAAAGTCCGCATACAGAGTTATCGCGGAAAATGCCCGTATTCGTATGCCGCGCCGGCGTATCATCCGGCGTATAAAAAAATTTAAACGAAGGCTGCAAAAAGGCAAAATTGATTCCGGCATTTTTTTATCGCTGGTCTGTTTTGAATTCAGGGATTTTATCGACCGTGTTCATGCGATAGACTGCGCCGCTCTTACCGCCGGAGAATTCCGCCTGCTCAATATTGAAGGACATGAACGCATTGCCGGACTCCTCGAAAATGCCGACAGCCTCCGCTTTAGCGGTAAAACCATTCAGGAAGACTCCGCCTTGTGTTTTACGCAGCGCCTTCTAAATGAAGTTGAAATTCAATGCGCTCCAGCAGAAGCAGGATAGGAAAGCACCGGCACCAGGTCTCATCTTTCCGCGTTTGCCTCCCGCTTATATACAGAAAAATTTATGTAAATCATAGCGTTCCACAAAAAATGCGGTGTGCGCGGAACGCCTCGCGTCCGCTGCGCTCCCCCGCCTTGAGAGATTGCCGTAAAATACGCGGCGGTTTTTTCAACGGCGGCTTCCTGTTCGGGGCGCATTTTGAAATCACGGGTACGGGCTTCTTCAAAATTCGTATTGTTTCTGATGGCAATAATGGCGGCCTTAACATCATCAACAGCGCATTTGAACCACTCGGTTTTTCCGCCCGTTTCGGTTTGCGGATTTTCAAAACCGCGCTTTTTCAACAGCCTGTGAACATCATGGTCTGTAAAAGACGCGCCGTCATTTTTCATCGCGGATTCTTCCAGCACAATTCTGTAAGGCGGCTTCCCCGGACGCGCCGTGGGAAACTGCTCCGCAACGCGCTTTTGTACATCGCCATTGGTAAAACCGATTTTCAGGAA
>JAIROZ010000041.1 GCA_031257255.1 Spirochaetaceae bacterium | reverse complement strand
AATTTTGCTACACTCAAGATTTGCCTCCTGTTAAAGTGTTTTTCTGGCGCGTTTACCCTGTAACAGCGCCTGTTTTATTATTGTACACCATTTTTGCGCGGCGGTCAACAGGTTTTTTTGTGAGAGTGCGGAGCATGTCCCAAAATTCTATTCCTTTGTAAGGAATGAATTTTGGGACAAGTTTGAGTTTATTTTATGTTCGGGTTACGGATAACAGCCTGAGCGCCGGCAAGCCGCGCTATCGGGACACGGAAAGGCGAGCAGGACACATAGTTAAGCCCTATCCGGTAGCAGAAGTCGATGGTGCGGGGGTCGCCGCCATGCTCTCCGCAAATACCGATTTTCAGGTCGGCTTTGGTCGTCCTGCCTTCCTTGATGGCAAAACGCATTAGTTCGCCTACGCCGCCTTCATCTATCGAGCGGAATGGGTCAACATCGAGCACTTTTTGTTCAAGGTAAGACGGAACAAAAGAGCCGACATCATCGCGGCTAAAAGCGAAGGTCATCTGGGTAAGGTCGTTTGTGCCGAAACTGTAGAAGTCCGCGTACTGGGCAATGCGTGAAGAAGTAAGCGCGGCGCGGGGGACTTCTATCATCGTGCCGATACGTATCGGAAGTTTGACTTCAGCCTTGTCCATAACGCGCTTTAACACCGCCTCACAAAGCGGGCGGAGCAACTTCAACTCGCGGTGGCTCATCACTATCGGAATCATAATTTCGGGATGTACGGGAATCTTCTTTTTTACGCAATCCGCCGCCGCAAGAGCGATGGCTTCAACCTGCATCTCATAAATTTCCGGGTAGGTAACCGCAAGGCGGCAGCCGCGGTGCCCTAACATCGGGTTTGATTCGCGCAATTTTTCGATTTTTGGCTGCAGGCTCTTTGCCGTTACGCCAAGGCGCTCCGCCAGTTCTTCGGTTTCTTCTTTAGTATGAGGGACAAATTCGTGGAGCGGCGGGTCGAGGAGGCGTATCGTAACCGGTTTGCCGCCCATAGCCTTGAAGATGCCGGAAAAGTCCTTTTTTTGCAGAGGCAGTATCTTTTTGAGCGCCATCTTTCGTTCTTCCGGCGTGTCGGAGAGTATCATCGCACGGAAGTGAACGAGTTTTTCTCTTTCAAAGAACATGTGTTCCGTGCGGCAAAGTCCTACGCCGTCCGCGCCGAATTCAAAGGCGCGTTTGGCGTCTTCCGGCTGGTCGGCATTTGCGCGGATTTTGAAGCCCTCAACATTGTCGCGTTTTGCCTTGTCGCGCACTTCATCGCACCACGAAAGAAAGGTCTTCATTTCCGGGCTGATTTTCGGTTCAACAAGCGGCAGCGCCTCGCCAAAAACTTCGCCTGTCGACCCGTCTATCGTCATCCAGTCGCCTTCCTTAAAGGTATTTTTGCCTATGTTCACCTTTCTGCCGGAAACCACCACTTCTTTTGCGCCCGCAACGCACGGTGTCCCCATACCACGGGCAACAACCGCCGCATGACTTGTCATTCCGCCCCGCGATGTGAGTATGCCCTGCGATACAACCATTCCGCCTATGTCTTCGGGGCTTGTGTCTTCACGGACGAGCAGTACCTTTTCGCCCTTGGCATGCCATGCTTCGGCGTCATTCGCGTTAAAGACGATGCGTCCGCAAGCGGCGCCGGGCGAAGCGTTAAGTCCCTTGGTGAGAGATGACGCGCTTTTTTTTGCCTTGGGGTCTATCATCGGATGAAGGAGTTGGTCGAGGTGTCCCGGTTCCACACGGAGTATAGCAGTATTTTTGTCGATAAGCCCTTCTTTTACCATGTCGAGGGCGCACCTTATCGCGGCTGCGCCGGCGCGTTTACCGTTACGGGTCTGCAGCAGGTAGAGCCGTCCCTGCTGAATCGTGAATTCCATGTCCTGCATGTCGCGGAAGTGATGTTCAAGGGTGTCTTTGATTTTGACGAGTTGCCCGTACACTTCCGGGTCTTTCTTTTCCAGTTGGGAGAGTTTTTGCGGAGTGCGGATGCCGGCAACCACATCTTCGCCCTGCGCGTTCATCAGGTATTCGCCGTAGAATTTATTTTCGCCTGTGGACGGGTCGCGGCTAAAGCAGACGCCCGTTCCCGAATCGTTGCCCCAGTTGCCGAATACCATCGACTGCACATTCACCGCCGTGCCTTTAAGTCCGCGTATTTCGTTTAGTTCGCGGTATTTTATCGCCCTTTCGTTGTTCCACGAGCCGAAAACGGCGGTAATTGCCCCCCACATTTGCTCGACAGGATTTTGCGGGAAGTCAACTCTTTTTGTTTTTTTGACAATCTTCTTGTATTCGCTAACCAAAGCCTGAAGGTCGTTCGCGTCAAGGTCGGTATCGTTCTCAACTTTCTTCATCTTTTTGATGGACTTTATTGCTCCCTCGAATTCATCGTGAGGTACGCCCATAACCACATCGCCGTACATTTGAATAAAGCGCCGGTATGCGTCCCATGCAAAGCGCGGGTTTGTGGTTTTGTTTGCCAGCCCCACAACTGCTTTGTCGTTCATGCCGAGGTTGAGTATCGTGTCCATCATGCCGGGCATAGAAACCGCCGCGCCGGAACGCACCGACACGAGCAACGGGTCGTCAGGGTCGCCTAAACGCTTGCCCATAAGTTTTTCGAGGCGCGTAAGATTTGCGGCAACCTCGTCTTTTAATTCTTTTGTGTAGTTTTCGGAGTTTGCGTAATAATCGGCGCAAACTTCTGTAGAAATTGTAAAGCCGGGTGGAACCGGAATACCCAGGTTTGTCATTTCGGCAAGATTTGCTCCCTTGCCTCCCAAAAGGTCTTTCATTTTTGCATCGCCTTCAGCGCTGCCTTCACCAAAGAAATAAACATTTTTTGTAGCCATAAAGTCCTCCAATTTGACTATTTGATAAAATTTACTATATCATACCCGCCGCACAGGGAATTGTCTATGCCGTCAATCCGCCATCTCACGCCGAACGCATAATATCCGGCAAATTAAGGAGGCAGAGTTCAAATCAACAGTAGCCTGAGTTATCTGGCGATAGTAAACGCGGCTGATAAATGGATGCGCCCGATACAGAACTGACAGGCTCTTCATTTTGCCTATTTGCTGCTCTGCTTCCATTCTTTTGGCTTAAACCCGGCGGGCGGCGGACAGAGAGCGGCGCTTTCGCCCGTTAATTCCACCACAAAAAAACCGGCGCTAAAGGCGGCATCCCGCGCCTCTTTCGTCACAAATCCGCCGGCAACCGCGCCCAGCATCTTCTTCCCCTTTGCTTCCGCAGGCGGGTATTTCCTTATCAGTTCCATACGCTTACGGTGATGTTCTATGTCGCCTACTTTCAATTTACGTTTTACTTCGACAGGCATCACCCATTTCGTATTGGACAAGAGTATGTCTATTTCGCCTATCTGTTCGTTATCGTCATCGAAAATTTGCGTATTGAGGTATGCCCGTTTGAAATTGTAGGGGTAGCCGTCAAACTTCTCCCACAGACGCGCCGCTATAAGCGCTTCGGTAAGGTCGCCTATGGAGTTGTGAATATCACCCATGCGCTTATCCATTTTGGCAATTCGCGCATCTGCCTCCTCAGAGTTTTTTTTCATTTCCGCGATGATGGCGTTTATCTCCTCAGTCCTTTTGTGAGATTCCGCCTCTGTCCTTTTCATGTATTCGCCCAATTCCGCAAGTTGCGCGTCTGTCCTTTTCGTGCACTTGCCCAATTCCGCAAGTTGCGCGTCTGTCCTTTTCGTGCACTCGCCCAATTCCGCAAGTTGCGCGTCTGTCTTCAATAATGCCGCCCACACATCCTCGAAGGTGACTCCCTTTTGCGGTTTTATGTTTGTTTTACCCATCATAGACCTCTTTAATTAGAATACCATAAAGGTATCATACATCTATACCGCCGCCTATCGTAATGTACAATTCTTGCAGCGTCTGAAAGCCCTCATAGATAGCGCGGCTAAAACCTTCAACCATAAAAGGCAGAGTAGTTATTATCAGAATAAATGCCACAGTAGTGGAAATCGGAAAACCCTCACTCATCATGTTGATTTGCGGGGCGGCTTTGGAGATGAGTCCGGTTGCAAGTGTGGTAAGAAAAAGCGAGCCAAGTATTGGAAGGCTTATCATCATAGCGTTAAAGAAAAGCCGCGTTAGACCGCTTAACAGCAGCAGGACAAGGCGTTCATGCCCGGCGGCAAGTTCCACAACGCTGAGCGATTGTATCGAGCGCCAGAAGCCGCCCAAAAAAAGTTCGCGGAAGCCGCCTATCACCAAAAAGGTGAGCATGCCGGCAAGGTTGAGAAACTGCCCCAGCAGCGGGTTTTCTACCTGCGCGAGCGGGTCAAAGGTTTCGGACGCGCTCCAGCCCATTTGCAGCGAAAAAAATTGCCCCGCCGTGGAAAAGGCGGCAAAAATGATAGTCATAAAAAAACCGGTTGTTATGCCGATAAGCGCTTCGCCTACAAGCAAGAGCAAAAAATTGAGATTCGGTACGGCATCGATAATGCCGCGTACATTGGTAAGTCCGGGGAGCGCCGCCCATTCGCTGCCGGCTGTGGGGAAGACGGCAAATGCGGCAAAACCCGCCAGCGCTATCTTTGCCGTCTGCGGTATCGAATCCGAAGAGAGCATAGGCGCGGTTTCTATCATCGCAAGGGCGCGTACCGCTATCAGCAGAAAAACCGGCGCGGCGCTCAATATTTGGTAAAGCGCGTCCCCGTTCAACATTGTCTACAAAGGCTCCACTTTGGACAAAACTTCCGCGCAAATTTCGCTTACTAGAGAATCCGCCGTTAATGAAGGGGAACGGGCATCCTTCAGGATGAGCCTGTGGGCAAGCGCCGCCGGGGCAAGCGCTTTAATATCGTCATCGGTAACAAAGGCGCGTCCTTTTACAAGCGCGTACGCTTTTGCGGCGGCAAGCAAATGGAGCGCGGCACGGGGAGATGCCCCAAGACTTAGCGCCTTGTGCGCCCGTGTCGCATGCGCTATGTCAACTATTGCCGCTTTGAGCGCGTCATGGCAGTAGATATCTGCCGCCGCCTGCCGCGCCTTCATAAAGTCTTCTAAAGAAACCGCCGGATAGAGAGAAGGCAATGCGGCGGCAGGCTGTTCGTTCAGAATGGCAATTTCGTTTTCGCGGTCAGGGTAGCCTATCGAAAGCCTTAGCATAAAACGGTCAAGTTGCGCGGCGGGCAGCGGAAAAGTGCCTTCGTTTTCTACCGGATTTTGCGTGGCTATCACAAAAAACAATTCGGGCAGCGGATAACTTTCCGCGCCCACAGTTACCTGCCTCTCAGCCATAACCTCCAGCAGAGCAGACTGAGTTTTTGCGGCGGCGCGGTTAATTTCATCGGCTAACACTATGTTGGCAAAGACAGGACCCGGCACAAAGCGGAAGGTACGCGACTTGGGGTCGAAAATATCAACACCGGTTATGTCGTAAGGTAAAAGGTCGGGAGTGAATTGTATGCGCTTAAAGACGAGCCCGCCTTCCTCGCCGCCTATAAGCCGCGCCAGTGTTTTGGCAAGCGTGGTTTTACCGAGTCCCGGCTTATCTTCCAGCAGAATATGACCGCCGGCTAAAAGTCCGGCGGCGCAAAGTTCAAGAAACCCGCGTTTGCCGCGTATGATTTTTTCGATGCCTTCGATTAAGACAGTCGTTTTAATCGAAGGCTCAGATTCCGTTAAGGTTTCAGTTACGCTCAAATTACCGTTCCGGGGTAAAGCACCGCTCCCTTTGGTATTACGATGATGCCGTCAACGATGTGGTACGAGCCGTAATCTCCATTGGAGCGTTTGATGTTGTCAATTCCTATGCGACAGCCTTCGCCTATGCGGGCATTCTTGTCGATTATCGTGTCCTTGATGATGGCACCCTTGCCTATACCTAAGTTGGGAATGCGTTTTTCGTTGTTCACTTTCTTTTCCGTGTCTGTTTCGTAGAAGTCCGCGCCCATGCACACAACGCCGTTAAAACTCGCTCCCGATTCGATGATAGTCCGCACACCTACCACAGAATTCGTTATCGATGCGTTGGTAACAATGCAGCCTTCGGCGGCAAGCGACTGGTTCATCGAACTAAAATTCATTTTGGAAGGCGGCAGGTTGAAAAACCGCGTATATATCGGGCTTTCTTCGTCATAGATGTCAAAATCCGGCTTGATATTCGCAAGATTGAGGTTCGCGTCATAGAAACTGCGTATCGTACCGATGTCTTCCCAGTAACCGAAGAATGGGTAGGCGTTCACTTTTACCTTGTTTATCGCTTCCGGTATTACTTCTTTGCCGAAGTCCGTATGGCTATTGTCGAGGCATTTGTCCATTGTTTCCGAGTTAAAGATGTAAATGCCCATTGACGCGAGGAACAGGTCGCCTTTTTTGTCTTGTTTTAGTTCATCCGGCGCTTTGAAGTCCGAAATATCCTTGTCGGGACCGGGTTTTTCGAGGAATTCGGTGATGACATTCTTTTTGTTTGCCTTGAGGATGCCGAGAGCGCTTGCCGCATCGCGGGTAACGGCTGTACAGGCTATCGAAATTTCCGCGCCTGAGTCGATGTGGCTCTTTAGCATATCCCGCAAATCCATGCGGTATAACTGGTCGCCGGAAAGTATGATGTAATATTTGGGATTCTGTGAATGAAAATGCTGTAGGTTCTTGCGAACGGCGTCCGCCGTGCCTTCAAACCAGCCCGAATGTGTGAGCGTCTGCTCCGCCGCCAAAATTTCGACAAATCCATTAGAAAAATGGTCGAAAATGTAGGCGTTTGCCAGATGCATGTGCAAACTTGCCGAATTGAACTGCGTTAGAATGTAAATCTGCTTCAAGTCCGCGTTAATGCAGTTTGACAATGGAATGTCGATAATCCGGTATTTGCCGCCAAATGGAACCGCCGGTTTTGACCGGTCTTTTGTGAGCGGGAACAGCCGTGTACCCTTGCCGCCGCCCAGAATTACTGATAAAATCTCCGCCATAATTGCCCCCTTCCGTTAAGAATAGCGCCTAAAGCGCTCGCATTTTGCGCCTTGCGCAAAATTTACTGCCGTCCCCAAAAAGAACGGCATCCAAACTCCCTGCTTAGTTTATACTCTAAAGAAATGAATTATGCAAGTACCCTATACTTGCGCCCGCTTATGCTGTATACTTCAGTCTATGGCATTACTTTCGATGAAGAATATAGTCAAAGTGTACCCTAACGGGGTCGTCGCCAATAACGGCGTAGACTTTGAGGTAGAAGAGGGCGAAATCCACGCATTGTCTGGGGAAAACGGCGCAGGCAAATCCACACTAATGAAGATAGCCTTTGGAATGGAACAGCCTACATCGGGCGAAATTCTGTACGAAGGCAAGCCCGTGCGATTCCGCTCGCCTGTGGACGCGATAGAAAGCGGGCTTGGAATGGTGCATCAGCATTTTATGCTTGTCGAGTCGATGTCGGTCGCCGAAAACATCGCGCTGGGGCTCGAACCTGTACGCGGTCCTTTCCTTGACGGCAAAAAAATCCGGGAGGGGGCGGCGCTCATCATCAAAAAATACGGCTTCGACATAGACCCGCAGAGCCGCATCCGCGACCTGCCCACCGGAACACGGCAAAAAGTCGAAATACTAAAAGCGCTCTTCCGCAATGCCAAACTCCTCATACTGGACGAACCAACAGCCGTACTCACTCCGCAGGAAACTACCGAACTATTCGGGCAACTAAAACGCCTGCGGGATATGGGGCATACCATCATATTCATCTCGCACAAATTAGGAGAAATAAAAGAAATCTGCGACCGGATAACGGTAACGCGGGGCGGCAAGAGCATAGGCGTCTGGCGGGCGCAGGATTTGAGCAAAGAACAGATTTCCGCGCTGATGGTCGGCAAGGAACTTGACTGGAGCATAAACAAAACGCCCGCAAAGCCGGGCAAAACCGTACTCGAAGTAAAAGATTTGGGCGTAGTTGACGAAGCAAAACGGCGCACACTGGACGGGGTAAGTTTCAGTCTTCACGAGGGGCAGATACTCGGCATAGTCGGGGTTGAGGGAAACGGACAGCGCGAACTGGTCGAGGCGGTAACGGGTTTGCGTAAGAGTGATACGGGGACGGTAACGCTTTTCGGCACAGACATCGAGCCTTTGAACATAAAGGCGATTCGCGCCATTGGGATGAGCCACATTCCGCAGGATAGGATGGACAGAGGGGCGGCGCTCAACTCGGCTGTGGAAGAAAACCTTATCTCCGTGGGCTTTGACACAGAATTTGCCGGACGCCGCCATGTTTTTATCAACAAGAAGAAGACCAAAGAACGCGCCTTTGACGCAATACGCGATTACCAGATAAAAACGCAGTCGCCGGATGTGCCTGTAAAGATGCTTTCCGGCGGCAATATTCAAAAGGTCGTTGTAGCGCGTGAATTTTCGCGTTCTGTGTCCGCCGGGACAGCCGCGCAGAATGCCGGCTGCATCATAGCCGACCAGCCGACTCGCGGCATAGATGTGGGTGCTGCCGGGCTTATTCACAAAAAACTTATTGCCATGCGGGACGAAGGCGCGGCAGTACTTTTAATCTCCGCCGACCTTTCTGAAGTAATGGACTTGAGCGACAGCCTTATCGTGATGTACGGCGGCAAGATGGCGGCTTACTTCCCGGACGCGGCAACGGCAACCGAAGAAGAACTGGGGCGCTATATGCTCGGCATAAAAAAACAAAGCGATGCCGAATTGGCAAAGGCGGCAGGATAACCGCATTTAATACTGACGGGCTGGGTTTGCCTGCCGTCCGCTGAATTGCTTTGTACTTGCTATACTTAATTAGAAAAACCTGTTATCATGTTGTCATGAACCGCAAAAATTATATTTGGGCGCTTGGTATTTTGTTTGCATCTTTGTGCGCGGCGCTCACGGCATGCGTGGATATAAACGATGTGGATGGCACAACACCTGCCGTTCCTACTGTCAATATTACAATAGACGCAAAAAAACTGAGAGACGGAAACGAAATTGGCGAAAACGCGGGAGTTTACGAATTTCCACCCGATAGCGCCGCCAATGTTTCTTTGAACAATCTGGACAATAACCAGGTGGTATTTGTTCACCTTAACCTTTCCGGCGGAAGGATAGAAGCAAGACCGGTAAGCAGTTGGAAAACATCTGCCGATAGTTCAAGCAATCGAACCCTTTTGCAGCCCGGACAAGATGCGGCGCAGGCATATCAGCCGGAAGTAACACGGATGGAATATATGCCGGCGCGTAATTTTACGCCGCCGGAAGGAATCGCCGCTTTACCGGCGCAGCGGCGTTCTCTGACTGCGCGTACCGCTCTTACCGAAAATGATTACACGGTGGACGACAGCAAAAAAACATTCTGGGTTCAAACCAGCAAATGGTACGAAATCGAGGCAACTTTACGATACAAAAGTGAATTCTGTTTTGTTTGGGTAGCCGATGAAAATTATGACAGCGCCGGAAACGGAGAATTTGATGATAATAAAATTACATCATCTCAGGCTTTTACGCTTGGGGAAAAATTTAATACGATATACGAAAAAGAAACAGCGATACTGGGTTATGAACCGGGCGGCGGACCAGATGGAGACGGCGGAATTGACGGGCTCAAACCGGTTCAAATTTTTGTTTACGATATTGACGCGGATTATAAAAAAACACAGACCGGCGGTGTGCTTGGTTATTTTTGGGCAAAAGATTTATATACACAAACTTTTTGGAATAGTAACAACAACGGCTATAAATCAAACGAGGCGGAAATTTTTTATTTGGACTGCCATATTCTTGATAAATTCCCATCTTATCAATATTCAACCTTGATACATGAATTTCAGCACATGATAAATTTCAACCAGAAATATAAATTGGCTGATAAAAGTTCTGCAACATGGTACGACGAAATGATGTCTATGCTTGCCGAAGACCTGATTGATGAATTTATTGATATTCCGCTGGATAACGGCGGACATCCGGTAATGGGGCGCATACCTTTATTTCTTTCTGAATACAGCAAAAGCGGCGTAAACGAATGGGTATCTGACAGGATAATATCATATTCAACAGCGTATGCGTTTGGAGCGTTTCTTGTCCGCAACTTTGGCGGTCCCGAACTTCTTAAAGAGATGATGAATAACGGAGAAGTCGATGAAAAATCAGTAGTAAACGCGGTAAATACGCTTACAGGCGGCAAATGGACATTCAACGAACTCCTTGTAAAATATCCCGAAGCGTTTGTATTCAACCTTCAAAATGATAAACATTATACATTTAATAAAACGGTAAGCGCGAATATTAACGGCATAGACTATACATATAAAGCGTTTGATATAACAACAATAACGCGCTCAACAAGGGCAAGCGGCAAGGGACAGTACTTTTATCCGTCTTCGGACGAATTTTCCGTCCGCCCCAATGCCTTTTTAGCAGTTTCCAATTCCCAGTGGGAAAGTATTAGTGGAAATATGACGCTCAATCTGCAGCAACCGCTCAAAGACACCCGCGTCTTTCTTATATTAAAATAGCATTAGACTTGTTCAGCAATCTGAACAAGTCTAATCTTCTATTCCCCGCTCCCTTTTATGTCCACCGTTTGCGCCCGTAATCCGGCAAAGCGTTCCAAAAGTACATTATATACAGGGCGGCTTGCTATAAGTTCAGAGCATAGAAACGCGGAAAACGCCGCCAGCACCATGTCCGCCAAATGATACATATTTCCTGACATTTCCAGTACAAGTACAATGCCTGTAAGCGGCGCTTTTACAACGGCTGTAAAAAACGCGCACATGCCCAGTATCATAAAATTTAGTTCGGCGGCGTTCTCCAAAAAACCGGCGGCAGAAAGCAGGCGGGCGGTAATTACTCCGCAGAGCGCTCCGCAGGCAAGCAGCGGCAAAAATATGCCGCCGGAACATCCTGAACCAAAACATATTCCTGTGTAAAGAATTTTTAACACAAGCAGCAACGCCAGCATTTGAAGCGTACTGTTTTTTTGCAGTATATCCTCTATCAATTCATGCCCGCCACCTGTTATGTCAAAAAATAAAATACATAACGGAATGGTTAGCAGGAATGGCAGCACCGGGCGTACAATTTGAGGCACGGGCAGCGCGGCATATATATCTCCAGATGTATATAAAACCCGCTTAAATATATCAGCGATAACGGCGCAGATTATTCCGAGCAGTACTATCCACGGAAAATGCTCGTGCGAGAGCGCCTTTACCTCCGTAAAATTGAATACCGGATTTAGCCCAAAAACAATGGCAACGCTAAAGTCCGCCGCCACAGAAGCGCCCAGAGCGCAGGCTATGTAAAGCGGCTTTAACGAAAAACTAAGTTCTTCCAGCGCGAAAAGGACGCCGGCAAGCGGCGCATTGAATGCCGCAGAAAGTCCCGCGGCGGAAGCGCACATTAAAAGGCGTTTGCGCTGTTCATAAGGGCGGCGGAATATCGTGAGCACCGCCATTCCTATATATGCGCCAATTTGCACACTGGGACCTTCCCGTCCCAGCGAAAGCCCCGCGCCGAGCGCCGCCAGCGTACTAATATATTTGAGAGGCAATTCCACGCGCCAGTTAAACGAAACAAAGCGCAGTAGTACGCCTTTTACCTGCGGAATTCCCGACCCCTTGATGTTCGGCGCAATTTTGGATGCCAGCCCTGTCAAAATACCCAGCGCCGCAAGCACGGCGGCGGTAAGCGCCCACCATTGCCAGGACTGTCCGCTTAGCGCCTTGTACCAATTGACGCGGAACAAAAGAAGCCGCGCCAGAATTACGCGGAACGCGGCAATAAGCAGCCCTATCATAAGTCCTATGAGCATACTTTCCAGAATTGTGGCAAGCCGTGAATTGTAAAGGGCGCGAAGTGTTTTTTTAAATTGCGGCGGGGCAGCCCAAATGCCGGTATTCATCAAATATAGCCCCCCATATCACCCCCGAAAATGATAATTAGACGCATACCACCCATGCGGCTTTTATTTCCGCGCAGGCTTTTTGGGCGGCGCTTTCTTCGGTAAAGACGGCAAAACATACAGAGCCTGAACCGGAAAGTCCGTAGACATCCGGCTTTTGCCGCCATAAGTCCGCGAGGATGGCGGCATACCCGCCGCGTTCTTCTTCAGTTCCCAAGGCTAGGAATACAGGCAGAAAACTGTTCGGCGCTGTACGCAGTCTTGCCGAAACTTCCACGCCCGGCTCGCCCTTCTCTCTGAATTCATCCAGCAGAGCGTAGGCGCGTGGGGTGCCGGAGGAAAAGCCGGGATGGGCAAGGACAACCCAAAACGGCGGATTTACCGGACATTGTATTGGAATAAAGCGCTCGCCGCGCCCTGATACAAATGCGCAAAATGCCCCGCCAAAGATGCCGCCGCCGCCGCCATTTTCTAGCGCCGCCAGCAAAAAAGGCGTGTCGCTGCCGGACAAGGCTGCAAGCCCAGCCGTCTCCTGCCCTGTAAATTTGCTCAGCGCAAAAAGGACTGCCGCCGCATTGGTAGACGCGCCGCCCAGCCCGCCTCCGGCAGGAATTCGTTTTGTTACCGGCGCTTCAAGGTCAAAGCCTACGCCCGTTTCCTTATGGAACAGCGCGGCGGCGCGGTAAATGATGTTCTCCTCGTTTGGAATAGCGCTCAAAGCATCTGCCTGCACGGGCGGCAGCCCCTCAGCCTTCATCGTAACGGCACAGGAAAAAGCGCCGTCTGCGCGGGGCGCGAATTTGAATTCAAGCGTGTCGTAAAGCGGCAAGGCAAGAAACATACTTTCGATATTATGAAAGCCGTCCGGGCGCTTATCTCCCACTTTTAGCGTGAGGTTGATTTTACACGGCGCATTGATAGTCAGTTTGTCCATAATAAGCCTCTTTCCTACGCTTCCGCGATGGCTGTAACAAGGCAGCCGTTAAGAACGGCAAGCGGTTCAAATTTGAGGAAGCGGATGGCGGTAGTGTCCCAAAAGTATTTGACGGCGGGCGGGAACTCTTCGTCTGCTTCGTAATATTTTACCTTTACCGGCATTTTTGGGAGGACATTGAACGAGTAACAGTGTTCGAGCGGGGCGGTTTCGCCGTCATAGCGCATCCC
>JAIROZ010000010.1 GCA_031257255.1 Spirochaetaceae bacterium | reverse complement strand
GTAAACCTGAGCGCCGGGACAATAGCGGTAACGGTTAGCGCCGAGGCGGAAGCCGGCGGCACTGCTACACCCAGCGTTCCAAATCCAATTACTTTGACGGCGGGCGGGGTAACGGCGGTATATATATATGCGGCAAAGGAAGGCAAGAGCCGTTCGACATACACGCTGCTGCTTTCGGCTCCGGCGCAAGGACAGACCACGGTGCCTTCTATTATTGTTGTTCCGTTCAAGACGATGTACAAAACCGGCGAGAGCATTAACTCCTCTGTAGACCTAGCGGTATATCTGCGGAAAGAAGACGGAGTAACAGAAAAAGTAAGCGGCGGATTTGGCGGCATACCGTCAGAGGCATTCGCGATTACCGGTACGCGGGAAATAACTGTAACCTACACTTACGCGCAGACGAGTTTGAGCGCAAAGTATACGGTATGGGTAAGCGATACGCCTGCAATTCCGATAATTCCAAGCATCAAAATCATCGGCTATAACGCGGGCGGCAGTGTAGAGTTGGAATATGTAGACGGCGGAGTGCTGACGCTTGCGCGGGAGTCGGTGTCTGGAACAACATATACATATTCGGCAAGGAGGGGTACTCTTGCGGGGGGCGTTGTCCGCAGTGTAAAAATCGGCGCAAATACGATACTTTTGGGGCGTAAAGACAGCGATGGGGCTATTACCTTAAAACTGGATGGCACCGGCGCGTTGGAATTCCGGGATGCGGATGGCGCGGGGTATGTTCCGGTGGGGACTTATGCTGAGTTCCAGTTAATAAACACCGCGCCGACCGGCAACTATAAGCAGGAAGCGGACTTAGACCTTTTGGGCGCGGTGGGCTATTATGGCGGGCAGGAAAATTGGGTGCCGATAGGAAACATCGCCAACCCATTTTTTGGGAATTTCGACGGCGGCGGGCATACGATAGACAACCTGTATATATACCATCCTTCTGACTACTTCCAAGGGCTGTTTGGGCTTGTTGTTACCGCTACGCTAAAAAATATCCGCATCGCAAGCGGCTCGGTATCGGGAGATAACTGTGTAGGCGGCATAGCAGGGCGCAACCAATACGGTACAATTACCGCCTGTTACAACGCAGGCGCGGTGTCGGGCATCGACTATACCGGCGGCGTGGCAGGGTATAACTACTCCGGCAGCACCATTACCGCCTGTTACAACGCAGGCGCGGTGTCCGGCACCAACTATACCGGCGGCGTGGCGGGGAAGGACATAGGCACCATTATCGCTTGTTACAATACCGGCACTGTGTCTGGTTCTGACGCGGTTGGCGGCGTGGCAGGGGGAATTAGCAACGGTACTATTACTGCCTGTTACAATACCGGCGCGGTGTCGGGCACCAACCATACCGGCGGCGTGGTGGGATATAACGAATACGCTACCATTAACGCCTGCTACTGGGATAATTCCGTTGCGGGCGCTCCCGCCAATGGCATAGGCGAACCTGCCGGCGATACAGATGCCGCGCCATTTAGCGGCGCGGCGGCTTTCCCTCCCGTAACCGCTGCAAATGCCGAGTGGGGTACAGGCGATGGTTCCGGCAGCGGCAAGTACTGGAAAGCCGGTACTACCGGCGGGGGACAGTTGCCGAAACTGTGGTGGGAGTAAGTACTGTATGGAAGCGGGCGGGCGCGGCGGGCTTTAACACTAAGACCCCTCCTGCCTGTGTATCAGGCTGTCAGTCACTACCACCTTCCCCTGCTACCCTATAGAATACCCCTTGTGTACCTTGAATTGCTTTTCAGTCTGCCTATCAACCGCTCGTGGTTCTACCTGCCCCCCGCCGGCAAGCCTATTGCGAATTTTTTCGGCTGTAGAGCCGCCGCGCCATTTGGAAAACGGCAGTTAAGCGGTTGTATTATAGGAATACACGAAAACCTCCCGCCCGGCGTTGACCCGTCAAAAATAAAAAACATAACCCGTGTAATAGACGCGCAGCCGCTTTTTGGAGAAGAAGAAATCCGGCTTGCCAAATGGATGAGCGATTATTACTTTTGCGCGCAAGGCGAAGCGCTTTGCGCGATGCTTCCTTCGGGAAGACGCACCGCAGGCTATTCCTCGTTTAGCGATGACGACTTTGACAAGAATTTAGCGTCCGCCCCGCTCACTCTTTCTGACGAACAACGGAATGCGTTAGCCGGAATTGACGGCGCATCTCCGCAGGATATATTTTACCTGCACGGAATAACCGGCTCCGGCAAAACTGAGGTCTTCTTACGCGCCGCGGAGAACACACTGGCGCGGGGACGCTCTGTAATCTACCTTGTGCCCGAAATTGCGTTGACCAAGCAAACGGCGGACGCGCTGGGGCGGCGCTTCGGGGGCAAGGCGGCGCTCCTCCATTCGGCAATGACCGGAAGCGAAAAATTAGATGAGTGGATGAAGATAAAACGAGGCGAAGCGCGCATAGTACTGGGACCGCGGAGCGCCGTTTTTGCGCCGGTACAGGACTTGGGGCTTTTGATAATTGACGAGGAACATGACGGCTCGTACAAAAGCGGGATGACGCCCCGCTACCATGCCCGTCAGGTTGCAATGCGCCGCTGCGCCGTCTATGGCGCTCCCCTCCTTATGGGGTCGGCGACCCCCTCCGCAGAAGCATGGCAACTAATGCAAAACAATAAGATTAAAAAACTTTCTCTTACGCGCCGGCTTTCCGGCGGTACTTTGCCGGAAATTAAGATTGTAAGCTTAGCCGGAGCGCACGGCTGCCTTACATCCGAATTAAAAGCCGAAATCCGCAAGACGGCGGCGGAAGGACGGCAAACGATACTCTTTTTGAACCGGCGCGGCTTTGCGTATTTTTACCACTGCCCTCAATGCGGCTGCGAACTTACCTGCAAACGCTGCTCGGTGTCCCTAACCTGGCACAAGGCAAAAGGCTATGCCGAATGTCATTATTGCGGCTACCGCGCCGCTCCGCCGGAAGCCTGCCCAAATTGCGGCTCTTTGGAGGCGGGTTTTACGGGATTTGGCACCGAATTGATAGAAGAAGAACTAAAGACGGTATTCCCGGATTTAACCGTAAAAAGACTGGATGCCGATTC
Source organism: Spirochaetaceae bacterium (assembly GCA_031257255.1). GTDB lineage: Bacteria > Spirochaetota > Spirochaetia > Treponematales > Breznakiellaceae > JAIROZ01. The sequence continues at coordinate 9,003 of JAIROZ010000010.1, read as the reverse complement.
AGCGGCGGCAGGCAATACGCTGGAAACGACTCTTACAGAATTCCGCGAAGGCTTGGTTGACATACTTTTGGGAACGCAAATGGTCGCAAAAGGGCTCAATTTTCCCGGCGTTAAACTTGTGGGCGTTGTCTTTGCCGACATTGGGCTTCATCTGCCGGACTTCCGCGCCGCAGAGCGCGTCTTTAGCCTACTCGTTCAAGTTGCCGGCAGAGCGGGGCGTTTTTTCCCGGACGGCAAGGTGCTCGTTCAAACTTTGCGCCCGTCAGACCCCGCGATAGTCCGGGCTTGCGCCCTCGACCTTGACGGCTTTTACAATGCCGAACTTGCAGCCCGCCGTGAACTGCGCTTTCCGCCCTTTACGCGCCTTATCAGGTGGGTGCTCCGCGGCGCGGACGAAGCCCGCGTTACCTCCGAAGCAGCGCGGCTTTACAAGAATGTTATTCCGCGCCTACCCCCGGATGCCGACATCCTAGGTCCTGCCGAATGTCCGTTGAGTTTGCTGAATGGCAAATACCGGCGGCACATCATCCTGCGGGGAGAACGCGCCGGGGCGCTCCACGCGGCGGCGCGGCTTGCAATGGCGGATTTTTCCAATGGGGCAGACCCCCGCGTCTATCTGGAAACAGATGTTGACCCCGTGGCGCTTTTGTAGAAGGCGCAATGTCTTGTTATTACGCATAATTCGCAGCGGGGACGCACCGGTTTGCAGACATTCTGTCCATAAAGGACAAGCAGCGCATTTATACGCTTCCAGTATTTTTGCGGAAGTGTTTCGCGGAGGGCGAATTCAGTTTCTTCCGGTGTTTTTGTGGAAACAGCGCCAAGTCTATTGCTGATTCTGTGGACATGAGTGTCCACGCAAATGCCGTCCATCCCGTATGCTTCGATAAGTACAAGGTTTGCCGTTTTGCGCCCCACGCCGGGAAGCGCCAAGAGCGCGTCCATGTCGGGCGGAGGCTCGCCGCCATATTTGTCTATGAGGATTCCGGCAATTTTATGTAGGTTTGCCGCCTTAGTTTTGTAAAAGCCGGCAGGATAAATCAAGGCGGCGGTTTCCGCCTCGTCCAGTTTGAGGAGTTTTTGCGGCGTGGGGGCTTTTCCCAGCAACTTACGGGAAGAAACGAGGGTAACGGCATCTTTTGTCCGCAGACTGATGATAGTAGAAACAAGCACCGCCCAGGCATCCTGCCTGTACCTTTCCGCGACAGTGCTTACACTGGGCATTGCGGCATTAGACCCGCCGTCCGCGTTGTCTGCCGCGCCGCCGGAAAGCCCTTCGCGCCAGCCCTCCAGCGCCCGGACTGCCGCGCCCCATTCAATTTTGGTCTTCATATTGCCGTATTATACACTACCCGCCGCAAAACCTGCACCCGCTTATGTTAAGGTTTCCACACAATTCCTTCACAATTTGGTAGTATGGTATGTTTACGGAGATATTTATGCAGCAGCAAACATTAACAATAGGCGGAATGACCTGCGCGGCGTGTTCGGCGCGTGTAGAAAAGGCGCTAAAAAAACTTGCCGGTATGGAAAGCGCGTCTGTAAACATTGCTACAGAAAAAGCGAGCATCATTTACGATGCGGCGGTCATCAGGCTTTCGGCGATAAAAGAGGCTGTCGTCAAAGCGGGCTACACTGTTATAGACAGAGCAGGACGCGATGAAGACAAACTTCGCAAGGAACGCGAAATTAAAACCCTCAAAACTAAATTCATTGTGGCGGCATCCTTTGCCGCTCCTCTTTTGTATATCGCAATGGTGCCGATGATAAAGGTATTCAGTCTACCCTTTCCCAAGGCGCTTGCCCCGATGAACTTCCCTCTCATTTATGCGCTTGCGGAGTTGGCGCTCGTTATCCCGTGCGTTATTGCGGGGAATAAATTTTACACGGCGGGCTTCCCCAACCTGCTTCACCGCAGCCCGAATATGGACAGCCTTATCGCGGTAGGCACCACAGCGGCGGTCGCCTTCAGTCTTTACAACATTGTGGAAATTACGCGGGGCAATTTTAACGCGGTCGACTCGCTTTATTTTGAAACGGCGGGTGTAATTATCGCGCTGATACTGCTGGGCAAGACTCTGGAGGCAATTTCTAAGGGGCGCACGAGCGAGGCTATCAAAAAACTTATGGAACTTGCGCCTAAAACAGCCTTTATTCTGGAAACCGGCGCGGACGGAGTTCAAATAGAAAAAGAAATACCGGTGGATGATGTAATGCCCGGCGACATCATTGTGGTAAAGCCGGGCGCAAAGATTCCTGTAGACGGCATTGTTACCAAAGGAGAGAGCGCCGTTGACGAGGCGATGCTCTCCGGCGAAAGTATGCCCGTTGACAAAAAGCCGGGGGACAAAGTGTATGCCGCTACAATAAATGCTAACGGCGTTCTCTGCTTTAGGGCGGAGAAGGTTGGCAGCGATACGGCGCTGGCGCAGATTATCAAACTGGTAGAGGATGCGCAGGGAAGCAAAGCGCCCATTGCGCAGTTGGCGGATGTAGTGTCCGGTTACTTTGTACCCGTTGTGTGCGGCATAGCGCTTGCCGCCGGTGCCGCGTGGTTTGCCGCAGCGTCCGCCGGGCTTGTTCCGTTGCCGGCGGGTAAAACGCCGCTGGAATTTGCCCTCACTATTTTTATTTCGGTGTTGGTTATAGCCTGCCCCTGTGCCCTGGGGCTTGCCACTCCCACAGCAATAATGGTCGCCACCGGTAAAGGCGCTGAGTACGGCATCCTTATTAAAAGCGGGGCGGCGCTGGAAACCGCCGGTAAAATCACTACCGTCATATTTGACAAAACCGGCACCTTAACCGAAGGAAAGCCGGAAGTTACGGACATACTCACGGAGGGCGGACTTTTTAAGCCTGATGCCTTGCTGCAAATTGCCGCGTCTGCCGAAAAGGGCAGCGAACATCCATTGGGTAAAGCGATAGTCCGCGAGGCGGAAAAACGCGGGCTCTCCCTGCTTCCTGTAACTGACTTTAAGGCAATTCCCGGCAAAGGTATTGAGTGCGGTTTGGAGGGAGATGCTATTGATACCCCGCTGTCTGTTCCCCGCTGCCCGCTGCTTATTGGCAACCGGCTTTTTATGGAAGAGCGCGGAGTTGATATAGCCGCTCTTGACGCCGGTTCAAACACTCTTGCGGAAGAAGGCAAGACGCCTATGTATTTGGCATGCGGCGGTGCCGAAGGAATGAAGATTGCGGGTATTATCGCCGTAGCCGATGTGCTAAAAAAATCGAGCCGCGCCGCCATCGAGCGCCTGCATAGCATGGGCATCGAAACGGCAATGATAACAGGCGATAACGCAAAGACTGCCCGCGCAATAGCCCGCGATGCCGGCATAGACCGCGTACTGGCGGAAGTTCTGCCGCAGGACAAAGCGGCGGAAGTAAAACGCCTGCAAGAGGAAGACGGCTGCTGCGGTGCCGCAGCCGGACGCAGACGCTTTGTTTCGTTTGCCGGAGACGGCATTAACGATGCTCCGGCGCTGGCGCAAGCGGATGTGGGCATTGCCGTAGGAAGCGGCACAGATGTAGCGATAGAAAGCGCCGGCATAGTGCTTATGCATTCAGACTTGCAGGATGTCCCCGCCGCGATAAATTTGAGCAAGCGCACACTCCGCACAATAAAGCAAAACCTTTTTTGGGCATTCGGCTACAACACGCTCGGTATTCCCATTGCGGCGGGACTGTTATACCTTTTTGGAGGACCCTTATTAAATCCGATTTTTGCCGCCGCCGCAATGAGCATGAGTTCCGTTTCCGTGCTAACAAACGCGCTGCGCCTAAAGCGGTTCAAGGGCTAAATGTGGGACAAAATATCATAAATACCTTCCTGTGTTTGGGCTTTTTGCAAAAGTTCCTGTCCGCCGGATTTTATCAGAGATGCAATTCTGGTTAGGACGCGCAAATGCTGTTCACTGGATGCGCTGCCCATAATAAGCAAAAAAAGGCAATGCACCGGCTTATTATCGGGCGCACCGTATTCAATACCGGCGGGCGAAATGCCCAAAGCGCCGAAAATGCCGCCGTTCCCCGGATAATAGCCGTGCGGGACGGCGACTCCGGGCGCGATAGATGTATTCATTTTTTGTTCCCTATCCTGTATTGCCGCAAGCATTGTACTCCGGTCTAATTCGGGATGAATTGCCGCGACCGCTTCTACAAGTTCAGTAAAAGCATCTATTTTGGATGCGCTTTCAAGATTCAGTTTTATCGACCGTTTATCAAAAATATCGGATAATGACATATTTACCTCCTGTCATCGTGTCCGTCAGATGGGCGGACAAGTCTCACTTTAAGTTTGAAAAGATTTAAGCAAGAAAGAAAATGACAGGAATCAGATTCGGAGTTTTAGGAGTATAGCGCTTTTTTGGTTATGCGCCGCTGTTCTGTTGATAAACCCGGCAGCCGCACAGAGCAGACCTGCGCTGCGGGCAAAGAAAACTGCCGGCAGCGCCATGCGCGGCAAGTATTGGCGCGGCGTGGAAAATGTATGCTCTTTTGAAACACTGACGGCAGGACATTCAACCGGGTATGGAATGGAAGTAAAAAATACATCCTGCGCCGCGTCTTTGTCCGCAAAGCCTCCAAAATGAGCAGGCTCAATGGACATAAACGCAAACAATCCTATAACGGCAAACGCAAGATACGCCGCCGATACATAATAAAGCGCTTTTTTTACCGGCACCCAAAACATAGGACTATTTTGTTATATCACGCTTCTTTGTTCAAGTTGCCGGTTCAAGTTGCCCTGTTGCGGGGCGTTACATTTTTGTACGGGTAAAAGTGAGGAGTACATTGCCGTCTTCGTCCATAAGGCTCAATGTTTCGCCGTCATTGTAGAACCGGTATACTTTGCCTAATTGCGCAATGTACATACTCTCGGTTTTGTTTGCTTCCTCAGAAATACCCATCATTTTTGTCATTGCAAGAGGACGCGCCCAAAACAGCCTGTCATTTTCGGTTTTGTATGTACCGGTAAATCTGTTTACGCCGGAAAATCCATACACAGAGCCGTCTTTCGTAAAGTCGATAGTGGGAAGCCTCTGCAATTTGACGCTTTGCTGAATTCCATTGCCGTCTGAAATTTTATCGAGCGTCCACTTTGTACCCGCAAGCGGAAGCGTCTCTGTTTCTTTTGCCTGCGGAAAAATGAACGAATACACCGCAAGCATAAGTGTTGTAAATAATATAAATTGCCTCATTATTTTATTCCTTATTTTATTCCTCTTAAAAACATTGCTATAGAATGAAAAAACCGCTTGACCAGACCTGCGCGTTCCACAGGCGCTCCGGCAAGCAAGTCTATGACGGCAAGTTCGCCTTCGCCGTCATAGACAGTGAGCGTTCCAACCGGCGCTCCGGCGGGGAATGGGGCGCGGACTCCGGTATTGTACGCCGTTTCTATGTACGCTTCCTCCCCGCGCCCGGCGGAAATGGTGAGCGCCAGCACATTCCCGTCCGCGCTGTACACTACGGCATTGCCGCCCGCCCGCGAGCGCGGCGCAACGAGTACGGGAACGCGGTTTTGCCGCCCTTTCCAGACCTTTGCTTCGGCAAGCGCCGGAAGTTCAAGCCTTAGCGTTTTGTAATTTTCGTAGCCATAATCAAGAAGTTTGCGGGCATCTTCTGTACGGGCGCGGTCGCCGTAACGCGGTCCTAATTCCGCCGGAACACCGAGGATAACGGCGATAAGGCGCGTTCCATCGCGCTGGGCTGTGGCGGCAAGGTTGTAACCCGCCTCGTCTATGTAGCCGGTTTTTAGTCCGTCCGCGCCTTCATATATGGAGATGATGCTGATATGGTTGCCCTGCAAGATAGTGCCGGGGCGGCTGCGCTGAGCGCCGGTAACATTGGAGGCTTTTGGGTAGGCAAATTCGGGAACCGTATGGTAATCGGTAAGATTTTGCGGATATTCCAGAATGTATGTGCGGCAAAAGGCGGCAAATTCGGCGGCGGTGGTTATGTTATTTTCGTCAATGCCGGAAGGTTCCACAAAGCGCGTCTGCCGGAGTCCCATACGCGCCGCCTCGCCGTTCATTACGGCGGCAAATTTTTCCACAGTAGGCGCAAATCTAAGGGCTACGGCTACAGCGGCATCGTTACCGGAGGGAACCGCCAAACCCAAAAACAATTCACGGAGTGTTACAATTTGCCCCTGCGCCAAAAACATCAGGCTGGAACGGGGCGGCTGATTTACAGCCCAACTTTCCGGCGGCAGCGGAACAACCTCGTCTAAAGATGTCCCTTGCAGAGCGGCAAGCCGCTGCGCCGCGTAAATGGTCATCAGTTTGGTAAGGGATGCCGGCGGGATAAGTTCATCAGGATTTTTCGCAAAAAGTATATCGCCTGTGGCGGCATCCATTATTACGGCAGCCCGCGCTGTTATTTCGTCTATAGACGGCGGGGCTGATTCAGCGCCAATATTTACGGCAAAACAAATTAAGCAAAATGCCGCGAACAACCATTTTTTGTGATTTTTCATAAATGCTCCATTTATGTAGTTACCAGAGAGTACTTTTTCTCCTCCTCTTCCAAATTAAGGTTACTCAAATCCGGCTCCGGTATGTTCAATAGTTTGCGCAATTCCGCAAGCGTCTGCGGACCTTCCGCGCCAATACATCTTCGTGTTCTATCTTTGTCATTTTCCGGCATGTCGTCAAGCAGGCGGAGCAGATACTCTTCTTCGTCTTTATCCTTTACATTCACAAGGGCAAAGATTCTGACTTTCTTGCCCGTTTCTTCCACAGTAGGCATTTCTTCGGTAATAAAAAGATGATGGACATACTCCCAAGTGTGCTCGCTTATCAGAATTTCCGTGCCGAAAGGCTTGTTAAATGTTTCGGTACGGTCGGCAAATGTAACCGCCTCGCCTATCACCGTATACACAACACGCGCATCGCTGCCTATTTGCCCCGCAAGCACCGTCCCGGTATTAAGCCCGCAGCCGATTTTTATCTTAGGCTCGGCATCAGTGCCCGCTCGTCCGGCGTTAAAGTTGAAAAGGCAAGCCCGCATTAACAGAGCGCAGCGCGCCCCATTGAGGGCATCGAGCGCGGGGCTGCCGGCGCTCTCCACAGCGCCCCAATGCGCCATTATCGCGTCTCCAATGAACTTGTCTATCGCCCCGCCTGTCCGCTCCACGCAGAAAACCATCCGTTCCATATAAGCATTCAACAGACGGACAACTTCCCGCGCCGTCAATTTTTCGGACATCGCGGTAAATGACCTTATGTCCGAAAAAAACAGAGTCGCCGTCTTGTCCGTCCCTTCAGAATTGAGCGTCCCCTCGCGGGAAAGGCGGGCTATCATCTTGTTGGTAAAGCGCTCAAAGTTCCCCAGTGCGCGGCTCATACTTAGTACACTTTGAGTGAGCGCCCCGGTTTCGTCCGCGTTTGAATTTTCCAGTTCGATGTGGTAGTTGCCTTCGTCAATCTGACGGACAGCGCCGGTAAGTTCGACCAGAGGGCGGCTAAAGGTTTTGGAGAAGAACCATACAAACAGAACCGAGATGAACGCGACCATAAGGCTGAGCGCGGCATTGCGGCGAGTGGCGGCGCGTATGCCTTCAAATACTACGGCGCTCTGAATAGCGGTAAAAACGCCCGCGTTGTTAAAGCCTTCTATACGCTCAAAATTGACGAAAGAATCTATGCCTTGCGCATTTTTTACATGCGCTTCCGCCGTTTTGCGTCCTGAATTCCAACATTCGCGCACAAAGTCATCGTCCATAAGATTTGCGCCCGCCGCCGCAAGTTCCTGGTCAGGATGCGCCAGTACTTCGCCGGCATCATTTGTAAGAAATGATGAATTTGCCCCCGCGCCAAATGTTTCTGTAAAATTCTGAGACGAGAAAAATACCGCCGCCGCCTGATAAAGATTTACGCCTGTACTCAAATTAACGCCGCCGGATAAGCCGGCACCGGCTGCCTGCCTTGGAAAAATGAGCGCAAGCATCGGGACGCCGTTACATACCGGCGCGGCATTTAACAAAACCGCCGCGCCTGTACGGGCGCGGCTTACCGCCACAGGATTTTCCATAATAAATTGAGATAACACGGACGCGCTTATTTCATTTTGTTCCATAAAAGTGGAATTTGAGTAACTTGCCGCGCCGTCCATCCCTCCGTCCGCATCCGGGATAATTATGAGGGCGATTTCGCGCTGTTCTGTAAAAAAGAAACCGGCAAGCGCCGTCCGGCTTTCTATGTCTGCGCCGTTTGCCGCCGCGCTTTCTACAATGTTCAGAAAATTTACCACGCCGGAACGAATCGAGTTCAATTCGAGCGCCGCCATTGCCGCCGTCCTGTTATTTATGTCCCGGTTATTTGCTATCGCGGTTTTTTCGACATCGGCATACACAAAAACCGCCACAAGAAGAATTACCGAGCCCAAAGAAAAAATCAAAAGCAGCGTGATGATAACATTCAGTTTAACACCTATCGGATAAACTACTTTTCCTGCCATAATGTATTATCGGCACGGAAAGACCGATTAAAGCAGGACGCAAATAATATGAAACTGTTTGTTACATTCCATTCGGTAAGTTCGGCGCTTATGCTGGAAGCGGCGGCAAAAGAACGCGGGCTTTCCTGCGCGGTAATTCCAGTGCCCAGAAACCTGAGTTCATCCTGCGGCTATGCCGCCGAAATCGCGCCGTCCGCTTTCAGCGAAACTTCCGCTTCCGGCGGAGCGTCTGCTTCAGATGAAGCGGAGTCAGCCGGCGGGCTGGAAGCCGCCGCAAGCCTTGCGGGATTGCTTAACGAACTTTGCGTTGAATGGGACGCGGTCTACCGCCGCAATGACGGCGGCGCTTATGACCTTATGGCGCGGGCGGAATAATGGGGGCGGGCAGCGCTGATTAACTTGACGCTAATTAGCGCTGCCCTATGCGTTTTTTTCCAGGATATGCAAGTACTCTTTTGTGCTGTCCGCATAATGGCAGCGGTTTATGTCTTTGTCTGCCTTAAAGCGTTGATAGTCAGTTTGCGCAAGGTCATATTTACC
>JAIROZ010000201.1 GCA_031257255.1 Spirochaetaceae bacterium | reverse complement strand
TGATTAAATCCAATCGAGGATTTAATCAGTGCTACTTTCCCTGTAGTTTCGTAACAAAGTGAGAAACTACAATAGGGCGGCGCTGATTAGAGTCAATTTAATCAGCGTTGCCCTAACATCTGTCTAGTTTTTGGAAGGGGCATTATCTTAAAATGAATTATACATGCGCCGGTTTATACTCCCCGTTTTTATACTATTACCCGCAATATTCCACGCAGAATTTCTTTTGGGACAGGATTCTTCCGCATTGACGGCGGCATATCAGGACTTTTTTTGGGATAATCCCGAAGAATTTGTACCGGCGCCGGCAAATGGCTGGGACGCGGGAGGAACGGCGCGTTTCCCGCAATCGGCTTCTAACGAAACCGTCTCTGTAGTGGCATGGCAGGAGGTTGAGGCGCTAGGCGGTTCCGGCGGAGCGGAGTACGGGAATGTTTATGTATCGCTCGCCGTAGCGGAAACAGATGCCGGCGGCGGTCTGCCAAAGTGGCGGTATTGCCGCAGGGCAGCCGGACCTTACCGCTACAGCCGCGGAGCGCCGTGGCTCTACAACCTCTGCGTGGACAGGCAAGGGCGCATAATTCTTGCTATAGCGGCTTCCGCATCCGCTACAGAAATTCATATTTCCGAAGACAGAGGGCTTACCTTTAGCAAAAACCAGATATATACAGGCACCGCGCCGGTCATTATCAGAGAAAGCACCCCTGCCGATGATGCCCCTGCCAACGATGACTCTGCCGGCGGCAGCGTAACTCCGGGCAATGGAAACGCAAATATCGAAACAGAGTCGCTTGCGCCGCGTATCTTTCAGATGACGGACGGCAACTACCTTATGTTCATAGGGCGCAGCGTAAATCAGTCGCTAACCTTGTACTATGCCCGCTCAGAAGATGCCGTAAACTGGTCATCCTTTTCACTTTTTACACAAGGGGACGAAGCAAATGCGCTCAACTTCCTACCCAGCCATGCCGGTTTCAATGGCAAAGAGTACATAGTCTTTCAGTCTTATATACCCGGCGCGGACAACCGCATAACTTTTCAACTATTCCTAAAAATTAGTTCGGATGGCGGACAAACATGGACAGCCGCCAAGCGGATTACCAATTTTCGCGACCCGGTTTCCAATACTTTGGAAAGCCCGGATTTTTGGAATAACGAGAGGGCTGACCTCACCGCTTCCGGCGGCAGCCTTTATCTTTTTTGGGAGCGCAAATATATTTCCGGCACTGCTTCCATTTACGCGCTAAGACTGAACGAATCAGGCGATGCCGAAGGAAAGGCTGAACGGCTAAACAGGGTCAACGCCTCGTGTTTTTCCCCGGTAAGCATAATGGCAGGCGGCAGCCTCTGCGTTTTCTGGTTCGACAGCCGCTCAAATGGCGGCAGCGTCATAATGATGGCGCGGCGGGCAGGCTCAATCTGGATAGAACGCCCCATATCAGAGCAAAACCGCAATTCAGTTTTTGCATGCCCCGTACTGGCGCAAGGCTCACTGTACATATTCTGGCAGGACCAATCGCGCTCAGGCAGCCGCATTTACTACCGCGAACAAGACAGAAGCGCCGCGCCGCCCGTCCCTCATCCGCTCAATTTTGCCGTCGGTAAACCGCTCAAATCGAACATTGCGCGAATAGAATGGAATCCCCCAGACGACCCATCCGGCATACGCGGCTTTTCGTGGGTATGGAGCCGCGAGCCGGGCGCGGTTCCGCCGCACACGCTTTCCGGCAGCGCGGCTCAAAAAGCCGTGGAACTGGGCGCAGACGAAGACGGGCAATGGTACTTCAACATTACCACCGTAGATAATGCCGGCAACTGGTCGCCGCCCGCATCCATCAGTTTTTTCCGGGATACAACGCCGCCGCCCCCCCCCGTCATTCTGGATGCTCCAAAAGACGAAGCGGGCTTCCTCACCTCAAATTCCTTCACTTTGAACTGGAAAGAATCTGCCAATGATGTTTCCGGGCTCGCCGGTTATTGGTGGGAACTGGAAAATACCGGAAATAACTTTGACGGCAGCGCCGCCCTGCCCGTTCCAAAACCCGGCGCGGTGCGCATTATGGGCAGCGGTACATCGGTTTACTACGATAACTTAGACAACGGCTCATACCGCTTCCGTGTCTGCGCCATTGACAATGCGGGCAATGTAAGCGGCGCGGCGGTGCATTACCTTAAACTGAACAAGTATATTGTGCGCACCTTTATTACCTCAATGGAAACCGAGCAGGACATTCAAGGAAAACTCGCCGTTCTTATACGGGGGCGCGGCTTTGCCGAAGGCGGGAATATAAGCGAAATCGAATTCCTGCGGAAGGATGGCAAAGAGAGCGAGCGTGTAATTCATTTTAATGACGGCGATTTTCTGGTTTATGGCGACAGGGAAATTTTTATACCGGGAGTTGAACATCTACAAGGCGGCATATATTATGTATCTGTACGCCATCCATTGCGCGGTCTGGCGCAAAGCCCGCAGCCGGTAACAATAGGCAGGACGCAGACAGTCAAATTCGGCAATTTTTCATTTTCGTGGAAGCCTGAATGGGAAGCGCGAAAAAACCGCCGTTTTATACTTGATACGCCTTTAGGGGCGGCGCTTACGGCGGCAGTACTGCTGCTTCTGTTTGCCCTTGTATCTGTCCGCACTTTGCGTTTTGTTGCCCGCGAACAGAGGGCGCTTAAACTGGAAACGGCGGCGCTGCTTTATGGAAACCTTATGCCGGTAGACGAAAAAAAATTGCTTGTCCGCAGACAAAAACAGCGCCGCCGGGGCTTGCGCTTCAAACTTACCCTCTTTACAGCAAGCCTCGTTATTATCGTGGTAGGCATAGTTTCCGTCCCCCTCTATTACATGATGATGGTAACAGAACGCGATATGCTTCTTTACACGCTATATGCGCGCTCCCGCGTACTCCTTGAAGCGCTTGGCACGAGCGCCCGCGTCTTCCTTCCCGCAAACAACATTCTGGAACTGGGCTACCTGCCGGCGCAGAGCGCGTCAATACCGGAAGCGCGTTATGTAACGATAACCGGTTATGGGGAAGAGGCATCTCTTACTAACGATTATGTGTGGGCGACCAACGACCCGGATATACTCAAAAAAATTGACACAAATGAATTTACGCCGGGCGTGTCCCGCATAAAGGATTCAATAACTCCGTTTTTGGACGCTTTTCAGGCAGAGTTGAACGCGCAGGCAGCGGAATCTATAGGAACGCTTACCCAAACAGTTGCCGGATTGAATGCCGAAAGCCTTACATTGCTCGACAAAACAGACGCGGAAAGTATTATGCGCTTGGGCGACCTTCAGAGTACTGTGCATGCCTTGGAAGACCGCATTGCTAAAATTCTTGACGCATTGAACAAAGAAGTCCGTTCCGAACCGGAATATACTCTTTACAACTTTACCAAAACAAATACATTTTTATTATACAAGCCGGTTTTATTCCGTCAGGGGTCAAGCGATATTTATATGCGCGGAATGGTGCGCCTCGAAATATCAACCGAATCTATAAACGAAGAATTGTCCGCAAGACAGATAGGCATATTCCGCATTATACTGATGGTCGCGCTAGGAGCGCTCGTAATAGGCTTTTTAGGAGCGCTGGCGCTGTCTTCTATTATAATTGTTCCGGTAAAAGCGCTCGTTCTTCATGTGGAAAAAATACGCGACACAGAAGATAAATCAAAATTGGAAGGCGAGGAAATTACAATAAAAAGCAAAGACGAACTTGCTGTGCTGGCAAACACAATAAATGATATGACGCGGGGGCTTGTCCGGGCGGCGGTGGCAAGCAAGGATTTAACGATAGGCAAAGAGATACAAAAGAAATTCATACCTCTGGAACTTGACGGTGCCGGCAACAAAAAAACATTCGGTTACGCAAGAAACGACAGGGCGCGGTTTTTTGGCTATTACGAGGGCGCAAAAGGAGTCTCCGGTGATTATTTTGACTACCGCGATTTGGACGGGCGCTATTTTGCGGTAATAAAATGCGATGTTGCTGGCAAGGGCGTGCCGGCGGCGCTTATTATGGCGCAGGTTGCAACTATGTTTATCAACTATTTTAACGGCTGGAAGGCATCCGAAAAGAATTTCCAGATTGAAACGCTTGTGTATCAAATAAATGAATTCATAGAAAACCTGGGCTTTAAGGGGCGTTTTGCCGCTTTTTCGCTCTGCCTGCTCGATACGGAAACAGGATTAGTGCGCTTTTGCAATGCCGGCGACAATATAATTCATCTTTACAAAGCAAACGAAAAAAAAATGAATCAGATTACTCTTACGCCGACTCCTGCCGCCGGTATACTTCCAAACATCATGGTGCGCGGCGGCGGCGGGTATCATGTAAAACCGGTGCAAATCGACTTAGGTGATATACTGCTTTTATATACAGACGGAATCGAAGAATCCAAGCGTAAATTCAGGAATTCCAATTACGAAGAAATTATATGTACTCACGATAATCTGCCGCCGGACTCGCCGCACGGAAACCATGTTACAGGTCAGGAAGACGAAGAAATGGGCGCAGACCGCGTAACAGAAATTATCAATGCTGTAATGAATAACGGTGAATATGAATTAAAAAAATATCATAATCCCGAAGGAGATATTGCCTACCATTTTGATTTTTCCGGCAGCAAGGGTACTGTAGAAGAAGTGATAATGGCGCTTGTCTCTGTGGAAAAAGTATTCCGTATGTACCCAGCCGTTAATGGGGGGCAATATGCCGCAGGCGGAGAAAAAGCCCGCATACTCGTGGATGCCAAAGTTGACGCCTTCCTAAAAGAACATTTTTTGGAATACACTACATACTGCTACGGCACGGAACCTTACGCGGAAAACGAAAACTATTTGTACTACACAGGCATTAAGGAAGACGAACAGTACGATGATATTACCATACTCGGCATTAAGCGCAGATAGCGCTAATAAACCTGATGCTTAGGCAGCCCTTAATTTTGAGGCTGCCGCATCAGCGTTTCCCTAGACGCCGCGTATCTCAATGTTCGGCAAATTGAGTGTATCGCTTGTGCCGGCGCTTGCCATTGAGTTTATCATATCGAGAATTTCCAGCGCGGACAGCGGCATTTCGTTATCAAACCAGTCGTTAATAACAGCAAGGCAGCCTGATATTTGAAACATAAGTTTGTAATAGAAAAATTTGTATTCACGCGGCGTTAGTTTGCTCTTATAGTGTTCTATTATCTCCGCTGTTTTTTTCTGCGTTAGTTGCTCAATTACATTGCGGGAATTCGAATCCAAAATCAGATTTTTTATAAAATTGTAATTTTTTTCCATAAATTCATTTTGGTATGTCAAAAGTATGGTATCCTGACATTCTTTTTTGCTAATGCGCTCGATAGAAAAAAGCCCGTCTGTCTCCGCATCTGTAAGAAATTGACAAACAATATCATCTTTGTCTTTGAACATCCTGTAAAACGTCTGGCGCGAAACCCCCGCTTTTTTGGCAATGTCCGCCGCCGTTATCTGCCTGTAGGATTTTTTTGTAAGGAGCGTCATTAAAGCCTCAAATACCCAAGAACGTTTTGTGTCGTATAATTTTTGTAACGTAAGACCTCCCAATCTCAAACGCTTGACAAGCGCAAAATCAGTATACTAGACTAGCCCTAGGCGGCGCAAGGGGGGGGGGGGGGGGTAAGCCAAATGCGCGGCTGCGCCCGCAAAGCCGGTTGCCTTTCCGCCTTTTTTGTATGATTACCCTTAGAAACCGCCTTGCGGTAAATTATATAATTTTTATCTGCGCCGCGTTTGCAATGCTATTTTTTTCTCTTAACGCCGCTTCCAAAAAAATATTCGATGCTTTCGTACGCGGAATCCTTACGGAAAAAAATCAGGAAATCGTACGGGCAGTAAGCGAGCAATACCGCCCCATGCAAAAAAAATTTGACATAACGCCGCTGGAAAGCGTAGGAATGATTTTTATGCACGATGGATTTATTATTGATGTGGAAGACGAAGGCGGCAGCCGCGTATGGGATGCGCGTGATATGGATATGGAACACTGCGTTGCAATTCTGCAAAAAATAAGCGAAAGAATGAACGCCAGACACGGCAAAAATATAGAGGTACAGAATGTAAGTTTTCCGCTGCGTTTCAATGGAGAGGCAATAGGAAATGTAAACATTGCCAGCATAGGACCGCTCTTTTATACCGAAGGACAGAGTGAATTTATCATACACCTTAATATGGTGCTTGCCGTGCTTTTCTTTGCATCTCTTGCCGTGTGTATTATTTTTTCGGTTATTTATGCTGAACATTTTTCGCGCCCTGTTATTAAGGCTACGGAAGCGGCGCGGAAAATCGCGGCATATTACGCAAATAACACGCCGCATAACAACGCTGCGGCGGAAATTGCGCTCAAAGAAAATTACAAAACCCGCGAATTTGCCGCGCTGTCTGCTTCTATAAATAAAATGGAAAGTGAATTGCGCGAAGCGCAAATGCGTCAAAAACAACTTACAGGAGATGTTGCGCACGAATTGCGGACTCCGCTTGCATCTATGCAGGGAACAATAGAAGCTTTTTTGGACGGCGTTTGGGACGCATCCTCAGAAAGACTGCGCTCTCTTCTGGATGAGGTAAAACGCCTTACAAAACTTTCTGAGGATTTGCAGATTCTATCTTCTTTTGAGTCGGGAACTATAACGCTGAATAAAACTGAATTCGATATTGCGGAATTATTACAAAGCGCCGCAATGCAATTTGAAAATTCTGCCCGCGAAAAGGGTATAGAAATTACGGTACAATTATTTCCATACCGCGTCTTTGCCGATTACGGCAGGGCAAAACAAATTGTTATCAATCTTTTATCTAACGCGCTAAAATACACGGCGCAAGGCGGCATAAATATCAGCATGGAAAAAATACGGCATGCTGGAAATGAAGCGCTCGCTATAAAAATTTCCGATACCGGCTGCGGAATTACCAAAGAAGATTTACCGCATATTTTTGAGCGTTTTTACCGTGCCGAAAAATCGCGCAGCCGGGGAACAGGCGGCGCGGGTGTAGGCTTAACTATTGCCGGCGCTGTATGCGCCGCCTGCGGCTGGAAAATCAGCGTAGAAAGCGAAGAAGGCAAAGGCAGCGTATTCAGTGTTTGTATTTGCTAAATACTGTGCCGGTAGCGCTCAAATGTACTTTGTGTTAGAGTGAGGTATGAAATCTTTTGACGAACATTTGCGGGCATCGGCGGAACAACACGGGCATTTATGCGCGGGTCAATACATCGGTGTGCGTATGGCGCGTATGGGGCTCCGGGAACTTGGTATAGATGAGCCCGAAAATTACCGCGACCTGATAGTTTTTATCGAAAACGACCGCTGCCTTGCGGATGCGGTAAGTTCTGTTACCGGCTGCAAACTCGGACGCCGACGCCTAAAATACCGCGACTACGGCAAATCCGCCGCATCCTTCCTCGACTTGGCAACAGGCAAGGCAGTGCGAATTTCCAGCACGCGCTGGATTTCTCCCCCGGAAAATAACGGCGCTCATGGACACGGCGGCGGTCATAGCGGCAGCGGCGCTGCCCACAGCCATAATGATAACGATGGCTTACGCGCTTTTTTTGACGCATTAACAGACAACGACCTTTTTAAGGTAGAGCGGGTTTCTATCGCGCTGCCGCCGGAGGATATGCCCGGCAAACCGGCGCAAAAGGTAACTTGCGCCCGCTGCGGCGAAATTGTTACCGATAAGCGGCAAGTAGAAGCAGGCGGCGAAACACTCTGCCGTTCCTGCGCCGGTAATTCATACTATACGGTGTTAAAGGAGTAACCAAATGGCAATAAAAGGCGGAGTGTCAACTTCAACTTTTGGCAGATTTCCAAATGGGCGGGAAGGAAAATTCTACACGCTAAAAAATGACTCGCTGGAATTAACATTGCTTGATTACGGGGCATCTATGTTCTCGCTCGAAGTGCCGGGACGGAAAGGCACCGGCAATGTACTCTTAGGTTTCGATACACCGGAAGGATGGAGCGCAAACACGATATACCTCAACTCAACTGTGGGAAGATTCTGCAACCGCATTGCGGACGCTTCATTCAATCTGAATGGCAAAAAATATACATTGGATGCCAACGATGGCAAAAATTGCTTACATTCCGGGAGGGACGCATTTTACAACCGTTTTTGGGACGGCATAATCGTTTTTGAGGGCGGCGATGTTTATGTCCGCTTTGAATTGGAAAGCCCGGACGGAGACGGCGGATTTCCCGGCAATGTAAAAGCAGCCGTTACCTACGGACTCACCGCCGAAAACAAAGTTCATGTCCTTTACGAGGCTAAAGTAGACTGCCCCTGCCCCCTCAGTTTTACAAACCACGCATATTGGAATCTTACCGGCGTTGAAAATTCAACCATACTGAAGCACGCGGTATCGTTGAACTCATCCCGTTATCTCGAACTGGACGGCGAGAACATCCCCACAGGCAGAATACTACCTGTTGAGGGAACGCCCTTCGACTTTAGAACGCCAAAACCTGTGGAGCGCGATATGGCAGGCTGCTACGACCATCCCTTCATCATTGATAAAACTGAGGACAAACTTATGGCGGCAGTACATGACCCCGAAAGCGGCAGAACGCTTAAAGTGCGGGGCACTCAGCCGGCGCTTCATTTTTATTCCGGCACCATGATTCCGTCTGTGCCGGGACGGGAAGGCTATCTGTATGACAAGCACAGCGGATTCTGCCTTGAACCTGAGTACTACCCAGACTCGCCTAATCATCCTGAATACCCTTCCGCGATTTTTACTCCCGAACGCCCCTACGAAGAAAAAATAATCTTTGAGTTTGACTGGTAAGCGGCAGGTTTTGCGGCAGCCGGTAATACCGCGGCATTACCGCTTTCAACTCTATTATGGAAAGGTTTGTATTAACAGAGCCAACCCCGCGCCCGCTATCGCTTTTTCAAGCGACGCCTTGCGGGTATCAAGGTAGTCCTGCGGCAAGGCTTCCGCTAAAGGGTCTTCCGGAGCAGGACGAGCCTTGCCATAAATCTGTATGTCTCGTACATTACCTTTATTTGGGTTTGCCGCCATGCCTATTCTTGTTAGTTCCAGCACAAGTTTTTCCCATGCCGAAACTTCCTCCGGGATAGGCTCTTTGCCATTTACCGAACAGAGCATGGTTTGTATGCTTACCGGAGCAAGAGACACAAATTCCTTGATTTTATCTATAAGAGATTGATAGGGCGTAGACGAGCGATTCATCTCAGTGTACCACTCAGGAGTTCCCGCATCCAGTTTGAGCCATATCTTGAGCCTCATTGCCCCGTTTGCTGCCTGACATAAAACCGAAAATATGCCGGGAGAAAGCAGCCCTGTACCATTGGTGATAACTACCATCTCTGCTTCCGGCGCCATTTTGTCCCGTATCAATGACGCCGCATTTAACGCTTTGGAAAAATTAGGCGAGATAGACGGCTCTCCATTTCCAGAAAAACATATATCCTTAACGGGAACATTTAGTTGTATCATCCGGGATAGTTCCTGCCGGAGGTCAGCCTCCATCTGCTCCAGAGAAAAGGTATAATCAGTCTTAAAAGGAAAAACCTCACAGTAGGGGCAGTCGAAAGAGCAGTGTTTATCGTCTGGATACAGATTTATCCCCATAGAAAGCCCATTAGAACGCCGGGAATACACAGGATATACGAGTATGCCCCGCTCCCGCTCACGATGATTTTTTACAGAACCTATGATAAGCAGCCTCTC
>JAIROZ010000171.1 GCA_031257255.1 Spirochaetaceae bacterium | reverse complement strand
GCATCTTCGCGGTTACGCCGCGCAGGTCGCCTATGCCATCCCCATCCGCGTCATAAAACGAGCGTACATAAATCTGATATATAACTTTATCTGCCCAGCGCATTATTCAAACAGCCCCCTATCTCCCCGCTTTAGCCGCCAGCCGTCCTTTGTAATATCGTCCTCTACATCAATCCGTTCCGCAATATCTTGCAGAACAGTAAGTATTGTCTGCTGTTCGGGCGTAACGCCGTTTTTAAGAAGCGGCATTATATTGTATACAATTTCGTTAAATGTCGGTGTTTTTCCCTGCAATTCCATACTGGTAAGGTAACTTACCACATAATACCTGACGCGCAGTTTCAAGTCGATATTAGACGCGAATTTTGAATGAGGACGGATGGTATATTTCCCTGTTTCAAACGAATAGTCAAAATGCGCTTCCAAAAGCGGATTGATGTCAGAGTATTCTTTTTTCATAAGATGTAAAAAACCCATTTCTAAACCACGCTTTATTAATTCATTGTTAATTTCTTCGATAGCCGCGCCGTCATTCTTTGCGATAATTCCTTCGATGGTCTGCATAACAAGGTCGCCTATATCCATGCCGAGGTTTTGTTTCAAGAGCGCACGAGGAGTTTTTACTTTAAAGAAATTGATAATGAGTTGTCCTGAAAGAACGGTGTGTGAATGCTGCCGTTTTTTGAAACTTGTTTGTCCGTTATTTTGCGAAACCACACCCTTGTATTCCAATCCGCATCTCTCGCAGGTCTCAATGATTAAATGCCAGAATTCCGGGTCTTTGTGGGCGAATACAAAAGAAAGCCACCTATCAAACTTTAGAACTCTGTACATTTCCTCGATACTTTTTTGAATAAGTTTTTTATATTCATCTTTTGATTTTTCACGGCTGCCGCCTTCGATTGCCTCTAGCGCATAATCTTCTTCTGAAACATCCATATCAAGCCATGCTATCCACATCGCCGATAAATCGAGATACTGAATTTTCTTGCCGTAAGGCGGGTCGGTGTAAATATAATCAACGCTTTCGCCGTCTAAAAAAGACAAATTTGTAGCGCTTCCTTTTATTATTTGCGCGTTTGCAAACATTTGCTCCACGCTGATGCGCGGATTGCAGGCAAAGCCCTGTATTTCTAAATCTTGTTTTGCCGCTATGATTCTTTTATAGCGCGATTGAAAATATTTCATTATATCGAGGTCTATTTCTTCTTTTGCCAGTCTATAACGGTAATACCTGAACGCGCTTGCATCTCCACGCCCTGCGGTTCGATTAGACGATTGATGATATGTAAGATTTATTTTTGTTATTAAACCAGAAAACATAAGCATCAAAACATCATAAATATTTTGATGCTTTTTCTTTTCTTTTTTTATAATTGCTTTTAACAGCGCCAACCGCGCAGTTTGTTTGGCGCTAAATAGTTGTGGAACCGTCCTGACATCTGAACCTTTTGGCAGAGTAAGATTTTTTGGACCCGGATATTTTTCGAGTGTTTTTTCAATTTGTTCTTTTGTTTTTGGTTCTTTTTTTATATATTCTTCACATACTCTCTGATAACTGTCGTTAAATTCTCTTATATTTACCGGAGTTAAAAGTGATTTGACAATAAAAACCGCCAGAGGATTGAGGTCAACATTGATAGCTTTTCTCCCATTTACAAGCGCTTCTACTGCCGTAACGCCGCTCCCTCCAAATGAATCAAGTACAACATCGCCTTGTGCGCTAAAATTTTTGATATATCTGCTAACAATATCCCAACTCTGCCGCGTAAAATAACCATGCACACCAAAATGCCGCTTGGCTCCTTCTTTCCTTACAATAATTTTCTGAGGAAGCGGACGGCTCTTATAATCAAATTCTTTCTGAACAAAAGGTGGGACATACACAGGCGCGGCGGGACTGGTAAAACTTTCGGGCGATAAGAATCGTAGTAAATCTCCCCAGTGCGCGTCAATTTCTTCTATATAAAAATAGAGTATAGGTTTTTCCGGGTCGCTTGTGCGGAAAAGCGCGAACTCCACGCCATTGCAAAGAGCAAAATATACGCTATGGATTTCAAAATGCGCCGCGTAAGAATGTGCCTGTCGTATGTGGTTTGTGTCCAAAATTCTCTGCGAAGGCGATTTTGCTTCCAGCACACAGGCATATTTTCCGAACAATCGCAAAAGGTAATCGGGAATAAGCGTTTCTTCCTTCTTTTTTGTACCAGCCTGTCCTGTGGTCTTAATAACCTTAGCGCGGAGAATCTCCTCGTGCGTCCAACCCAATTCCCGCAAAATAGGGTCGATGATGACGGCGCGGACGGAATCTTCCTTAAAATCAGCGTTTGCGGCGATAGTGGAAGGGTCGAAATTGCCGAAAAGGGTGTGCCGGATGCCGTCTGTCATACCGTTATTGTACCGCATTGCGGGGAAAGTCTAAAGGACGCGGCGCGTTTAGGGCAATGGGAAGCCGGCAGCCCCGTCCGGCGGTGGTTTTTCAGGCTAGATGCCCTTTTTTTAGCACCTCGATAATACCGGTGAGTATTGCGCGTTTTTCGGGGGTTAATTCTTCGATGGCGCGGACAAAAAGCAGCATTTCCGGGCTTACCGTAAAGCGCGGACGGGCGGCGGCATGGGCGGAAACGGCGGTTTCTTCGCCGGTAACAAGATATTCAACGGAAACGCCCAAAACCCGCGCTATTTTGACGGCGGCATCTACAGAAGGCAGGCAATTATGAGTGCTAAAATAGTTTTCGATAGTCCGTTTGTTCACCCCCGACCGGACTGCCAGTTCCTTTATTACTAATCCCGAAAAATCCAGTTCCGCCTTCAGATTTTCCTTAAAACCCATACCTTACCATACATACTTAAACATACGTAAAAGACTTGACTATACGCATTTATGCGTATAACAATAGAGATACGTAAGTATGCGTATACAGCCCTAAACCCGCAAGTTTAGCGCGGGAACGGGTCAAGGAGTTTTTATGGTTGTCATAGGTGAAAATCTTTCTAAAAGAATCAAGTCGCTGCGTTTTTTGCTTGTAATTTTCGTGGTGATTATCCACAACGGAATTTCGGAAAAGGCGCTTTCTTTAAGAAATATAACGGCGGTAATCCCCGCTTATGTGGGAAACATTCAGCGGCTTATAGGAATTATCACGGCGGCAGCCGTCCCGCTGTTTTTTCTGATTTCGGCATATCTGTTGTACGCAAAAGAAGAAAGGTTTAC
>JAIROZ010000098.1 GCA_031257255.1 Spirochaetaceae bacterium | reverse complement strand
TCCCGAAATTATATAAAATTTTACCGCGTTTGGGTTTGGTGTACTCCCCCCCCCCCCCCCCCATTATCATTCACACTGGAAGAGCAGGACGCAAGATTTATGGCGGAAAATACCGCCGCCGCTAGAATTAAAGGCGTAAAGCCTAATTGTTTGGTTGATTTCATAAGAATCTCCTTGTTTGATGTATATTTAGCAGGCAGAGTCAAATTTTTGCCTGTTATTATATGGCAAATGTAATGTTTTAGTAAAAAAGTGTCAACAAAAACCACGCTCTTGATTGCTCACTTGACAAATTTCATATTCCCTCATACCCTAGAAAAATCATCGGTTTTATAGTGATAATTGCGGCAGTTGCAAAATTTCAATTTTTGCAACTGCAACATTGAAAAAGGCAGTTTTGCAAGGCTTTAGCCTGAAAAACTGCAAAGCCTGCCGCGAAACTAATCAAGTTTTGCAGCAGGCACGGAGAGTTTAATGGAGACGGATTATGCCGCCTTAAAAAAGGGCGGTTTTATGCGGCAGAAGCAAAAAGACCGTTTTTCGGTGCGGCTGCGGGTTGCGGGCGGACAGTTAAGCGCCGCGCAACTTGCCGCAATAGCGCGGAGCGCGGAAAAGTATGGGCAAGGCGCGGTTCATCTAACATCGCGGCAGGGTGTAGAAATACCGTTTATCGCGCTAAAGGACATAGACGCGGTAAAAAAAGACTTAGCCGGCGGCGGTGTGAGTGTCGGTGTCTGCGGTCCGCGTGTTAGAACCGTTACCGCCTGCCAAGGCGCGGGCATCTGTCCCAGCGGGCTTATCGAAACAAGCGGGCTCGCCAAAGAACTGGATGAACGCTATTTTGGGCGGGAACTGCCGCATAAATTCAAAATCGGGATAACCGGCTGCAAAAATAATTGCCTAAAAGCCGAAGAGAACGATTTAGGCATCAAGGGCGGCGTGTTCCCGGTCTGGAAAAAAGATGCCTGTTCATTCTGCGGACTCTGCGAGGCGGTATGCCCGTCAAAGGCTATCGGCGTAAATCAGCAGGAAAAGACACTCGTCTTTAACAAAGATTTATGCGTTTACTGCGGCAAATGTATTAAATCGTGCCCCGAAGGCGCGTGGGAAGGGAAAAACGGCTATATGCTTTCGTTTGGCGGAATGTTTGCCAACGAAATACGCACGGGGCAAAATCTTCTGCCGTTGCTGGACACCAAAGAGCAGGTAATTCAAGCGGCGGACACCGCGCTTGCCTTCTACAAGGAACACGGAAAAGCCGGAGAGCGTTTCGGCAAAACGATAGCCCGTCTTGGCGGAGAGGCATTAACAGCGGCATTGAAAACGGCGTTATCCGCGCCGGAAGCCCGCGTGGAGGGTGCATAATGAACACTGAAAATACACCGGTAGATGCCAGAGTAGACATAACCGGCGTTGTCTGCCCCATCACCTTTGTAAAAACGAAGGTAGCGCTGGAAGAACTGGAAGACGGGCAGATTCTGGAAGTAAAACTGAATGACGGAGAGCCGGTACAGAATGTGCCGCGCAGTCTTAAAGATGAGGGGCACAAGGTTACCCGTGTTAGCAGGTGCGAGGACGGCGCATGGCTGCTCACGGTAGTTAAAGGGGGATTGCAATGAATTTTACGGATGAACAACTAGAGCGGTATTCGCGGCACATCATACTCAAAGAGGTAGGTGTAAAAGGGCAGCAAAAATTGATGAACGGCAAGGCGCTTATTATCGGCGCGGGAGGGCTGGGAGCGCCCGCTGCGATGTACCTTGCCGCCGCCGGAGTGGGCACCCTCGGCATTGCCGATGCCGATACGGTTGACCTTTCAAATCTCCAGCGGCAGATAATTCACAGCACAGCCGATGTGGGAAAGCCCAAAACTCAGTCCGCGAAGGAAACGGTAAACGCGATGAACAGCGATGTTGAGGTTGTTACCTATCAGGAATTGGTCAACGCGGCAAACATAGCGGACATTATCAACGATAAAAACTACGATTTTATCATAGACGGCACGGATAATTTCCCGGTAAAATTTTTGATAAACGATGCCTGCGTTATGCTGAAAAAACCGTTTGCCCACGCGGGTATTATCCGGTTTCAGGGGCAACTTATGACATACATTCCGGGCAAAGGTCCCTGTTACCGCTGCGCTTTCCGCAATCCGCCGCCTGCCGGCGCGGTTCCCACCTGCCGCCAAGCCGGAGTGCTGGGCGTTATGGGGGGCGTTATCGGCACATTGCAGGCGGCGGAGGCAATAAAGTACTTTTTAGGGATGGACGGCTTACTTACAGGCAGTCTCCTTACCTATAACGCGCTTACGGCGGAGTTCCGTAAAATCCCCCTCAAGGCGGATGACCTTTGCCCTGTCTGCGGGTCAACGCCCTCCATTACCGCGCTTGTTGACTATGAACCGCCCGCCTGCGCGGACTGCGTGTCAAATTGAGCCTGCCGCAAAACTGAAGTTAAGGAGAATGATGATGACAATTATTGCCAATGGAAAACCGGTTGAGATTGCCGGAGAAATGTCCGTAACAAAGTTACTGGAAGAAACAAAGGTAGAGATGCCGGAATATGTAACCGTGCAATTAAACGGCGAAATTCTGAAAAGAGCCGCTTTTGACGAAACAATAGTCCGGGACGGCGCGGTTGTGGAATACCTTTACTACATGGGCGGCGGGAGCGCTTCATGCTGATAATCACCGCGGAACAACTCGGCAAACTTACCGGCGCGGCGCGGGAGGCGCTTCCCAACGAGGCATGCGGACTTCTGGCGGGCGAAATCTGTGGGGAAGAAAAAATTGTGCGAGAAGTTTATCCGCTAAAAAATACGGACGAAAGCCCGGAGCATTTTTCTATGGCGCCGGAAGACCAGTTCGCCGTTATCGCGGATGTCCGCAAAAAAGGACTTGCCTTGCTGGGTAATTTTCACAGCCACCCCGCCACGCCCGCCCGCCCTTCGGCGGAAGACTTACGGCTTGCCTTCGACCCATCCTTAACATACATGATTATCTCCCTTGCCGGAAATGAACCTGTGGTAAAAACATTTACCGTCAAGAACGGCGCGGCTGCCGAGGAAGCAATACGGGTGGAAAAGTAAATGGCGGCGGCCGTGGGTTTCAGCGGCGCAAGCGCCGTTACCGTTAGCATAGCAGGCCGTAATACTCTTTATATTTTGTGTAGCGCCCGGCAAGAATTTTGTGTTCGTCCATGTTGGGGTGTATAACTTCATTTATATCAATCTTGTAATCTTCTTTTTTACTGATATAGCCGCATACTTCCATAGCGAGTACCGCGCCGCCTATCAAAGAGACATGCGGAATTTTCGCGCAATGAATGTCGCGCCCAAACAAAGACGCGCACATTTCTTTCCAGTGCGGTGAATTCAGTATTCCTCCGGAAAGTTGAATTTGCTCCGGGGCGCCCGCGGTTACGGTAAGCGCTTCGTAACACTGATACAGATTGAAAAGTACGCCTTCCAATACGCTGTAGTACATGTCTTTCGGCGTGTGGGCGGAGGACAGAGCGTGAAAACCGCCGCGCCGGTTGTCGTTCCAGCCCGGGCAGCGCTCACCGAAAATAAAGGGTAAGAAGTACGGCATATTCTGGTAATTCGGTTTTTCAGATTCAACATTCGCGTAAGAGGTGAGCGGAAAGAGGGCATTTTTTATCCAGTCAACGCAATTACAAGCGCCGGAAACCGCCGCGCCCGCGAGGTATGCGGACGGAGAAAGGTAACACCATGTGCTGCGCGTATCGCTTACGAGAGGTTTTTCAGTGGAAAGCCGTAACGCGGCGCTCGTCCCCATCGAAAAGGTCATAACGCCTTTACGCAATGCCCCCGCGCCTGTTTGGTTGAGCGCCCCGTCGGGATACGAAGGGAGTACCGGTATGCCTTCCGGCAGCCCAAGGAGGCCGGCCCCTTGATGTGAAAGGGGAAGGGGAGAACGGTAATCCGTGAGCGTCCCCATATTTTCGTTTTTTAAGCCGGCAAACGCGAGTGTTTCTTCGTCCCAGCCCCGGCTTTGCAGATTGATAAGCCCCCCGCCGGAGTTCGTGCAGGCCGTTTCCCTGTGTATCCCGGTTAAAAGATAAAACAGGTAGCCGCTTTCGCTCATGACGCGGGCATCGCGGAAATTAAAGCCGTCTTCGCGGAGGCGCAGCAGTTGGAAAGCGGGGTAAAGAGCGTGAACCATACAGCCGGTGCGCCGGTAATACTCATTTGTCCACGATTGGTCTTTACGGAGGCGGGCAGTAACATTTTCCGCTATGGGCGACATCCATGTATAGGTTGGGGTGAGCGGTTCTATGCCGCCGGAAGCGCCGCCATTCCCCGCGCCGGCAACAAGTACGCTGTGAAAGGTGCCGCATAGGGCAACCGCCTCGATACCGTTAACCCCCTCGCAGACTTGCCGCCCCAGTTTGAAGGCGCAGGCTGCCACGGCGCGCGGGTCGTGGAGGCCGCCCGCTACTTTTTCCGGCCATGCCGTCTCGCCGTATGGTTCGCTTACAACCCGTTCTACCTTGTTGGCGGCGGCGTTGTAGAGCAGGGCTTTTGCCGATGTGGTGCTTGCTTCCAGCGCTAATATCATAGCACTCATTGTATAGTATTTAATACGGCATAGTCAAGTGTTCGCGGCGTTATTTTTTACGTCTTCCAAGCCGCGCCCCCGCCACAATTCT
>JAIROZ010000106.1 GCA_031257255.1 Spirochaetaceae bacterium | reverse complement strand
ATATTCAGCAGCCTCCCGCCTGATTTCCCGCTCTCCGCGTACCAGCTCTGCATTGCCTCAAGCAGTTGCGCGGGTTCCACTATCGAAAACGCGCGGTTAAACGTGTAGGCGTCCGGTATCCGCGAACCGCAGACCAAAGGTCTACAGACCTTCGGTCTGCGGTTCGTTGGGTAATTCAAGAAATCCCTTGAAAAAATCCTCCCGTTCAAGACCAAGCTACTCCATCTGCTCAAACTCTGTCCACCTGCACAACGCCGCGCTCAGCCCTATAACCAGAATATCAACAAGATTGTGTAAAAAATGCCACCCTCTCCGCCGCTTGTCTGTTACTATGCCCAGACTCTCCTTCATCAGTATGAAATCTGCTTCGTTTATCTCCATGCTTTCCCCTCCAAAGGTTATTTCATTTTAGCATAGTTTTATTTCTTGCGCTCCCTAAATGCTCTTGCCCTGTAGTCAAACCGTATTCAGACACAGGAGCAGGTTTAGTTTTCGGTAACATTTTCTAAATGAGGCATCCTTACCTTTCGGTAACATTTTGATTTGAGGCATTTCGGCAACCCGCGCGGGCAGGGCAAAAACATTTATACACTATCAAAACAAAATTCCGCAAGCGGCGTGTATACCGCGCCATCGCGGCGGAGTTCGGAACAAAAAACAACAAGCCTGTCAAAGAGGGCATAAACGGCATCCGTTGTATCTGTTTGGGGTAGGCGCAAAGGAGCAGGACCGCGCCGCGCAAGCGTTATGTGAGGTTTGAATCGGCGCTTTTCCTTCCTAAAAACATAACCAGCCGCTTGCCCGTTTGCCAAAAGCGCCTTTTCAAATTTTGCCGCAAGGGCGGCAAGTTCATTATGCCCTTTGTCAATTTGCAGCGCCAGAACATTGGCGTTCCGTCCATGCGGCAAAGTAATAAGAGCGCCGCAGCCGGCAGATACCGCCTTTTGCCCCTGCGCCGCTTCGCCCGCGCTTTTGATTACTAGCCCCGCGCCTTCCCTGTCAAGTTCGCCCAAAAAAGCCAATGTCAAATGTATATCGCTTTCTTCTGTCCAGCGCCAGAGAGGGTTTAGTTCACGCAGAATACTTGTCCTTTTTCCTAATGCTTCGGCGCAATTTTCCGGCAGCGGTAACGCGGCAAAAATTCGCATAATGAATTATGCGGCGGATGCAGGCATTTTTGTAGTGGGTGTCTGAGGATTTTATCAGCAAATCCTCAAGCGGCGCTAAAAATGTCGTATGGGTCTTCGCCGTAGCGGCGGTGCTGTACCGCTTCCAGTATGTGTTCAGTTTCGATGCTGTCTTTCCCTTCCAAATCGGCTATGGTTCGCGCAACGCGGAGAGCGCTATAGTATGCGCGACCGGAAAACTCAAGTTTTTCCACTGCTTTTTTGAACGCCGCATTTGCGCCTTCGGTAAGCGGACAAAAACGCCGAACCATTCCGGCGGAGATACCGGCATTACGGCGGACGCTGGAAAATACAGGCGCGGAATTTTCTTTAGTCTGCTTAAAACGCTCGCATTGAACGGCAACCGCGTCAACTACCCGCTTGCGGATAACCGCGCTCGTCTCGCCGCTATCCGCGCCGTCCGGGTCAATGCCGGACTGAACGGCGGAACGCAATTCAACTCTGTCCATAAGAGCGCCGCCAAAGCGTTTCCAGTACCGCTCAATTTCTACTGCGGAACAAAAGCAGCCATTTGCCCCTTGATTTGCGGATGAATTCATCCCCAGTCTGCCGCACGGACAAGGGTTAGCCGCCATAATCAGTTGAAAGTCCGCCGGCAGGCGTACGGGACCTTCAGCGCGGGAAATTGTAATGATTTTATCCTCCAACGGTTCGCGGAGGGCTTGCAGTACATTCACTTTGAACTCCGGCGCTTCGTCCAAAAAGAGTACCCCGTGGTGGGCAAGGCTTATTTCTCCCGGATGAACCGCCTTACCGCCGCCTAAAATGCCTTCCGCGCTTGCCGAATGGTGTGGAGAACGGAACGGCGGCTCTGTTATCAGCGTTTCTCCCGAAAAAAACGGCGCTCCATTGCTGAATTGCCCTGCCAAACTATGAAGTTTGGTAACCTCGACCGCTTCATACCGCGTTAAAGGCGCCATTATCGAACCGATACGGCGGGCAAGCATCGTCTTACCGGCTCCCGGCGGACCAAACACAAGAAGATTATGTCCGCCCGCCGCCGCTATCTCCATAGCCCTTTTATACCGGGACTGTCCGCGTACATCGGCAAAATCGCCGCACAAAGCCGCCGCGCATATAGCATTTTCCGCATTGTTTTCTGTCTGAACAAAATGTCCGTTCGTGCCGGGAAACTGCCCGAATTCAGATTTATGCTGAAGGGCAAGAACAGCATCCTCAAGGCTCTGTACACCGCAAATATTCCCCGCCTCCATAAGCGATGCCTCGGCGGCATTTTGCGCGGGAACAATAAAGTCGCTTATTCCGGCATCAAGCCCGGCGGCGACTGCCGGCAGCACTCCCCTGCCGCGTCTGACCGCGCCCGATAGTTCAAGTTCCCCCAGTACAAGCATATCTTCTGAAGGCGGAATCATACCGGCGGCAGCCATTATTGCCAGCGCGATGGGCAAATCTAACCCCGCGCCGTCTTTTTTTACGCCTGCCGGCGCAAGGTTAATAAGAACGCGGTCAAGCGGAAACTTAAACCCGGAATTTCTGAATGCGGCACGGACGCGCTCTCGCGCTTCCCGTACAGCGCCGGCGGCAAGTCCTGTAATGTCGATACCCGGAATTGCGCGGCGTATATCAGCCTCCACGCTAACTAAAATCCCATCGCAGGCGTAGGGTACATAACTAAAAATGCGCATACAGTAAATACTATGCGCATATACCTGCCGCATTGAATTCAGACTATTTCGAGATTTTATTTCTATACAAACAGCGGCGATAGCGTGTTCAGGTATTTTTTGTATTCGGCGTATGCCCGCTCGTAGGCGGCGGCGGCATCCGGGCGCGGGATGGCGCATTCGTCTTTGCGGACGGAGATATGTTCGGCGCAGAGGCGCTCCAGCGGGACGCTTTTGCCTTGCGGCTGCAAACACCAAAGCGCCTGCAGCGCCGCGCCCATAGCCGCCGCTTCGTCACATTCAGGGCGTTTGACAGGCGTGTTCATTATGTCTGCCGCCATTTGACGCCATAATGGGCTTTTTGCGCCGCCGCCGGTTAAGCGGATTTCGCGGGGTTCAAAGCCGAGCGCTCTAAAGGCGTCCAGCCCGCCGCGCATGGCAAATATTGCGCTTTCGAGCGCGGCACGGGCTATGTTTGCCCGCGAGCAATTTGCCGCCGTAATGCCGTTTATGCCGGCTCTGCCATTCGGCAGGTTCGGTGTGCGCTCTCCATTAAAGAACGGCAAAAAGACTATGCCGCCCGCCCCTATAGGCGCTTTTGACGCCTCGGCATCGAATTCTTTTACATCAAGACTGAAGAGTTTTCGCGCCTCTTCGCTTGCAACGGTGCAGTTCATCGTGCAGAGCAGCGGAAGGTAGCCGCCGGAGGAAGCGCTAAAGCCGGAAAGTCCGTTTTTTGGGTCGCTTATAGGCTTGTCTGAATAGCCGAAGAGCGTGCCGGAAGTGCCGAGGCTCATTGTCAAAAAGCCGTCTTCTACCGTGCCGGTGCCGATAGCCGCCATCATGTTATCGCCGCCGCCAGAGGAAACCGGAATTCCTGCCGGTATTCCCCAGCGTTTTGCGGCGGCTTCTGTTACAAAGCCGGAGGGCGCGTTAGACGCAATAAGCGGCGGCAGCAGCGGCATAAGAGCGCCGTCTACCGCATCGCAAATCTTTTTTGACCAGCGTTTTTTTGCGCCATTGTACAATGCCGTCCCGGATGTATCGCCTTCTTCGGCATTGTACGCGCCTGTAAAGAGGTAATTCAGGTAATTGTGGGGGAGCATTATGTAACGCAGGCGGGCAAACGCTTCGGGCTTGTGCCGTTTTAACCAGAGTATTTTTGGGGCGGTAAAACCGGGAAGCATAAGGTTACAAACTTCATCTATAACGGCATCATCGCCGCCGCAGGCTTTTGTAAGGATGGCGCACTCTTCCGCCGTTGAGGTGTCGTTCCACAACTTGACATTGTACACAGCCTTGCCATCCGCATCCAACGGAACAAACCCATGCTGATGCCCGGAAACGCCGAGCGCCGCTATGCCGCGCTTGTCTGCCGGGGAAAGGGACGCAAAGCACTTGTCGAGCGCTTGCTCGTACCACTCGGTTTTTTGTTCCCGCGTCCCGTCATTCTCCGCGATAAGTTCGCAAGGATGTTGAACCTGCGCGGTTATTGTCTTTTTTTCCCAGTCGTAGAGCGCCACCTTGATGCTCTGCGTCCCCATGTCTATTCCTGCTGCCGTCATTTTACCCCCCCACTACTCACTACTCACTCATCCCCATTTGATAAAGCCGGGGCGGTAGTTATGTACCAGCGCTTCGTGGCGTGGAAGTATGCGGACGGTATGCCCTTGCAAGCCGGTGTTATCGCAGATAATTTTGAGGGAAAACTTCCAGCCGTTTCCTTGCTGGCTCTCCGGCTTCATCGGCTCGCGCTTCGCATCATAAATCATCTTGCTCTGACTGGAAATAGCGCCATGGTAGAGTTGCACTTCCACATCTTCGGGGTTAAGTCCGCCCAGTTCAATGTAAACACTCACATTTACCGAATCGCCCCGGTGCATTACCGGCTTGCTGTCCGAAGTTATCGTGCCAATCTTGATGTTTGCCCACGCGCCGTTTAAGCGCTCGAAGTATGCGGCAAGCGATTTGGTTTCTTCGTAGTCGGTCTTGATGATACGCTGATAATTTTTGAGCGCGGGCAGGTAGAACATATTTGAATAGTCCATAAGCATACGGTGGCTGGACATAGACTGCCCAATCTCGCGCATGCAATGCTTCATTTTGGCTATCCAGCCGCGTGGAAGCCCGGCGCGGTCGCGCTGGTAGTACAGCGGGATGATGTCCTGTTCCAGTATGTCGTAGAGCGCCTTGCTTTCAATCTCGTCTTGCAGGCGTTCGTCAGCGTACATTTCGCCGCCGCCTATCGCCCAGCCCACATTGGGGTT
>JAIROZ010000096.1 GCA_031257255.1 Spirochaetaceae bacterium | reverse complement strand
CGTTCGACTTTTATTTTATTGAACTTGTTTTTGTCAATAAGTTCTCTTATTATTTTCCGGTGATCTGTAGCGATTTTGTCTTTAAAGTCAACAATCCCGCTAAACCCGTCATTAAATTCAATATAAATCCTATAACTCTCACGTAATTCTGCTTTAATCACATGTATCAACATATTTTTTCCTTATACTAAAGGTTCAATCTTAAAAAATTTACCGTCTTTTTGAACTATGTTCCAATTATCCATCAACTCTTTTTTATGCAAATTTGCCCATTCTATCGCTAAACCCAATACCCGCGACGGGAGACTGCCCTTTAATACCGTAAAATCATTAATCGCTATTAATGCCTCATGTTCATTATATAACACATGAAAATGGGGCGGATTATGGTCATCAAAATAGATAGACACAATCATTCCTAAAAAACGGCTCAACTCCGGCATGTTTATATAATATGCTAATTCATACTTTTTTGTCAACCATTTTTTACATTTCAAGTAAAACGAAGCATACGAATATAACAAGCAGGCAATAATATCATCTCCGGGCAAATCACAGACAATCAAAGCCGGGCGGCGTTTTGCGCTGGACAAATCGGAATACGGAAAAGGGAAGACAACAACATCGCCCTTTACAAATGCGCCCATGTTTTTTCCTCTTCGGCATCAAGCCATTCATGGGCAAGCGAGGATTCGCTCAAAAGCATGGTTTCCGGCACACCGGCAACAAGGCAAAAACGCGCCATGCCGGCGGGGACGCTTTCGGGAAGCGCTATTTCCAATTTTCTGTTTTGCGGTATTTCTACCGTTTGTTCATACAACATGGAAGGCATTATACCATGAAAAATACGCATAAACAAGAAGTGTTTTGTATGGAAACTAACGCGCCGCATGTGCGCGAGTCAGACGGAGGGGCGCGGCGGACGGCGGTTTACAGGTTTGGCTTGTCCTGTTTGCCGGATAAGTCCATTGTCCGGGTATCAATGCCGGTGATTTTCTGAATTATATCCAGCGGCAAACCAACAGCAAGCGCGTTGCGGGCTGCTTTCTCAAGCCCTTTCTCAAGCCCTTTCTCAAGCCCTTTCTCAAGCCCTTCTATGCGTCCTTTCATGATGCCTTCTTCAACAGCCTCACGTCTTTGCACCGCGACATATTTGTCCCAATCCCATTCTGTTATCAGCATATTTATTACCTCCGAACTTTTCTCTTCCAAAAAATCCTTTATTTTATTGTGCGTTATACACCACTTTATCGCCTTTGTCATCGCCGCCTTTAACTCATCCTTCCTTAGCGCCCGCTTCTCAGTGCCTGTTATCTCCGCTTCGTATTCCCGCACCTTCGCTATAAAAACACTATACCCGTCCAATGTCTCGCTGCGCCGGATTAACTCCGCGTTATGCCCTTCGTTAATATTATACACTTTGGCAATCAATTCCAGCGGCGGCAGGCTTTCTTTCGAGATGCCAAGCGACAACGCTTCCTCAAAAGAATCTGACAGCCGTATCGTCTGCCTGTCAGGATATGCCGCGGTGCCGTTGTATAGCACTATAAACTCAGGGCGGGCAAGCGCTATCTTTTTACCGCTGTATATGTTTTCTTCCCCAAGAATTTTTTCGTATACCCTTGCTATATACATTAACAATCTAACCGCTATATTTGGGTTTATAGTGCTTTGATGTTCGATTAAAACTACCAGTTTATCTCCAATAGCAAAGGAAAGGTCGTTAATCCTGTCAAGGAAAAGAACATCATCCAGAGTGTTGATTTTAACCTCTATGTCCGCCGGCAATTCAACGCCTTGCAGAGCGCTATACACTTCCCGCAATACCTCCGGCCGCCCAAACAAATACGAGAAAACGCTGCTTTTGTATTCACGGTTTGCGCCCATATTCATAACCCTAACTTTTTGAACTGTGTTCTAATTCATTATATAACACATGAAAATGCGGCGGATTATGGCCATCAAAATAGACAGAAACAATCATTCCGAAGAAACGGCTCAACTCCGGCATGTTTATATAATATGCTAACTCATACTTTTTTGTCAATCATTTTTTACATTTCAAGTTAAACGAAGCATACGAATATAACAAAATGGATAATAACACCTGCTGCCTGTATGCCGGGCAACGCCTATACGCCGAGGGTTATTTTGAGGCGCATTTTAGGGAGTCTTCGAGGATTTTACTGAATGTTTGCCTCATCTCGTTTATGATGTCTTTGCGGAGCAGTTCGAGTTCTTCTCTGGGTGAATGTTCAATCAAAAAAAGTTCGTAGACCTTAATTTCCATTGCGCCGGCTAGGCGTTCAAGGACTTCCTGCGCAGGGAATTTGCGGGCAATTTCCATCATAGCAAGGTATTGGGTAGAAATTCCGGCTTTTTCAGCAAGTTTTTCCTGAGAAAAACCGCACTTCCGGCGGTTTTTTCGTAAATTTTTCGCCAAAATTTCTCTAAGGTTATCGAAATCTTCCATTGGGTTTGCCTACAAGATAATAATATAAACTCTACCCCTCTTGACTTATTGTCCATTGCTCAATATTTTTGACCAATGGACAATATTTTAGAGGGTTATTTTGCAAGTCCAGTATTTAGGAAATAACCGGAAGGAGTTTTTTATGAAGACGAAAAGAAGGATTGCCATTTTGGCCGCGGCGCTTGCCGGCGCGATATTTTTTGCGGTTACCGGCTGCGACAACACCACAGGCGGCGGGGGAGGCGGCGGGGGCAGCCTTACCAATGGAGACGGAACGCTGACGGATGCGGCGTTTGAGAGCCACAACACGGACTACTCGATTTTGGTGAGGAACAACACCAGCGAGCGGCTCGTGGCGTTCAAGGGCGAC
>JAIROZ010000060.1 GCA_031257255.1 Spirochaetaceae bacterium | reverse complement strand
GCGGCAGTAAGCCCGCAGAGCTTTCGTCCGGCGCTACCTATCAGCAAGCAATAGATAAACTGGACGCAATCATTGAGTATTGCAACAACAATCCCGGAGGGACGAATGATGGTTATAAGTCATCGGCAGAATATTATAGGACTATGATTTCAGGTACTAATTATCAAACTAATTGGAGTGGGTACTCTTCAACTGTGATTTCACAAATAAACAGTTTAATAACCAATTTGCAGTAAGGGTGCGCGTAACCGGTATTTTCCGGCGGGGCAGGCGGTAGACACTGCCTGCCCTGTTTTTTGGGGATAGGATGTATGCGGCGTTCCGCCATTGACTTAGCCTAATAACGATACTAGAGTACAAAATATGTGGGAAGTTTATTATACCGATGAGTTTCGGGAAAAACATGGCAATACATAAATTTACTGAATTGCGAAACAAAATAAGCCCTGAACGAAGGGCGAGAATTACACAAAAGGCGCAGAAAACCCTGGCGGAAATACGGCTTGCAGAACAACTTGAATCTAACAGGCAAACAACGGAAATACCGGAAAAAACCGCCGGCGAAATGGTACGGGAACAGGTTGCCGCCGCTATATAAGAGGCGGGGCTAATGGCGATTTTTGAGCGCCGCCAGTTCTTCGGGGGTGGCGTAGCGCCAGCCTTCCTTTTCACGGCGGGCGCGTACCTCGATGTTGTGTTTATGCCAGCCGTCAATGCCGCCATATTCTTTGAACAATTCCGCCCGAATTCGGCGCACTTCAATTAACGGGTCTTCTTCATGATAATTCATATATTCCTCTCCTGCATTAGATCCATAAACATTTCCGGTGTCAGAAGGTCTGGTGTTTTTAAGCCTCGCTGATAATTGTACATATATACCTTCCCATAAGAGCGATGCCCTAAATGGGTGTAGTTCCAACTCAAAAGATAATCTATTCCCGAATCGACGCAAACCGCCAGATGAAAACAGTCTGTCATTACCCTTTCTGTTATATCCAAAATATCAAAGTAGCCATGAGCAAGACTGACTGTTCTTTCAGTTTCAGGAAGTAACGGTATGCCGGCAATGAGGTCTAGCCGTCGCTTTGCCGCTTCAGGGTCTCCTCTGCCGCACTCATCAATAACATAGTCGCTAATACATAGGTCGTACTTTTGCCGCTCATTTTCCCAAAAAATCTTAGTAAGCGCTTGCCGATGGGCAATGACAATATCCCGGCTCGTTTTAGCGGTAGCATAACTGGGAATGGTAGTCTCAATATAAACCGATTTTTTCATATCCGGCATGATTATACGCCTTTTTTGCAAGGTACACTACTTGGTCGCCATGAGCACCGACCAGTTTTTGGCGCGCCGGGTCTACAATTAAATCCATGCCTTCAAGCGGAAGCACACCCAGCAGAATTTCGGAGGCATCCTTAACTACAGGCATAGAGCCGCCTACGCCAGACAGTGCTTCCTTTCCCTAGAACAGTCCGGGTCCGGCATCATCTAACAAACGGAAACTTAAGCGGTGAACCGGAGAAGCGCCGAATTTTGCGATAAGTTCGCGGTGGAGTTTTGTCGGGTAGCCTTTGTGCTGCTCAAAGCGGTATTCGGGATACTGTTTTGCCAACTTTAACATTTCGGCATCCCGCGCCGTTTTTGCTAGTATCGAGGCTGCCATAACCGCCGGATATGTTCCATCCGCTTTTGGAACGGCGCGTACAGGCGGCAGGTTCCCACTATCAATCTTTGACCAGGGAGAATAAATGCCGTCAACAATAATTTCGCTTATATCAGCATTCGGAAATGCGGCAAGAAGTGCGGCGTAGGCGCGGCGCATCGCAAGTAGGCTTGCCGTCAGAATGTTCAGTTTATCTATCTCTGTATGAGACGCAAACGCGATTCCATAGGCGGCTTTTTTCTTGATGAGCGCGGCGGCTTCATCGCGCTTCTGTTCCGAAAGTTTTTTTGAGTCATTCAGAATGTCGGACGGAAAATCATTAGGCAAAACAGCCGCCGCCGCATAGACCGGACCAGCCAAAGGTCCCCGCCCCGCCTCATCCATCCCACAGCAAGGTATCAAAACAGATTGAAACATTTTATTTTTCTGCCAAACTATCAATATCCACGAAGATGTCTTCCAAAAATTCTTCAGCATCCAAGTCCGAAGGCAGATAGCCGATTTTGATTAACTCTCCGGTAAAAAAGAGCGCGTCCTCTTTTGCTTTGCTTATCGATGCCTTCCCGTGATAGTGATGATAGCGGTAACTCGTTATCAGCGCGGTAATGAAGTCGGCATCGTCTGTGGGAATTTTCTTGTTTTCGATAAGAAGGCGGGCAGTTTCTTCGGGATGTTCCCCCGTCCAAGCAATGCCCCGTTGAACGGCGCGTAGAACGGCGGCTATCGCTTTGGGGCTTTCGCGTATCAATTTGCCGGAGGCAAACACAAAACAACAATTCTTGCCGGCAAACGGTTCATCGCGGGCAATGTCTATAATAACGCGGTATTTTCCGCTCTGCTCGCCCTGCGTGGCAAATGGGTCCCAAACCGCCACGGCATCCCCCTCCCCTTTCTCTATTGCCTGCAAAAGTTGGTCCCATGGAAACGGCTTCCAAATAATGTCGCCGCCTACACCGGGATTTAGCCCCGCCCGCCCGGCGGCAACGGCGGCAACCATCATCGGAGTGCCGCCTATCGCGTCTACCAGCACCGTCTTGCCCTTAAAGTCCGCCGCGCTCTGTATCGGGGAGTCTTTGGGGACAAGCACCTTTATACAACCCTCGTGCAGACCGGAAATAATTTTGATGTCAAACCCATTGTTTATAGCCGGGAAAAATTGAAAGTCTCCGTTGATAATTGGCATTTTACCGGAAGCGAGCATCGCTTGCTGCGCCTCAAATGCCGTACCGCTTACAAGTTCAACATCTACGCCTTCTTCTTTGTAATAATTGTTCAGTTTGGCTACCGCGATGGGCGAACCGCAGGTTATACCGGAGTACGCAACATTGAACTTCCAGCGTTCCCCGTCATTCTTCTTTTTGCACGAGAGCGAGGCAAGCCCCGCCGTCAGTATAAGGGTAAAAATCAATGGTTTGTTCATAGTGAAAGTATATGGAAAAGACGGAAAAATGATAGAGAGCGGCTGTCTGTTCAACCTTAAAAACAGGATTTCCGATAATATAAAGGAACTTCTAAAAACTATGGGAGGCTTAAGTTTATTAGATGAAAAAAAGAGCGCTTTTGACGGCGGTTTTACTGATTGGGACACTGATTCCGGCTTTTGCGGCTGGAGTTGAACTGCAAATCCGGTTTTACAATAAAAAGGTATACTATGCGGGCAGCGAGCCTGTGTATGTTCAGGTTACATTGAACAATAACTCGCCGGAACTTTACCGTTTTAGAATGGCGGAAGACCATGTTTTTACGCTGGATTTTGATGTACGCTCGCTCAAAAATAGACCGGTCGAGGCTGCGCCGGTACTTTTGTGGCGGCGCGGGTCGGGGTCGACGGTTTTCTTCCGTGAAATTACCGTGGAGCCGGGCGAATCATTTTCGTTTGTGGAAGATTTACGCGACTATGCCCGCCTTGACGAGCCGGGGAACTATGTTGTGCAAGCGCGGCTCTACCCGGAAATGTTGAAGAATGTTATGGCAGGCGAAGG
This sequence comes from Spirochaetaceae bacterium, assembly GCA_031257255.1. Taxonomy (GTDB): domain Bacteria; phylum Spirochaetota; class Spirochaetia; order Treponematales; family Breznakiellaceae; genus JAIROZ01. The sequence goes on along the minus strand of JAIROZ010000060.1, from coordinate 31,848 downwards.
GGCGGCGCTTGTTTCGCCGCGTTTGAATTTGAGCATCCGGCAGCCGCTTTATACATCCGAAGACGGACTGCCGCAGGCGCTAGATGTGGAAACCAATGCCGTGCTGGTACGCGAAAGACTGCCGCCGGACGAGGTAGTAAGTTTTATGCTGACGGCGCGTCAAAAATCACAGTGGGAAAAATTCTTTCTTTATATCGACCTTGAACAGATGTTAAGGCGCGATGGGGCGCGGGAACGCAGATGGCGGGCGGAAAGCGAGCAAGGCAGGCGGCGTATGCTGGAACAATTACGCGCCGATATGCAAAGCGCCGTCATTGACGGCGATATTCAGGCTATTCCTCTCCGTTTTGAGATTGAAAGGACAACATACAGCGCGGGCGAGGGCACCGTAGTCGTACTGGAACGCTTTAAGCAGGGCGACTACATCGAGAAAAAACGCTACACTTATCATCTCCGTAAGTATGACGAAATTTGGACGGTAGTCGATTATGTTGTCGTCAATTTGGGGACAGAGTGAGCCGCAAAATTGCCATCCTTGTACCCTACTTGCACCCTAACGGAATGAAAATGCGGCGGATTTTTGCGTTTGTTCTTTTTTTGATTCTCATATATCTGCCTGCGGGCGCTCAAGGGAAGCGCGGACGCGCCATTTACGGCATAGACGATGATGCGCGGCTGCGCGCCCAGATTGCGCCGCTATGGTTCAACGAAAGTACGGCAACGGCGCTGGCAAACAAAAGTTTTACCGCCAGCCTCGATTCCGGTGCCCGCGTGGAAGTCAAAGCGTCCAGAAATGCCGCCGGTAATGTTACAGTCTCCTTAGCCCGCGAAGAAAACGGCAAATTCTCAGGCTGGGCTGCCGGCTCCTGGGCATATACCCGTACCGCCGCCGGCGAGCCGGTGCGCCTGCGCTTTTTCCCACGCGCCGACCCTTATACATACATTCAATTCCGTCCTTTTAACCACAATAAATGTCAGGCGGACTTTGTTGTTTACGATGCCTACATAACCCGTGATTGGCCCGTCCCCGGCAGTCTGGAGAGCCTCCTTACAAAGCCGCTTAGGGACATACTCGCCGGGCTTGAGGGCGCGCCGCTCCGGTATTTTGAGCCTTTGCCGGACGACTACCGCGAAATCCGTGAACTGGCGCGGAAAATCAGGCGGAACATAGGCGGGCTAAAATTGCGCTACGAAGATGACGGGGCGCTCAACGCGGATGGCGAGTATGTGTTCATCAAGACAGGCAAACCCATGGGAAGCGCCGCCGGACTCAACTGTTCGGGCTTTGCCAAATGGGTCGTGGACGGCATCCTAAAACCCGTTACGGGAAAGCGCCTCGACATAGAGCCGCTCAAGGAACCGGTAGGCGGGCGCGGCACTTCCTACACCGCCGCCCACGAAGAACAACGCGACCCCTTCTTCGGACTCGACTGGATACGGAATTTGGCGGCAAGCGCCGGACGGGCGCTAAAAGGCGGCGAATTTGGCGAACTCTCAGAGTACGAAGTCCGCGCAGCGCCCTTCAGCATGACAATTACCCGCAGCGGGAACGCCAACGGCGGCTATAACGGCGCGTCCAACTGGCGTTTCTATCCCGGATTTTTAAGCGAAGCGGGTTTCGGCATTGAGGGTCTGGGAGCGCTTCTTTATACGCTTGCCATTGATGAGCCGGGCCGCATATACTTAGGCGCGGTAAATAATGATTTAGGACCGCGCCCCCGTATGCGTCAGTATTTTCATGTATCTGTATTTATTCCATATTTTGACGAAGCCGGTACTTTCCACATAGCGCTCTTTGAAAGCGCGGGAGAAAATTCATTTAACAAATTCCGCACACGCTATCCAGGTCATTATATCAGTCTTGTACGCATAGAAGCGGGGAGCGCGTTTGACCCATGAAGCGTATTACCAGAAATATCAGTATTATCGCGTTTTCCGCTACCGCGCTTATTATCGCGTCATTTGTATTTTTGCCCGGTGTCTTAAAAAATAATACACGGATAAAAGCGGGCGTTGACGCGGATGCCGGTGTTTTTATTGACGGAGATGAGAACATCGACCTTAGCGGAATCCGTGTATATAAAGCGGGCGAGGAACCCCGCGTTTCTTTGGATGACGGAGATATTGCCGTAAGCGTACTGTCAGGCGATTTTGACGGAGACGGAAGCGAGGAGCAGGTCATCGCGTACCGTACTCTAAACGGAGTACATTCTCCTATTATGGTAACGTTTGTCGAATATAATGAATTCACATTTACATATACGCGGATATATACAACAAAAACCGGAGCAACGCGCCCCGCTACGCTCGCGCTTTACACTCAGGATTTAACGGGCGCTCATAAAAATTGCATACTCGCCACAGGAATGAATGAGCAGGACGAAAAAACAATGTCTGTATTTATGTGGAACAAGGCGGCAAACGGCTCGCCGCGCATTGATACGCTTGCCGAGATAGTTACAGACGGCAGTATTTCTGTTGAGGAAACGGCAAGGTCGCGGGCGTACGAACAGGGAACATCGGGCGGCGCGAGTTACGCTATTTTAGTACGCTCACGCGATACATCATCTGGCAATGAACTTGACCAGATTGAAACAACTTGGGGCTATAACGGCGCAAAAGGGCTGTACGAGCGCCAGAATACCGTTAAACTGCCGGGCGCGAGAATCGAAACGCGCACATTACGCGATGTACTGGGCGGCGGCGCGGGGCGTTTTGAGCGCTTTGTAAGCGGACTTTGGTATCATGTAAGCGCCGGTGGTACAGTTGATAACGAACAATATATTTATTTTGATACGGAAAACCGCGAAATTATTTTTTATGGAGATAATACGCAGCAGGTTTATACATGGCGCAATTCCAGCGCGACTCGTTTTGGAATATATATATCGAGTCAGAATATATCTGTACCGACTATGAACCGCGTTGTAGATATTGAACTTGAATCGGTTGATAGTATTCGTGTGCGTGTATTTGAGGATGTGCGTATGAGAATACAGGTGAACGCCCCCTGGGACGGCGCTTACCGCAAGGCATCGCGGGACACAAAGAAAAATGAACTGCCTGTAGAGTCGCGTATACAGGCATCGTATACATGCGCGTGGGGGAACATACGCTTTTTTCCATCCGGCGAATTTGAAATTACTAACAGTTCCATCCGTGAACAGGGAAACTACTCATTTTTTGCGCTGGAGAACAACGAAATTCTTGAACTGATTCCCAGAATACCGCAGCAGGAAAAAAACAGCGCGGCTGTATATCCGCTGCCTTCACGCGAATCGTACCGCGTAGAAAGGACGGCAGACGGGGCGCTCAAACTGTATCGCATACGACTTGGAACACGCGGCATACAATCATACAACGAAACGCCTACAGCACTCTCGCCGGCAGGCGCGGAATAAGGAACCTCTGCATATATACATTGGTTTATGTCATAACATAAAAGGAACAAAATGGAAAAAATTAACACCACAAAAAAAGAAGCGCTGTTAAAGAATGTATGTGCGGTTTTGATACATTTGCCCGGACCGCTTATTCTTGCGGCAAGTTTTTATCTTTCGTCTCTGCCAACGATACATATTATTGAGGACGCAAATATTTCCGATAAACTGATACATTTTGTATGCTTTGCGGGGCTTACCGGCGCGTGGAGTTGGTGGTGGACGCCCAAAGCGGTAAAGACGCGCCCCATCCGCTCAGCACTAATTACAATATGCGCCGTCTCGCTTTACGGCATTATCGACGAATTCCATCAGTCTTTTACGCCGGGGCGCGAATGTTCCGCGCTGGACTGGCTTGCCGACACGCTCGGCGCGGTTCTGGGCGTAAGCGCCGGATTTTGGTCTATGCGCGTCTTCCCCAAAATCAAACCTCTGTTTTCCCGCAAACATTGACGCGCTTATGTTATGGAAAAAATAGTTTATGCCAAAAATGGAATGGTAAGCGCGGAAGTTGCGGGACAGCCGCTTCATTCCCGTTACGACCCGCTCTCCGAAGCGCGTAAATTTGTGAAAACTCTGCCGCTTACCGGAGAGGAGCGCGTATTCATTCTGATGGAATGCGGACTCGGCTATATAATTCCATTCATAAGGGAACGCGCCGCCAAGTACGGAACGCAGCCTTTTATCGTTTCTTTACACGCAAGTGATTTTTTTCTTTCCGGCAATCTACCACCGGATTTTTCCACATCAACAGATGTGGAAAAATCCGTCTCCGCCGAGTGGTCGCCGTCTTGCGGGAATCTTGCGGATTTTTTGGAAGCGCGGATTCCGCTTACGGAGGCGCGGCGCGTAAAGATAATTGAATGGCGTCCCGCCCGCGCCGCTTACGGGGCGGCTTATCTTGCGATAGTTGGCGAAACCGCCGCCTTTATTAAAAGCATAGAAGCGGGCAGGCGCACATTGAATTTTTTTGGCAAAAGGTGGTTTCTCAATATTCTTTACAATGCCAGCAATATATCAAAAGTTGTGATACCGCAAAAAAAAGCGCGTAACAACTGCGTGGTCTGCGCAAGCGGTCCGTCTTTGGAAGCCGCGCTCCCCATCCTGCGGCGGGCGCAAGAGAGCGGCAAAAGCCCGCTTGTCTTTGCCGCCTCCTCGGCGCTTCCCGCGTTAAACAACGCGGGTGTAACGCCCGATTTGGTTGTAACATCAGACGGCGGCAACTGGGCGCTCCTTCATCTGGCGGAATTTGTACGATATGCCGGATACCGCCGCGATGACTCCCGCCGCGTACCACTCGCCTACCCTCTCCATGCCGCCCTAAGTTCAAGCGCTCTTCGGTTTTCTGTCTTTCCGTTTGCGGTCAATCAAGTTGAGTCGCTGATGTTGCGCAGCGCCGGACTGCCTGTTTTTTTGCTGCCGGAAAGCGGCACGGTAAGCGCGGCGGCTCTCGATTTGGCGCTGGGACTAAGCGATGGCAAGGTTTATGTCTGCGGAATGGATTTTAAGACGCGGGATATTCAGACGCATACCCGCCCGTATCTTTTTGACATTATGGCGGGCGCAAAATCAACGCGCACATCGCCCTGGTATACACGGCGCTTTGAGCGGGCGCTGGGAATGCGGGAGGGCGGAAGCCTCGATGTATATGCCCGCTGGTTTGAGCGCTATGAACGCGAACACAAAGAACGGGTCTTTCAGTTTTCTGAATTCAAGCCGGAACAGAATACCGAAAAATTGACATGGCAGGATGTAAACGCCGTCCGCGCTCTTAATGAACGCGGCTTGGGGCGCGTAGTAATAGAAGAAATCAGGCGTGAGCCGGAAGGGGCGGTTTGCCGCGAGGTTTCGGAATTGCTTTTTGAGGGCGGCGAACCTCACGGCATTGAAGAAATAGAAGACAAAATAGTAGGATTATTAAAGAAGCATGGATAAACAATTTATATTTGACCGCAACCTGTTAAGCCTAAGCAGGGCGCATGCGGAACTTTGTTCGCGTTTTACCGCTGCGGAGACAACGCTGGGGCGCTACCGCTTTGTTGAATCACGGGAAGGAAAACTACTCCCCGCGTGGGTAGACGCGGCAGGCAGCGCCCATACATTACATTCACTCACTTCTCCCGAAAAAGAAGCGGAACGGCTTGTCGCCACATTGGACGGCGCGGGATTTATAGTGCTTTTGGGGCTGGGTGCCGGCTTTTATGCGGCGGCGGCGCTGCGCTGCGCCGGAGTTGAGCAGGTACTCGTTATAGACTACGACATCAATTCAGTTGCCGAACTCTTATGCCACTATGATTATATTTCACTTTTTAATGACGAGCGCTTTTCCCTCATGATAGACCCGGAACCTAATGAGGTACTGAATGCGCTGCTCAATATGTACCAGCCTGTATTGCACGGAGGGCTTGCGACTCTGCCGCTACGCGCCCGTACCGGCAATGATGCCGAAAATTTTATGCCGGCGGCAAATGCCATAAAACAAGCGGTAGAAAACATTGCCGAAGATTTTTCGGTGCAAAGTTGTTTTGGCAAACGGTGGTTTTCCAATATCATTCATAATTGCATAATTTCGGAATCTCAGAATAATGTCCTGCCGCCCGTGTCCAGCGCCGCCGTTACCGCCGCAGGTCCATCGCTGGATGAGCAAATCCCCATCATCAAAAAGGAAAGGGCGCAATTTTACCTTATAGCGACCGATACGAGTCTGCCCGCTCTGCTTTATGCCGGTATTTTGCCGGATGCCGTTATTTCTATAGACTGCCAGCATATAAGCGCGTCTCATTTTATAGGACAGGATATATCAAAATTGCCGCTTTTTTTGGACTTGGCAAGCCCGCCCCTTATTGCCCGGCGCGGCGGCAAAACATTTTTCTTTTCCGGCGGTCATCCGCTTACCAATTATATTTCGGCAAATTACCGGAACTTTCCAACACTTGATACATCCGGCGCGAATGTTACCTATGCGGGTGTTACGATAGCCTGTAAAATGGGCGCTCGGCGCATCCGGATTTTTGGCGCGGACTATTCCTACCCGCAAGGGGCTGCATATTCGCGTGGCGCTTATTTTTACCCGTATTTTATGCGCCGTCAGAATAGGCTCCGCCCCGCTTCGTCTTTGCTGTCCGCTTTTTTGTACAAGAGTCCAAGCCTAAAAAAAATTGAAACTGAAACCGGCTGGTATTACGAAACAAAATCGCTTTCGCTTTACAGGAAACGTTTGGAAGAAAAAAGCCGGGATTTGACGGCGCGTATTTTTCCGGCTAAGGGCGGAGGAGCGCCGATTGCGGTAAATGATGAGGAGATGAATCAGGCGGTGTCCAGGACAATAAGTTTATTTGCAAGCGGAAAGGCGGCATGCGGAGCGCGGCAATTTTTATCGGATTACAGGCGTAAAATACTGGGACTGCCGACATTCACCACAAACATTGCGCGGTATGCGGAAACGCTGAATCCTGAACAGAAGCAGGTATTTGTTACATTGCTGCCGGCTGCCGCCGCCGTCCGTTACCGCAAAAATGAACTTGCCGCCCCAGCGCTTCTGGCGGAGACGGCAAATTATTGCGCCCTAAAGATTGAGCGCCTTCTTAAACAAAGTTAGGATTTCCTCGACATTGCCATTGGCATCTATGTTTACGAGCAGCCCTTTTTCGCGGTACCAGCCTGTTAGCGGTGCGGTTTGTTCGCGGTAGACGGCGAGCCGTTTTTGTATTGCTTCCGCTTTGTCGTCATCGCGGGTGTAGACTTCGCCGCCGCATTTGTCGCAGACTTTTTCGTTTATGGGCGGGTTGAATTTCCGGTGCCAATTAAAACCGCATTTACGGCATACGCGCCTGCCGCCAAGCCTTTCTAGCACTGCCGCATCTTCTATGTCAAAGTTGACCGCCGCATCCACTTTGGAAAACGACGCAAGCGCCTCAGCCTGCGCTATAGTGCGGGGAAAGCCGTCCAGGATGTAGCCTGAGCGAATGTCCGGGCGGGTAAAACGTTCGCGCACAAGGGCGACTGTTGTCTCGTCATCGACAAGTTTGCCGGCATCAATTATTGCCTTAACCTTCAAGCCGAGCGGCGATTTTTCGGCGATAGCCTCGCGGAAAATGTTGCCGGTGCTTATGTGCGGCACGGCAAGTAAATCCTTTGCCCGCACCGCAAGTGTTCCTTTGCCCGCGCCGGGCGGTCCTAAAAAAATTAAATTATGTGCCATTTATACCAAGTTCCTTAAATATTTTTTTGTAGTGTTCAAATTGTTCGGAGCGGGCAAATTCCTCGATTTTTTCGTCCGGGAGCGCATCAAGAAGCGCATCGACATAAGTAAGGACGGCGGTCAGTTCCCGCCTGAAGTCCGCCGGAATATCCGATGCTGGCTTAGTTTCGTCCGTCTTAGCGGCAGACGGCAAATCTGTTTCTACAGGAATATCCGCTTCTATGGGAAAGTCCGGTTCCTCGGTAGTTGGCTCCAGTTCCGCGTCGGCTTCGTCTGTTGCGGAAGCATTTTTGTCTGGAATATTGAAATCGGGAAGTTCATCAATGTTGAGGTCTTCATCAGTGAGTATAATTTCTTCGCCGGCATCTTCCGTGAGTGTAATTTCTTCGCCGGTTTCTTCCGGGGGAGGAATTTCTTTGCCGGTTTCTTCAGGTTCTATATTAACGCTAAAATCAGGAAGTTCGGCTTCTTCAAGTAAATCCTCTTCCGTTATAGTAACTTCTTCATTTACCGGTCCAAGTTCCGCAGGAATATCAAAATCAGGAAGTTCGGCGTCTTCTAAAACGGAGGCTTCTTCTGTTGATTCTTCCAGCGATTCCAGAGGGCTAAAATCAGGATGTTCAGAATCTTCAAATTCAATAGGCGTTTGTTCAACCGCTTCCGAAGTAAGCGCCGCTTCCGTAGGAAGCGCCGCTTCTGTCTCCGCCTCTTCATCAGAGGGAGCCGCCTCTGTCTCCGCCTCTTCATCAGGGGGAGCCGTCTCTATCTCCGCCTCTTCATCAGGGGGAGCCGCCTCATCCCAGTCTTTTATCGAAAAGTTGACGCCTGCGCCGTCATCTTCGGGACTTTCCTCAGTTTGTTCCTCAAGCGTGGGCGGTTCCGCAAACGGCGTCTCCACCGTCAATTCGGCGGGCAAGTTTATGTTAAGTTCTTCTTCGGCGTACTCGGCGCTTAGTTCGTCAAGCGGGTCGCCCTCGTTTGCGCTCTCCTCGTCTTCAAGTTCTATCGTTACATTGGCAAATGAATTATCTTCTTCTTGGACAGATTCAACTTCCAATTCGTGGATTTCATTTTCTGGTTCTTCGATTACAAGATCCGCGCCTACAAGGGCATCCGCGCACGGTTCTTCTGCCTCGCCGGTTAAAGTTTCTTCAACCGGCTCCGCCTCTTCGATAGAATCTTCAAATACCGCGCCGCCGCTTTCCATAACAGGGTCAAATTCCGGCGCATCATCTACTTCCTCATCCATTACCACCGCGCTGGCAAGTATCGATTCTATCTCGCTTGCAGACAATTGCTCATCTTCAAAACCATCGCCCTCACTAATAGAATTCGATTCCTCAGCCTTTTCGTCCGGCAATGCCGCGTCTTCTTCAACCTGATTTGAGCCTTCGCTCATGCCTGAATTGAGGTAGTCAAGTTCTTCGCCGGTAAGGACTATCGCTTCTTCATTGTCGTAATTGCCAAAAAAGCCGTCCTCTTTCTCCGGCTCAAAAGTATTTTCCGCAAAAGTATTTTCCGGCTCCGTGTGAGCCGCCTTACGGGCTTCTTTTACCGGGGGATTTAATTCGCCGCTTGTGGATGGGAAGCCCGGCGCGGGCGGTTTGAAAGAAGTAAACGCGCCTTTCAATTCCGCAAGTTCTGTCTTTATCGCGGAAAGTTGCTCCGCTATCGTCTGTAAGAGTTCTGTCTGTCTGCCGTTCTCTCTTGGCTGCGCTTCCGCCGGAGGAAATTCCGCCGGTGGAGATTCAAACGCGGGGGGCTCTTCGGCAAAAGGCTGCATTTCCTCTGGAGGGATTATTTCGTCCTCGACAGGCATTTCTTCGGGGAAAATTATTTCGTCTATGGGCGGGGCTTCAAATATATCAGAGGCTTCCTCAGAGATACCGGTATCGTCATTTACCGCCTCTGAAATGTCTTCGATTATAGCGCCGCTTCCGCCGGAAACGGCGTTCTCTGTCCAGTCCTTGGGCTCGGACTTTATCCAGACGCCATACTCGTCAAGTTCATCGGATGAGCCTATTCCGCTTCGTTCTTGTAAAATCGACGGTTTTGCCGCGATGTCCATTCATTTCCCCTTATACGGATTTACTTATAGATTATCGGCAATTATAGCGCTTTTCTTAAAAATGGGTAAGGATGAGAGCCTTCCAAACCCTAAATTTTGAGAACCCGCCGCAGGTAACATATCTTCTACTTTGAAAACAAACGCTTCCATGGATTTATGCGGAAGCGGACTAGAAAATAAAGCCAGCCGAAAAGAAAACCGGCAAGGTGGGTAAAATGGGCGACTCCCGCATCCAAGCCGGTTACCGAAAAAAACAATTCAAGCGAGGTAAAAAACATTACCATTAACGGAGCGCGTAACGGCAGTATGCCCCAAAAGTAGATAACGGCATTCGGGAAGAATACCGCGTAGGCAAGTTCAACGGCAAACAAAGCGCCGGACGCGCCGAGTAATTGGCAGCCTAAGTTCCCTGTGAGCATATATGCCCCAAACGAAAAAATGCCGGCAAATATGCCTGTTAAGAGGTAGTATACAAGGAATTCGATGCTGCCCATGTATTCTTCCAACGGCTTCCCGAACACAAAGAGCGCTATCATATTAAAAAGAATGTGAGAAACCGAGCCGTGCGCGAACATATATGTAACAAAAGTCCATAATTCACCACGGAGTATGAGCGCCGGCACAATCGATAGATGAATGCTTAAAGCGTCTCCTAAAAATTGCTGCGCCGCAAACACAATAATATTTATAACGATAAATGTGCAGTAAACCCCGTATTGTTTATAGACGAATGGTTTGTTAATGATATTCATTTTGTTACAATTTTAACGCTATTCCGGTCAGGGCGGCAAGTCCTATGTAGAGCGCCGGATGTTTCTTAAGCAAAACAACAGCCGCCAGTATTACAACAAAAATGGCGCACTCGCGCATACGGACAGCCGCCAAAAGCCCAGCAGCCTCCATATTAAAGAGCGCTCCACGGCAGACCAGAAAGCCGGCGGCGGCAAGTAGTCCGCAGGCGGCGGGCTTTAACGCCGCAAATACCGCATCTGTTACAGGCGAATCCTTGTACTTGTCCAGCGCCTTTGACACAAGCAATATCGTGATAATTTGCGGCGTTATCAAACCCAACGGCGCAAAAACTGGTCCTGCGGGAGAAGCAAAAGACGCCGCATACGCCCCCAGGTTTATGCCTATAGCGCCGGGAAGCAACTGCGCTACGGCAAGCAAATCGCCTAAGCGTTCCGGCGGAAACCACGCTCTCCGAACCGCCATTTCGTACAAAAACGGCAGAGTCGCCAGCCCGCCGCCTACCGCAAAAAGTCCTGTCTTAAAAAATTCAATGTAAATTAACAGATATATCATCGCCGCCCCTCAGTTTGATTCAGCATGGACGGCATTGTTTTGCGGTTTATTCAGCCTGAATTCTATGGGGTCAAAGTATTCATCAATGTCTCTTTTTCCTAAAACGAGTTTTAACAATAAGTTGTAAATAAAAAAACTAGCAGCGCCGGAGAGCGCAAATGTAAGCGCCAAACCGGGCATAAAAATTTCTTCGCCTGCAAACATATTTATGTTTACAAAAAGGAAAAATAGCGCCGCGAATACCGCCGCCGTAAGGCATAAGCAGACAACGGCAGCGCATATCATAAAGAGTATAGTATTTAATTTTTTGTTGATGGCTTTTTCAGGCGGAGTTTTTTCCATTTGCTTCTTTTGCCGCATTCGTTTTAACCGGCAGGAACATTGTTACAAACCAAATCCCTACGCAGATTACTATCGCGCTGTCGCTTACATTAAAGGTGGGCCAGCGCTCAAATCCAAAAAGCCCGTAAAATTTTACGCTGATAAAATCGACAACTCCGTCAGGACGGAATATACGGTCTATAAGAGTACCCGCGCCGCCGCCGAGTATGCCGGCAATAGCCCAGCGCTGAAGCATAGTGCAATCGCTGGAGCGGAAAAAATAAACACCCAAAAAAATTAACACAACTATAGGCAGCAGTATAAAAAGAAAGGGACGCAAATTTTCCGGCAAACTTTGCCCCAGACTAAAGGCTATAAGTTTGTTGCGGACATGGTAAATATGCAGCACATCGTTATGGAATACATCCGCGATAAAAGTGCCGGGCTTGGGCCACCTTGAAACTATGTACGATTTTGTTATCTGGTCAAGCGCGACAACAAATGCCGTAAGCGAAAAAGGCAGCAATTTTTCTATAGGTATCTTTTTTTGCATATAAAATCCTTATTGTACTTGTTCAGTAACCCGAACAACTCTATTAAAGTACATCACAACCCTGTTGGTATGTCTATAAATTCTACTTCGATGTTCAAATCTTGTCTACACTTTTGCGCAAGAGCGAGCAGCCCCCACACTTCGGTAGCATAATGCCCGCCGCAAACCATATTCAGTCCGCCTTCCTCCGCTATATGGTAGACCGAATGAGATGACTCACCTGTAACATACAGGTCTATCCCCTCATCCAAAGCCTCCCGCGCTTCCATTGCCGCACCTCCGGAAATTACGGCGCAAGTCTCGTTCCGCTCCTTGCCAAACGGAAAAATACCGATGGGCGGCAAACCTTTCCAAGCAATTTTTTGCGCCGCCTCATTCACAGTAAGCGGCTTTTCGAGATTTCCCTTAAAGCCGATTTTTTTGCCATGGAAAAGCCCAAAAGGTTCAGGATGTTGAATACCGAGCAGTCGGGCAAGTTCGGCATTGTGCCCAAAAACCGGGTTTGCGTCCAACGGGAGGTGGCAGGCGTAAAGCGCAATGTTATGCTTCAAAAGAAAAGACAGCCTTGAACGGAGTACACCGCCGACAGGCTCAGGATGACCCCAGAAAAGCCCGTGGTGGACAAATAACATTCCGGCGGCAGACGCGGCAGATGCCCCGTCATTAGATACCGAGCGTTCAAAACTTTCGGCGCAGGCATCAACGGCAAAGGCTATCTTCTTAACGGGAGCGCCGTCATTATCAACCTGAATTCCATTCAGCGAAGTATCGGCATTGTTAAATGCGTCAATATCCAGAATTCCCTTAAAATAAACGTCAAGTTCTTTGGTAGTCATTATGCTTTAACCTAAACCGCAAAAAATCCACGCAAGCGGCGCAAGAAGGATGACCGTCAGCAGCGCCCTAATAATGTAGATAACTGTAAGTTTAACGAAGTTGAGCGGTATCTTAGAATTGAGGATAAGTACGCCTACTTCTGTCATATAGATGAGCCCTGTAGCGGAAATTCCGGCGCACATAAAACGCCCGGCTGTAGTCTGAAGACCGCTGCCAACCACAGCCGCCAGAAATTGGTCGGCATAAGCCAAAATAAAAGCCGTGCCGACTTGAGACGCCTCTGGAATTCGCATCAGCGTTAAAAGCCAGCCGAATGGCGCGGAAATAATGCGGAAAACCGGTGTACTATTGGCGATTATCAGCACGACCGTCCCCCATGATACGACAAGCGGCATAGTCCCCACTATAAGAGACACAAGTGTTTTAACGATATTTTTTACAAACATAACGGGAGTCTGCCCGGCAGCCCTATTTACGGCGAGTTCCAGCGCCCAGCCGCGCAGTGTTTTACCTTGCGGGATGTCGTCTATCCGTTGTTTGCCCGCTCTGCCGGAAAAGGTATCGGGCAAATCTGATAGGGGCCAAATGCGCGGCATAATTATCGCAAGCACAAAGGTTACAATGTATATCGAAATTAGAATTTGGAAGTACATATTTGCCAATCCAACAAAATCCGCCATGGCGTAAATGTAGGCAATGCTGATAACGGAGAAGCATGTTGAGATGACGCCCGCTTCCCTATCGCTGTAATACCCCTGGTCATGTATCTTGGTGGTAATAACTACGGCAACGGAACTGGAACCGACCCATGACGCAAGGCAGTCAACGGCGGCGCGTCCCGGTAACTTAAAAAGCGGGCGCATCACCGGACGGGCAAAAGTCCCTACATATTCCATAAGCCCGTAATCGGTAATGAGAGGCACAAATGCCGACAAAACGAGGAATATCACAAGAAGCGCCGGAGCAAGCACCATACCCGGTGTGCCGCCGTTGTCTATATTCCAAACGATTTCCGGTCCGATTTTGAAAACAATGATAACATAGAGTACGCCGCCCAAAAGGCGCGAAACAAGCCAGAACGGAGTAATCACGAAAACATCCCGCAGGAATTCATTTTCCATAACGAACTTTGGCTTTACCAGCACAGCGAAGAGCGAAAATAACGCGCTGCCCGCAACAAAGACCATCGCCGCATAAGGCAGCCCCGTCTTCCACAAGCCCTTAAACAAGTCGATGAGCATACCCAATATCGTGTTAAATGAATCTCCCTGAGGTATGGGCAAGATAAAGGCAATAAGCCCGGCAAGCGAAGGCAGCAAAAATTTTAGCAACTGAGATGCCGTGTATTTTTTTTCTATCATATACTTCTCCTATATTTTTATACAGATTTTTCCGTGTTTCCAAACAACTCTAATTAACCAGTTTGAACGCCTTTTCCGGTTCGCCTCTAAGACAGCAGCCAAGATTTTTGCATGAAATCTCCTGCAAAGCGGCGAGGGATGCTGTAGTGTAGAATGCGGCATGAGGCGTAATGATAACATTTTCCCGCCCCGCCAGAGGATGGTTTTGCAGGTCAGGGTTTTCGCCGGAAAGTACATCAAGAGCGGCGCCGCGAATATGCCCGCCGTCAAGGGCATCTGCCAAATCCGCTTCGACCACGCTTGCGCCCCGCGCAACATTGATAAATAAGGGCTTTTGCCTCATCTTCTTGAAGGCGGAAGCGCAAAACATAGCGGCGCTGCTCTCGCTCAACTGCGTATGGTTTACTATTATATGGGCGCGTTCATAGATTTCTTCGGCGCTTACCAGAGTTGTCTTGTACTCCGCCGCTGCGGCGGAGTCAATGTAAGGGTCGCAAGCCAGAATAGTCATACCGAGCGCGAGGGCTTTTTTCGCGGTACAGCGTCCGATTTTCCCGAACCCGAAGATGCCCAGCGTCATCTCTCCTACCCGCATCGGGGGTTGTACCGAGTCGTACCGCCATATCCCGCGGACATCAATATCCGCTGCGTAATGTTTTAGGTTTTTTGCCAGAGCCAGCATAAGGGCTATTGTGTGTTCAGCCACATCTTCCGTGCAGTATTCTCCAACAGCGCATACAGCAATACCCCTCCGTGATGCTTCGGACAGGTCTACATTGTCGTATCCTGTGGCATTCAGAGAAATACATTTAAGCGCCGGAGCGGCATTCATCTCTTCTCTTCCTATAGGGAGGAAGCCGGTCAGAATTCCCGATGCGCCGGAAATTGCCTTTAAGAACGCGGATTTGTCCCCGGTATATGGGTATACCTCAATTTCGCAGCCCGGCAGGCAGCGGGAAAGTATCTCTTTTTCGTAATCATGAGAAGGCATCATAGATGCTGGGTAATCGGTAATGATGATTTTTGTTGATTTCACAGGATGTTTAGCAGTATAAATGCCGTACGCTTTTTTTTCAAGGTACTATGCTTCACTAGTATAAGTCAGATAAAAGCCTTATACTACCGCAAAATACTAAGGGGCTATTATGAATTATCAACAATCAAAAAAGGCGCAATTTTTGCTGCAATCGGAAATCCGCAATATGTCTATTGAGTGCGATGATGTCAACGGCATAAACCTTGCGCAGGGAATCTGCGACTTGCCGCTGGAAAAGGTGCTTTCGGACAAAGCCCGCGAGGCTATGGAAGCCGGGGAAAATCATTATACCCGCTATGACGGCATCGACATACTCCGCGAAGAGATAGCCAAAAAAGCGCGGGACTTTAACCGCATCAATGCCGCGCCGCATAATATTGTGGTTTCCGGCGGGGCTACCGGCGCTCTGTATAGCGCCTGTTTTGCCCTGTTTAACCCCGGAGATGAGATTATTCTATTTGAGCCTTACTACGGCTACCATGAATATACCCTTATGTCCCTTGACCTTGTTCCGGTTTACGCCGCGCTGACTCCGCCGGACTGGAAATTCAATATTGACGAACTGCAAAACCTCGTTACAAAAAAAACCAAAGCCATACTCATTTGCACCCCTTCCAACCCCACAGGAAAAATATTTTCCGCCGAAGAATTGGATATGTTAGGTGATTTTTGCGTCAAAAACAATCTGATTGCCCTGACCGATGAGATTTATGAGTACATTACCTTTGACGGCTTACAACATATAAGCCCGGCATCGCGGGAAAAATTTAATGGGCGCGTTGTAACTGTATCTGGATACTCAAAAACCTTCAGCATAACAGGCTGGCGGCTCGGTTACTGCATTGCCGATGACGAAATTGTCAAATGGATAGGCAATGCCAGCGACCTTATCTATGTATGCGCTCCGGCACCATTGCAATACGGAGTCGCTTGCGCCATCAGAGACATACCCCAGTCATTTTATACATCTCTTAAAGAGCAGTACCAACGGAAGCGCGACATACTTTGTTCGACTCTGTCCGGACTGGGACTAACCCCATACATACCTAAGGGCGCTTACTATATCCTTGCGGACATATCATCTGTACCCGGCAAAAACGGCAAAGACAGGGCTATGTACATCCTCGCTAAAACCGGCGTAGGGGTAGTCCCCGGCGAAGCCTTTTTACGCTCCGGAGGCGGCGGAATAGCAAGGTTCTGTTTTGCAAAAGATTATTCCGTTATTGAACAAGCCTGCGAGAGGCTGCTCAAACTAAAGTAGTAAAGCGATTATTCCGTGTAGCCGACAGCCCCGGAAGAGTCAATTATAACAAAACGACCGTTGCCGTAGGCTATGCCTACCGGGTCATAGCGCCCGAATGCATTAAGTACAGATTCGTCATGCCGCGATGTTCCGGCATCAACCTCTACCCATTTATCCAATGGAGCGCGTATATCTTGTGTGTATGATATAATCCCTTTCTGAAAGCATTGCGCATAATAGCCGTTTCCATACTCAATGCTGTTATAGATGCTGCCAATACGGACGCCGACAAGATTATAGGTCTGCCAGTTCATGCCGTCCCGTGATAAAAAAACACCTCCGTCTTCCACTATCGCCGCAAAATCACCGTTAATATACTTCATATCTACAATACTCATTATGGTGAAGACTCCTGATGTTTTCCATTCGGTTCCGTCCCAGTAGCGCACGGCGCTGTATTTTGGTTTGGTTATACCTACCGCGATACAACCGTTAGCCGCGACCGGTCTTGTAGACACTGGGGCACCGCCTCCCACATCTGGCAGCCGAGTCCAATCCCGCGCATTGCTCGAAACGGCAATCTTCCCGCCGCCTTCCACGGCAATGAAGCGCCCATCGCCAAAGCCCAAGCGCGGGGAAGTCAACACTTCGGCAAGGACGGCGTTTGTAAAAAGCGTCCAGTTTTTCCCATCGCCGGATGTCGCCGCCTTCCCGCCGCCTGCGGCAAGATAAATGCCGTTTCCGTACGCAAGAGAAGTTATTGCGGTATTCTCAAAAGGCGAAGGAACTTTTTCCCAAGTTATGCCGTCTTTTGACACGCAGATTACGCCGTTTCCGCCTGCCGTGACGAACTGCCCGCCGCCAAAAATTATATCTGCGGGAGTCTGCCCGCTAAAACCGCTGTCTTTTACCTTTGTCCATGAATTGCCTTTATCGGCGGAAAAATAAAGAGAAGAACCTTCTTTGGAGACCAGTTTTGACCCATTTGACGCTATGTTTATTCCTTCAAAAGTATCGCCGCCGAATGCCGCATTTGTTATGCCAAATTCTGAATTGATATCGAAAGGCACCGGGTACGAAGTCCACACATCGCCGTCCCGCGAATAAGCGATAACCGAACCGCCCTCCGTATTCCTGCCCGCTATATAAAAATTCTGACCGTCATATATAAGCGAAAAGATTTTTTCTATGCCCTGTCCTAAATTCCGCTCCACCCATTCAGATTCGGCGTATCCTGTTGTGGAAGCGTAAAGTTTGCGGTCTATGTCGTAGGCAAGCGTTACAGAGCCGTTTGTCGCTTTTTGCCGTAAAAGCAAAATTTCTTCGTTTGCTTTTACCGGATATGGCGGAGTCGCGTAAGGTCCGTCGAAGGGCCAAAGGTCTTCTGGGTTGTTGTCTTTTTGACTAAGCGGCACGGGTCCGGCGTCCCATTTTCCTTTATCGAACCAAAAAGCCCCGTCAACGGAAAAATTTACAGCCACTCCCCCGCCCTGATTGCCAAAACAGATAAAAATTCCTTTTACAGCGCCGTAAAGTTCATTCGGCACCCATTCATCGTAATTTTCTACCGGCAGAAATATGATACTCTTGTGAACGGCGCTTCCCATAGGCAGATGCCAATTCAAATACCACTGTTCGCCGTCTTTTGAATTTACAGTTTGAACGCCCCAACTCTGCGCGAACATACCTACGCCCATCAAAGCGACAGAGGCAAAACCTCCGTCTTTATCGTAGCATAGCGCTTCTACACGGTCTCTCATTGTCCCCTCAAGCGCGTTAGCGCGGAAAGGAGAAAAACCGCCCCACGCAATGCCGTCCGCGGAACGCGCCATCTTGCCGAGCGCTCCGCCCGCAATAAACATATCGCCTGTAAATATAAGTTGATGAATGTCCGCGTATCCTAAATCCCAATTGCCAAATTGCGCCCCGTTATCTATACGCCATTCTTTTCCAAAGGCGCGTTCCTTTATGAAAGTCCAGTTTTCTCCGTCTTCCGAATAAGCGATTCTTCCTAACCCTCCCACAGCAACAAAACGCCCGTTACCGTAGGCTACGTTAGTTATTTGCTTGTCGAGTCTAAAATCTTCGATAAAAGTGGATTTCCATATTTCCTGCGCCGGAATTTTTAGTTCCGGGTTTGAAGCGCCGTCACCATCAACGCCGCAGGCTGCAAGAAATGCCGCCAAAGCCGCCCAAATTCTCAATCTACCGCGCATAGCGTTACCTCCACGCGAAACATTGTGAACGCTGTTTGCGTTTATGTGGTCTGTTACTTTGCCGCCTCAGAGAATCGAACTCTAGACACAAGGATTTTCAGTCCTTTGCTCTACCAACTGAGCTAAGGCGGCTGTACAGCGCCTACGGCGCTGTATTACGCAGAAATGCTGCGCATTTCTGCATGTTAAATTCAGGCAAAAACTCTTAATTTTTTACCTACGGCGCGGAACCATCGGTTTCGCAATCTGGATATAGTCTAGCACGGCGAAAAAAAAAGCGCAAGCCCCCTCCCCATACGCCTCCTACCGCCATTATTCAGCATTGCCCTAGACCCTTTAGTCAACCCCCGAACCATAAAGCGCAAGAAATTCAGACTTGAAGGCGCGGAATCTATCCGCGTTTATCGCATCCCGCGCCTTTACGACAAGTTCATTTAAGAAAAATAAATTATGATAACTCAACAGCATACATACAAGAATTTCGCCGGACTTAAAAAGATGGCGGAGATATGCGCGGGAATAATTGGCGCAAACAGGGCAGGAACAGAGACCGTCAAGCGCCCTCTCGTCTTCTTTATAGTTTTCTTTTTTTATCGAAAGAGGACCGGAGTGAGTGAGCGCGAGCCCGTTACGCGCCGAACGCGTGGGAAGCACGCAGTCAAACATATCGACTCCGTTTTCTATCGCCTCCAGTATATATTGCGGCGTGCCAATTCCCATAACATAGCGCGGCTTTTCTTTCGGCAGCAAAGATGCGGTAAAGCCCAAAAAATCGCAAAATTTTTCGGGGCTCTCTCCCACAGAAAGCCCGCCTATCGCTATGCCGCTTGTGCCGGCTTCGGCGCAAAGGGCGGCGCTCCGCTTGCGCAATTCCCTGTAAAAATTTCCCTGTACTATCGAAAAAATCTCTCCGGCATAGCCTGAATCCCGCGCCTTTTGTACTGTTTCCTGAGCGCGGCGGAGCCATCTGCCTGTAAGGAGGAGGGCATCCAGCGCTTCGGTTTCTGGTATATCCGGCGGAGTGCATACATCCAACTGCATCTGAATGTCGCTGTTCAATATACATTGAATTTCCGCCGCCTTTTCCGGCGTAAGCAGAAATTCACTACCGTCTATATGAGAGCGGAACCGCGCCCCTTCCTCGGAAATTTTACGCAGACGGGCAAGCGAAAATATTTGAAACCCGCCCGAATCGGTTAGTATATTGCGCCGCCAGTTACAAAACCGGTGCAGCCCCTCGTGCTTTTTAATGACATCCGTACCGGGACGCAAAAAAAGATGATATGTATTGGAAAGAATTATATCAAAGCCTATTTCCAAAAGCGATTCATTTGCCATCGCCTTTACCGTGGCGTTTGTACCGACCGGCATAAATACAGGCGTTTGAACGCCGCCATGCGCAAGAGTAAGCGTTCCCGTACGCGCCGCGCAGGATGAATCTGTGTGATGTATCGAAAAAATATCCATTTAATAAATACCGAGCGTAAATTGAAAAGCCGCCTGCGCCCCCGCTTCAATTTCCATATATCTGCTTGTTTCAACACAGGTTGCCTGATAGAATTCGATTTCCTGCTTTGTGCGCGCTGTGGTAATCTTCGATTTAACCTGATATATCCGGGCATCAAAAAGCGAGAGTGAAGAAAGCCGCAAAAGCGTTTCGTTGCGAAGGTCGTGGAATTCAACCGCTTGTATATCAGAAAGAGAGATATGTTCATGCGCCGCCTGTTTTTTTTCGGTTTTCTCTTCGCCGCCTTTTGTATATGTATCGTAAGAGAAGATACGCAATTCCTGCCCGCCGCCGCATGGAAACGCGAGGTTGACTTCTGATACAAAATAAAACCGCGCCGCTTCCGCGCCTTTATTGGTAAGCGTCCAGCGCACCTCAATATGGTTTTCGTTTACATGATATTTTTTTTCTACCGTTATGCCGGCAAAAGGAACGGCATTTTCCGCCTGCGGAAGTTCTAGGGTAAGTTTTGCGCGGGTTCTGATATATTTTGTAACCTGATAGTATTCCCGCGAAAGGTCGCGGCAGTCTCCAAAAAAGCCGTCCTGCCCGGAACATAGTTTGTCCATAAATATGCCGCGCTTACGGAATGATAGTTCGCCCTCTCTTTCGGCAAATATCGAAAGATAATTCCACGGCTTGAATACATAATCAAGTTCAAAAATAAAAGCGCCGCGCCTGTGAATATATGCGTTTATTTTACATCCATGAAAAATATATTCCGCGTCTCCGTCAAAATCAAAATCATCTTTAGAAAGTATAGTGTCCCGTGTAAACATAGCGCCCATTACGAGTTTCTCGGCAAAGATTAGGCTTTGATACGCATAACCGCGCATCGCGGGATTAACAATAATATCGGATTCGTCTAAATCTGTTTTGCAATAAAGCCTGTAACCCTGCGCCTTCCATAATTCCTCGGCGGCAGATTCTTTTTTTGGCTTGTCCCCGCGTATCTGGTCAATGATGCGCTTTGTCCACACGGTTTTTGAATATAGATTGGCGCTTTCCGGATATTCTGTAAAATAACTCTTAAAGCCGCCGCCGCGTATGTATATTTTTGACAGCGGCTTCGGCTCCTCGATTATTTTGGAACCGTGCGTAAGTTCAACGCGGTCTTTATATTCTTCTAATAGTTCAAAGAGCGTGTTAAAAATCTTCTCCGCGTTTTTACCGCCCCCTAAATCCGCATCGAGCCCCGGAAACAGAGCCGCCGCAGGGCAGCCGTCTTCTTCCGGGAATGTGGACGCGCTTTGTACTATGCTTTCAAGTCCGGCGCGTAAATCGGATGTCAGGTATTCGTTATCTAAAGTTCCTTGAATTGGAAAGATGACCATGCTCTTGCCGTTGTCTTCGGTTATGAAGGGCTTTAGCAAGCCGGCGGCGCTTTTTAGATACGAACCTGAGAAAAACCCGGATGGGAGAAAGGTGTACGCCATTCCTGAGTTGGAAAGCGAACTTACAAGACCGGTGTCCCAGGTTTCCGGCGGAATGAGGCAGCCTGTAACTCTTTTGTCGAAATGTTTGCGGAGGTAAGTGGTAAGGAGTTCAATTTGACCGAGCCTGTCGCTCTGCTGAACAAGCGGGAGCATAGGCTCATAAAAGCCGCCGCCTAGGAGTTCCACCTGTTTGCGGTCGACCAGTTTGGATAGGAGAGTAAAGAATTCACTGTGAAGGCGCTCTATTCTATAAAGAAGAGACCCCGAAAAGTGAATCGTTACGGCACCGGCGGGGTGTTTATGGATGGCGCGTATTAGCGGCATCAGTTTATTCCTGTAAAGCGTCTCAAATTCCTGCTCAGACAGCGCCAACGGAAAATGGCAATGAAAGCCAAGTATCATTTTGAGCCTGGCGGCCACATTTCACTCCTTGCCCTTACTGTACAACAAGAGCGCTCTGTTTGACAAGGGAAGCAATGCCGATATAATAAGAGAATGGCTGATATTTCTGTTCCGGGCGTTAAGAGCCGTTTTGATACCGACAAGATGATTTCCGGTCTTATGGAAGTGGAGCGGGTGCCGCGCAACCGCATTGAAAAAGAAGTCGAGACGCTAAGGACGCAAAAAGAGAACTGGCAAAATCTGGGACGGCTCATTACCGGAATGAGGGAGAGCGCCCGCCTCTTGTTTTCTTACCAAAATCCATTCAATGACCGCGCCGCCACTTCCACAGACGATGCCGTCCTTAGCGCCGAAACAACCCGCGAATCATTTGACCAGAACCACAGTTTTACTATCAAACAACTTGCCGCCGCCGACAAATTTATCTCCAACCCGCTCGCGGACAACTACACGGTGCCCGCCGGAACCTATACTTTTTCTACAGGCAAGAACAAACTCAGTTTTAAGTTTGGCGGCGGCGGAATTCAGGAATTTACAGACACGCTGAATAAGCGGGGCGAGGGGAAGATTGCCGCGCAAATTCTGGCGGTAAAGCCGAAAACCAAGTCATTCATCATTGAGTCGCTGGACACAGGCAAGGAAACGGCGCTTACTTTTTTGGACGATGCCCTCAAGTTCGCCATAAACACAGGCATACTGAACGGACAGAGCGCCGGACCCAAACTGATAAATGTGCCGGCGGTTGCAGGCGATGCCGCTGCTGCCGGCGCAAACCTTGCCGTGCGCCAAAGCGCCTCCGGCGATGGGCTTACGGTAAGCGCAATGTCCAATGTCAAAATTCCGCTTGCGGCAGGCGCCGGAGCCGTGGGAGTTGTGCCTACAGACACGATGATACTCCGGTTTGAAACTTCGGTATCAGGCAATGAGGCGGCATTTGCGGCGGACAGAGCCTACCAACGCGCCCTTGCTGAGTACAACAAGGCAATGGGGAACGCGCCGGCGGACGAAAATTCAGACGAGGCGCTTGCCGCAGCGGAAGACGCAAATGCAACCGAAGAAACACCCGCCGAAGACGCGGCGGCTCTAACAGCCGATGCCGCAGCGGCAGATGGCGAAACAGCCGGAGAGGAAGCGTCCGTTGCCGAAGCGGATGGTGAAAATCCGGCGGCAGACGGAACGCCGGTTCCTCCTACCCCGCCGCCCCGTGTAGACAACCCGAACGCGCTGACTCTTTACTTTAGCGATGGCACTTCCGCCGCGCTGCAGCCGGTCAAGGACGGGTCGGGCTGGAATATGCAGTCCTACCAACTGGCGCAGGTCTCTAACGGGCGGACGCCGCAGGCTATAGTTATCAACAATGGGAATACGCACCGCGATATTTCAATAAAGGCGATTCAACTTTTTGACCCCGTTGGCGAAGTCAAAACCGAACCCCGCGCCCCTATCTCCCGCGCACAGGACGCCATCGTAGTCATGGACGGCATAGAAATTGAGCGCCCAACCAACAAAATCGACGACCTTATTCCGGGCATGACGATAAATGCCCGCAGCGTGAGCGAAGCCCCCGTGTCGCTCGGCGTTCAGACGGACATCGCGTCCGTTAAGGACAGCGTGATAAACCTAGTGGGCAATTACAACAAACTTATGGCTGAGTTGAATGTCCTGACCCGCTCGGACGAGTCGATAATACGCGAACTCGGCTATCTTTCTAATGAGGAAAGGGAAGAGATGAGAAAACGTCTCGGCGTATTCTCAGGCGACTCTTCTCTGCTTCGTTTCAGGTCGAATTTGCAGGAGATAGTGGGAGCGGCGTACTTTACACCCTCCGGCGAGCGCGTCCTGCTGCAAGACTTCGGCATTACCACCGATGCCCGGCGCGGCGGCGGATACGACCCGGCGCGTATGCGCGGCTACCTCGAAATAAATGAAACAGCCCTCGACGAAAGCCTTCGTTCCGCCTCTAAACTTGAGGCAATGCGGGCAATCTTTGGGCAGGACACGGACGGCGATAAGGTTATTGACGCGGGGCTTGCCTTCCAACTTGACCGCGCCGCCCGCCCCTATGTCGAATTGGGCGGCATCATAGCAATGCGCTCCGGCAGCCTCGACACAAAAATCTCCTCTAACGAAAGACGCATCGAAACACTAGACCGCCAACTGGAAAAAAAAGAAGCGGCGCTCCGCAATCAATACAACCAAATGGAAGGGGCATACAACCGTATGGAACGCCTTTCCAATTCGCTCGACCAGTTCGGTCAGCAAAATAGCGGACGGCGGTAGGGCAAGCAAAATCCAATAAAGGATTTTAGCGGTGTTGTCTAACCTCTTGCGTAAATCTAAGAATTGCGCTAACTTAATAGGAGAAATAGACGTTGCCTTATGGCGTGGCCTATTGAGGGGGTAACTATGGAAGAAATGTTTAGTATTTTTTTGGGTTTAGCAAAAAACACATCAATTGTGGATATTGCCTTACTGGTGTTGCTCTGCATTATCAAGTATAACGACATCCGCCACCTTGAACTGCGTAACCGCATAGAAGACTCCAAAGCCGTAAAACGCGGCGATATGACTAAACAAGAATACATGTACGCGCACAACGGCAAAGAACCCATCAATCTGGAAACAACCTAAGGAAACTACTTGCCTATCCGTATCGTCTCGAACCAAGAATCGTTGTAGTACTTTATTGCCTCACCCACATCGTAATCGAGCGAAGTGTTATCTAAAAATTCATCTACAGAAACAAACGGCGTTGATTTTACAAGTTCACGGGCTGGAACATTCACCGTTGGCGGGAAGTTAAAATTATCGGCAAACTCGGCAAAAATCGCCGGGCGCAGGAAAAAGTCGATAAAAATGTGCGCCAGTTCCTTGTTTTTGGCATCCTTGAGTATACACATCCCGTCAAGATAGGCGGGCGCTCCTTCGCGGGGAACAAATACCTTGGTTTTTTCGGCAAGCGCCTTGTTGCCGGAAATTTCCGATTGTATGCCCTCAAAATAACTGTGGACTATCCAAAAATCCTCACCTGAGTAGCCTTTGCCAAATGCCTCGGAATCAAAACGCATTATATTCGGCTTCCATTTTGAGTTGATAAGGTCGCGGGCGGCGTACACTTCTTCCATATTTGTCGAGTTGGTGCTGTAACCAAGGCTCATAAGAGCGCCGCCTATCACCATGCGGAGGTCGTCCAACATCGTCATCTTGCCCTTGTACTCACCGCGTTCAAAAATCTTCCATGTTTTCCATGACTCGTCAAATTCTGGAATACGGGCGGTATTTACGGCTATAGTCGCCGCGCCGTAATAGTAGGGAACAAAGTACTCCATATTCGGGTCCCATTTGGCTTTTTCGATGATGCGCGGGTCTATGTTGCCGGTATTGCTGAGTTTGCTATGGTCTATCGGGGCAAACATCCCTTGTTTAGTCATCATTTCTATAAAGTCTGAGGTAGGGAATACCATGTCGTAGCCCGCGCCGCCCGCCTGAATCTTGGCGTACATTTCTTCGTTGGAAGCGTACTGGTCGTAGACTACCTTGACTTTGTATTCATCCTGAAATTTTTCAATGATGGTTTCGGGAAGGTAGTAAGTCCAGTTGTAAATGTAAAGGGCATTCCCCTCATCCTTTGAACAGGCTGATATAGCAGAAAGCGCCAGGGCGGCAGCGCCTGCCGCAATGAATGAAAACTTTTTCATTAAGTTCTCCATAATTGTATAGATTTTACGGCATAAATCCACCGTAAAATCTATAATGCCGTAAAATAAGCGCCGCGCCAAGAGCGCCCGGAAAACAAAGTATGATAATTGTCATAAAGTAAATAATAAAAATTTTGCGGCGTCCGCGTGTTTTTTTAGATTGATTTTGCGCTTCGTATGAGGCGTTAATTTTTGTCAACTAAGGAGTAAATTATGACAAAACAAATTTTTGGCGCGGATTGTATTAAGCGGTTTACAAATGAACCCTTTACCGTTTGCGCGGGGAGAGGCGTCTCACTTACGCAAAAAAAGAGGGCGCGGCTATGCGCGGCGGCAGGCTTAGGCGCTCTGCTGTTGGGCTTGGCATTTGCCGCCTGCGACAACGGAAACAACGGCACGGATAACGCGCCGCCGCCCAAAACGGAGGAAGAAAAGAAGCAGGAACAGGCGCTTGACGAATTCAACACGGCAAAATCAGAAGATGAATTGTCAAAACTTCTAACCGAAGAAAAATTCAGCGCGCTTGAGCTCGACAGCAATGTATGGAAATCCTATTCAGAACTTCCAAAAGAACAAAAGGCAGAGATTGCCAAATCGCTTGCCGCCAAAGAGTTCAAAAATAAAGATGAACTCAACAAAGGAATCGAATCTGCGGTTCTGCGGGTGCGTATTACGGCAAAAAAGACAGAATTAAATACCTGTTTGACTTATTTGCTAGGTTCTTGGTCGGCTGGGACAAAAAACGCATGGCTCGAAAAAATGTACGGTTACTTTGCTTACAAAGGCTTTAAAGAATTGGCAGACCCTCAAATTGATTTTTTTAACGAGAAGATCGACGAAGCAAAAGCCAATGCAAATTCTGGAATTAGTGTGTATGGCAATTTGGATTCATCGAAACGCACAGTTGAACATACTATTAACGCGGTTCTGGAAGTTCACGCAATATACAGCGCGGCATTAAAATCGAAGGCTTCTTATCCCGCCGAAAATCCGGTAAACCCCAAAACCATTACGGCGGGCGCTTGGGAAGACGGCGAAATTGCCGCTGGAGAAACAAAATGGTATGAATTCAGCGCAGCCGAAAAGAAAAATTACTATATCTGGTGGAGCGACAGCAAATCCGGTAATAGCGGCAAAACCTGCGACATCAAGGTAAGCGCTCAATTTGGCGAAGATGGAAAAGTATTTTTTAAGAATGAAGACACGGGCTGGGGCTCGTATAAAAAAGTAACGGCGGAATCTAACGGCAAGGTTTACATCAAGGTTGAAGCAAAAGAAGCCGCCGGCTCCGGCACATTTGGCATTGTATTTAATACTAACAGTACAAGACCAATACCTGACGGTGTCTTTTCTATAAAAGGACGTAACGATGAAATGTGGGTCGGCGTTTTTACAGTCGATGTTCCATCAGTTGGATACGCAGACCAATATAGCGCCGATTGCGCGGGATACGGCAATTCTTCTGATGGTGTTGTTTCCTGGTCAGAAAAACCATCTGCCGGAACCTATACATTTGTTATTGGCAAAATTCCCACTTACCGCAAATTCCTTAACGTTACCGTAAACAATGACGGTAACGGCTCAATAAACTGGAAAGACGGTGTGGAAATACCTATACTGTAATCTTTAACGGAAACGGCAGCCGTAAGCCCCGGCTGCCGCCCTACCCTACCCGCTCCTTCTGTGATATGATTTAGTCATGGAAGAGAGCGGTTTTATTTTGGGCGTTGACCTTGACGGCGTAGTAGGCGATTTTTACGGACAGTTGAGGAAAATAGCCGCCGAATGGCTGGACAAGCCGGAAGAAGCGCTTACAAAAGAAGTAAGTTTTGGTCTGGATGAATGGGGGCTGGAGGAGTTTGGCGGCTATGAACGCCTGCACCGTTTTGCCGTAGGCGAGCGCGGACTCTTCCGCGAAATGAAGCCGCTAAAACACGCCTCCGCCGTACTCCGCAAACTTTCAATGAAAGGCATAAGAATACGCATCATAACGCACAGATTATTTATCAAACATTACCACAAAACCACTATTGAACAGACAGTCGAATGGCTTGATTCACACGCAATACCTTACTGGGACCTCTGTTTTATGCAGGATAAAGGCGCGGTCGGCGCTCATGTATACATAGACGATGCTCCGCAAAATGTTATCAAACTACGCGAAAACGGCTGCCATACAATAGTCTTTACTAATTCGACAAACCGCCGGCTTCCCCCGCCCCGCGCCGATAATTGGCTTGAAGTAGAACGCCTTGTACTGGAAGCCGCTTACGAATGGAAAACAGGCGCTCTGAATTTGTTCGGCGCTGAAGGGTTTTCAAAATGAATATAAAAATGAATACAAAACCCACGCCGCGCTTTTTCTTATATATTTTCTTATTCACTTTTATTTGTACCGTTCCAGATATATACGCGCAAGACGCAGACTCTGCCGCGCAGGATGTACTTCCTGTTTCCCAAAATCAGTTTCAGAAACGTAATTTTTATGTTGACGCGGGGGCGGGAATAGGCGCTAATTACTACTCATTTTATGATGTTCTAAACGGAAAATGGGAATTGGAACATTCGTTTTTTATATCTGCCAGCGCGGGATATTCGCCGTTTTTGCAATGGATGTATGTTACAATGAGTTTTATGTATTCTAGCGAAACAAATACACTGCTGGAAGAAAGTATATCATTTAAAAACATTACTCTTTCCGGCGGACTGCGTTTATATCCATTTTCCAGCCGCAAGTATTTTCAAGCCGGAATAGACGCGGGAATTTCTTTTGCCGATATAAGTTCTACATCGGTATCTGTTGTAATTCCCGCAAATACCGGCACAGGCTTTACAGTTACATGTATATTTGCCTACGATGTATCGCGCCACAGGCTGGGACCCTCGGTTCAGGTTGGCTCGCAGGCTTCATTTACGCTGTTTAACAGCGGCTGGACTATCTCTTCAGGCATATTCGCAAAACTGGCGCTAAAAGGTCTGCGTTCCAAAACCGCGCCTGTAAGCATTGTTGACGATACAACCGATATGGTACTGGCATTTCCTATTCCGGCAATGTCCGGTTCGGCTGTAGCCTGCTGGTGGGCGTACCGTTCCCTTGCCTACGGCGACCGTTCACACGCGCCGTAATGGAGATGCCATGATAAAAGCGGTATTTCCGGGTTCATTCGACCCGCCCACATTCGGACATCTCGATATTATCAAAAGGGCGGCGGCATTGTTCAATAATCTTACCGTACTCGTGGCGCATAATACTAACAAAAATTGTTTGTTTACAGTTCCTGAACGGATAGAACTGCTTTCTAAAATGATTTTAGAATTGCGGCATCAATATTCAAATATATATATAGATTCATGTGATACGCTTGTAGTTGATTATATGCAAAAACAAGATATAAAAGTTTTGATACGCGGAGCGCGTAATGTAAATGATTTTATAAAAGAGAACGATTTGTCTTACTGGAACCATCATATTGACGGCAATATCGAAACAGTAATTTTGTTTCCACGTCCTGAATACGCGCATTTTAGTTCATCAGCGGCGCGTGAACTCCTTATCTTTGGAAAAGACGCGGAGGCTTTGCTTCCGCCTGTGGTGTACTCCGCAGTTTTAAGCAAAATGAGGACAAATATATGAACAACGAAGAATACGGAGCCGGCTGTTTTTTTGCGCCGGAAAACGGAATAATGCGCGAAAAAATAGACCTTGCGGTACGCTTTGCTAAGTCCAATACACCGGTGCTGGTTATGGGAGAAGCGGGCGCGGGTAAACGGGCATTTGTCCGCGAGGTTCTACGCGCCTCACGCCCTGATATTCCGCTTACAATAATAAACTGCCCGTTCTTCTCCAGTCCGCCGGCATTAGACCAAGAAGACAGCGCCGTACTCCTTGTGGAACCGGCTGAAATGGACGCTGCCGGGCAGGAATCTTTGTTAGCGTGGCTTTCGGTTATTCCTCCGCAAACCGTTATTTTTTCTACAACGCGGAAAAATTGGGATGCTGAGAGCAAGAGCGGCGCGTTAAACAACGAATTGGCGGCAAAATTGGGGCTTTTGCCTGTATATCTTCCGCCGCTCCGTCAAAGACCGGAGGACATACTGCCGCTCGCGGAATATTTTTTGGACAGGTACAGCCGCGCCTGCGCCGTTAAAATTTCGGGCTTTAATGACGCGGCATGTGAAGCGCTGCGTTCACATCGTTGGACAGGCAATGTCCGCGAACTAAAAAACCGCATAGAGGCGGTGTGCCTTAACAAGGCGGCGGCTTCGGCTGATGCCATGCCGGGAGCGGCATACGATACTGTAAGCGCGGATGACTTAAAACCCGGCGCGTTTATGGCGCTCGATTCGATTCAGATTGATGTACATTCAACCCTAAAAAACGCTTTGGACGCATTTAAGGCGGCGTTCATAAAGAAAGTTCTGGCGGAATTTGACGGCAACCGGAAAAAAGCCGCCGCAAGTATGGACATACAGCGCACATACCTCTTCCCGCTTCTAAAATCTTATGGACTTGAATAGAGACGGCAAATAACCGGCAGCGGCGCACGAGAGTACATAGAGCGCCAGCGCCGCGATAAATGGCAGCGCCGGCAAAAGCGGCAGCGGCAGCGCCGTTGAAAACGGCGGCGAAATAGCAAAAGTCCCTGTTACAGATGAACTGAGTACAGACGCGGCGGCAAACGCCAATGCCGCAGCCGCCGTAATTACAGGTTTTTTAAAACCCATAAAAACAGCCGCAAGCGCAAGCCAGCCGCGCCCGGCAGTTCCATAAGGAACATAAGCCCCTAATCTAAAGAGCATGGCGGAACCGGCGGTTGACGCAAGGACAGCGGCAAGCGCCCAACTTACAAAAAAATACCGCTCTGGAGACAGGGCGCTTTCCCTTGCCGCTTCCAAAGTAAGCCCCGTTCCTGCGGAAAGTCCGGCAGCTCGCAGACGGCGTCCCGCAAGCGTCCATCTTAGCGCTGCAGCGCTAAGTACAACAGCGCAGACGGCAGTGCTTGTAAAGACGCCGTGCGCGTGTACTGCGGCATCAAGCCGCAGTACACCCGCGCTGCCAAAGATACGCCGCGAGGCTATCGCGCAAAATCCTTCGGCAATAAGATTGAAGGCAAGTCCCGATACAAAAATGTTCAGGCGTAATTTCCAGATAATAAAAACGAGGGCTAAGGCACAAAGAGCGCAAAATACCGCGCCGGAAAAAACCGCCGCCGCCATATTTGCCGCAAAAAAAATATATGCAATATATGAAACAAAAGCCCCCAGCGCTATAAATCCTTCTATGCAAACGCAGAGGCAGCCGGCTAATTCAGTCCAAAGCGCCCCCATAGACGCAAGCGCCAGCGGCGTCCAGCCGGAAATTATAAGAGTTATCATAAGTTGGAATCCGTCTAATCAGTATTGATTGAAACTTTATTTTTTGGTTCAGCCGCCTGTTTAGGGGGTATGGTAACTGTAAGCAGTCCGTTTTTGAAGACCGCCTTGACTTGCTCTTGCGCGTATTCTTCCGAGGGAACGGAAAATTTGCGGTTTTCTACAGGCTGAAAGGTAATATCCCGCCTAAGATATGCTGGAATTTCGCCGTCTGCCGCATTGGAAACGCCTTGCTGTTTCCGCGCCGATAGTACCATATTGTCGCCTTGAAATGAAAGGTCTATATCCTGTTCATCAAAACCTGCCAGCGCAAATTCAAATACCAGAGCGCCGGGCGTTCCGCCGCCGGCACCCGTCGTCTTGTAAATGTTTGCCTGAGGGTACGAAAACGCCGCATACTCATTGCCATTTCTGCCGTCTTTTGTGTATAAAGCGTCATCAGCCTGCCGCGTTCTATCCGCTCCGTCATAAAATCCGCCTTCACGGAAATTCCTCTCAAAATCCTGCGCCGCTCTGCTTATATTCTCAAAGAAAGCGCCCATATCAAAATTTCGGTTATATGCCATTGTCTGCTCCTTAATACTTACTCAAAAGGTAACAATGAACTTGTTCGATAACCCGGACAAGTCCATTATTACTGTCTTATTTTAGGACAGGTTCAGTATTGCAGATATATCCTTTTGACACAAGGCGCTTAACATCACATGCAGGGCAGGCTGTTAGCCATGGTATGCGCTTGGGGCAGCCATTGATTTTGGGTCAACAGAAAAATTCATCCTGTAGGCGTAGCCGTGGATAATTTCGTAACGCTCGCGGGGGTCAAGTTCCCACGAAAGATAGTCGGCATAGGT
>JAIROZ010000001.1 GCA_031257255.1 Spirochaetaceae bacterium | reverse complement strand
TGCTTACAGGCTTGCCGACAATGTGATTTCTATGTTATCCGCCCGTCCACCCGTAGTTGAATACAAGGAAATAGGCGGTAAATTAAAGGAAGCGGCATGACCGTTTATATGGACGCTGC
Organism: Spirochaetaceae bacterium; assembly: GCA_031257255.1. GTDB lineage: Bacteria > Spirochaetota > Spirochaetia > Treponematales > Breznakiellaceae > JAIROZ01. The sequence goes on along the minus strand of JAIROZ010000001.1, from coordinate 6,603 downwards.
ATGATAAGCGCGTTTTATGTTCATAATATTGAACATCTATACCAAATTGATTTATCAGTTATTGATAAATGTATAATTAAATAAGAGAGTGTGTATGGTGGGGAAAAAAGCCCTCTTCCTTTTGGAAGAGGGCTTGTGCGCTGCCGGTTTAATTGGAGGCAGCGGCGGTCGCCAGCAGAGTTTGCTGGATGTCCAGCATTGACTCAATCTCTTTTAATATAAGTTTCTTAAAAGAAGGATGCAGTTCCTTGTACAGACTGTTTAATTTAATAAAATCTGTATTACTCTGCTGTTGTTTACTAAAGATTTCACCTTCGCCGGTGCGAAGCCAATTTTCATTCACACTAAATGTAGTGCAAATTAATTTTAATATGCGGTCATTTGCCTTGCGTTTACCCAATTCCAAGCCCGCAATATAACTACTCGAAATAGGAATCTGTTTTGCGACCTGAACCTGAGACATACCCATTGTCTTCCGCAAGACTCGCAACCGTTGATTTAATGTTAATTTCTTTTCCATAATGTCCTCATCGTTGTAAATATACAAAATTTACAATAAACATGGCGTTTTGCGCTACCTTAACACGCTGTTTATTTGGCTAAAATGAAACGCCGCCGAATTAGCAAGCAGCGAATACATCATCTGATTTTGCACCCAGAGTTGCACTTCCTGTTCAGCGTCTACATTGTTACCGTTATTTTTAGACGTTGACAAATAATCCATAACTCGACGCGGGCGTACATCGCGGTAATCCAGCGGATTATAATTTGAAAAATGACGCGAGTCTGTTCGTTTGAGTTCCACAACCGGCACTTGTGATTTGCTGTCCAGCGCTCGTCTTAATTGTGATTCAAAATTAACCTCCTGCCGTTTAAAGTTCGGCACTTCTGCATTAGCAATGTTGTTTGCTATCACTCCGCTCCGGACGCTCGCGGTATCCAGCCCCCGGTGTATCAAGTCAATTGTTTTGGAAAAAGTGTTCATAACTCCCCTCGTATTTATACTATCGGCATATTTTATCTTATGTTAAAATAGTATTTTTTGAGATAAGCAATGCGTTTTTCCGCTTCGTTATAGTAGGGGCTTTGCGGAAACTGATTGATAAGCGCCGTATATGCGCTCACGCTGTTTTTTATGTTGCGGGACGAGCCCGGCGCTTCGTATGATTTTCCTCGCAAATAGAGCGCCGTATCATCCGCTTCGATTCCCGCCGCATCTAATTTATTCAGATTTTCCAGCGCCAGCGCGATATTCCCCGCGTCATACGCCGACTTCGCCGCATTCACAAGTTGTGTAACAGAGCCGGTTTCCGCTGTTGTTGCGGTTACCGGTTGTTGGTTACCAATTTCCGGTTTTGTAACGGCTGCCAGTTGCTGATTACCGGTTTCCGGTTTTTTGTCCGGCATATCGGAACCTGCCGATAACATCCCATCGGACATCGACTCCTGTTCCGTCTCCTGACTTCCAACTCCCACCCCTTGCTGCGGCGACCAGCCTATAGGGGGCCAGCGGGGAGAAGCGCGAACGCGGGCATTTTCTGCAACAGCATCAAATGAACCGGTGCCTGGATGGGGTAGTTCCGGCTCGCCTACAATAACGGCTACTGAGTCTTCAATCTGATAATCATTGTAAAAGTCGTGTTTGGAAAATCTGAGCGTATACTCACCGGTTTTACGCGGGTTGAACACAAAAAGCATCCCATCAGGGTCTTGTTTACGGGAATCAAACTGAATTCCATCATGCTTTAAGGACGCCTCGCCCATATACACCCAGCCTGTTCCACGGAAAGGTACCTCCAGCAATTGACCGGCGCGAACGCGGACTGTACGCGAAGGAACGGGCTTTTCCAGACGGTCTACGGTTTCGCTAGGAACCCTTGCCGCCGGACGCGAGTCAAGAGTCTTAGGTCTGTGCTTGTAGGCTTCCGTTTCGGGAGATGTTTCGGCTGTTTCTTCCACTTCGGCTGCCTGCTGTGCCTCGACCGGCGGTTGTGTTACAACCAGCGGCGGGCTTGGCGCGGCGGGCGGCGCAACAGGCTGCGGCGCAACAGGTTGCGATGCAGCCACCGGCGGATTTGACATAAGAGGCGGTGGATTTGGCGCAACAGGCGGCGGCTCCGGTGTTTGCACCGCTTGCGGTGCTTGTTCGTTAAGTTCGGCGGCGCTTGTTTCGGCAGCCGCCGGTTCCGGTGTTTCCACAGGCGGCGCGGCGGCAGTTTGCGGCGGCGGCTCCTCAGGATATTGGGGTTCAGGCAATTCGCCCTCTATCGGGCTGTCAATGTAGGCAAGCGTCTCCTCGGCACGCCGGACTATTCCCGCCGTATCATCTTCTTGCTGAACTTCAGACGCGGCGGCGCTGGACACACCGCCATCCGGCACGGCAGCCTGTGCGCCGGATAGTGCCGGACTTTTCTCCTCGGTGGGCGGATTGTCAACATCCGTGGGCTTTTTTGCCTGCGCTACAGCCGCCTCGGCTGCAGCCTTGCCGGTGTCAGCGGCATTAGTTTTTGTAGGAAGCGTATTACAGGAAAGCGTCAGGGCGCAAAAAAGAATAAAACCCGCTTTTTTCATCGCACCTTCTCTAATAATGTATCGATAGTTTTTTCGATGTTTTTTAGCCAGAAACCTTCTGCCGCATCCGCAGGGTCTGTCCAGTACCGTCTTGTTTCTTCTTCTGTCCAAACGGGGGAAGGCTCGCGCAGCAATATTGCCTGCGGCAGAAAATCCGGTTCTTCCGGTAAAAATATGCTATCCGCGTCAATTCCACGGGGAATATCCGGTGCCGGCAGTTCAGATTTTTTTCGGGCTTCCTTGGCGGATATAACAAAAAAAGCGGTAATAATTGGAACAATTATGCAAATACCCGCAAAAATAAGAACACAGATGCGTACCAGCGGTTTTGCAAACAGTTTTTTTAGCAAGCGCCCCGGCAGCGCGGCAATACCGCCCGCCTTTCCGGCAAGGTCCCCTAATCCCATGTCTTAACTATGGCGCAAACTCCTAATTTATACTAGCATAAGATGGTATGTATCAAGAACGCCTGAAAAAAATTTACCACCGCATGAGAGAAGACGGCATAGCCCTCCTCATGCTGAGCGACAGCGAAAGCCGCCGCGACCCCGCCATCCGTTACCTAACCGGACAGCCCTCGGATGCCCTGCTCTTCCTTAACGAAAACGAAAAGTCTCTCCTCATTCCTTGGGATATGGGGTTGGCAGCACAACGGGCAACAGCGAACACGGTGCTCCCCTACGCGGACTTCAAACTTGAACCTGTAAACGCCCTTCTTGCGGCGGTCGAACATTTTTCGCTTGGGAGCGGAACGTCCCCTCAGTCTATCGAAATTCCCGACACAACACCGCATCCGTTGTATCAGAAATACACCGAAAAACTGAACACCAAGGGCACATTCAATCTGGTCTGCCGTGAGAATGGGATTCCAGAGTTTATTAGAAATTGCCGGGCGCAAAAGGACGAGGCAGAGATTGCCCTTACCCGCAAAGCCTGCGCCATAACCGATACCCTGATAGCAGTGATAGAGACAGCGGTGTTGAACGGGACGCTAAAGACCGAAAGCGATGCCGCGCTTTTTATCGAAGCAGAATGCCGCAAACGGGGCTGCGAAGGGACAAGTTTTGCCACCCTTGCCGCCGGAACAGGGCGGAGTTTTGCCATACACGCATTTCCGGGCTATACGGATGCCCCATTTGCCGGTCCAGGACTCTCCATTTTGGACTTTGGCGTTGTCTACGAAGGATATGCAAGCGATGTAACGATGACCTTTGCCTGCGGGCATCTTTCCGCCGCACAGGAAAAACAGATTTCGCTTGTTTTGGATGCCTACAAATTGACGCTTGATATGCTGAATGAGCGGGATTGGTCTCTAGGCGCTCTCTCTGCCCGTATTCCCGCGCTTGCCGTTGACGATTTCTTTAAGAGCGCCGGCTACTCAATGCCGCACGGCTTGGGGCACGGCACAGGACTGGAGATTCACGAAAAGCCGTTTTTACGGAGCCGCGAGTCCAACAAAGATGTCCTTTTACCCGGAATGATTTTTACTGTAGAACCCGGACTCTATTTGCCGGAAACAGGCGGCATCCGTTACGAAAACGACATACTCCTTACGGCAGCAGGCGCAGAGCCGCTCACTCATTCTAAAATTGTCAGAATGTAGAGGGGAAAGTAGATAGATGAGCGATTACAGCGAAAGAACATACATCTCAACCACAGAAGCCGCTTCATATTTGGGTATTCCCGTACGAACAATTCACGCGCTTATCAAAGACGAAAAACTGCCTGCGGCGGTATCGGGCGGCGGACAGTACCGCATCGACTTTGCGAATGTACGTTTAATCGAAAATGAATATAAAACAAAAAAGGACACTCCGCAAAAAAAGACGCTGGAAATAAATTATAATAACACCGTACAAAAAGTTTTTTTTGAAAATGCATGCTGTATGGAAGATATTGCGGAAGCAAGCGTTCATCTTGTCGTTACATCACCGCCGTATTACAACGCTAAAATGTATTCCACGGGAATTTCAGAAGGTGATTTAGGCAATATCCACGACATAGACGCATGGTTTTTTGAAATTGGCAAAGTTTGGAAAGAAGTGTTTCGCGTATTGCAGCCGGGCAGAAAATTTTTTCTCAATATAATGAATCTTCCAATACGCGAGAACAACAGTTTCCGTTCGATTAACCTTGTTGGCAAGAGCGTTGATTTATGCGAAAGGCTTGGTTTTATTTTTAAGCGTGATATAATCTGGCAAAAGACAAATGGAGTACGCGCTCATTTTGGAACATACCCATATCCGGGGGGTATCTTAATTAACAATATGCACGAAAGCATTTTGGAATTCCAAAAACCACAAGATAAAAAATTTAACAAATACGCGCATTTAACAACTGAAATTAAAGAAGCGTCAAAATTGGATAAAGAATTCTGGCTTTCTATAAAAAACAGTGACGTCTGGATAATGAACCCGGAAAAATCAGGAGACGGAAGAAAACACATTGCCCCATTCCCCATTGAATTACCGCGCCGTTTTATAAAAGCTTATTCCTTTATAGGAGAAACCGTGCTTGACCCGTTTTGCGGAAGCGGCACAACGCTTCTTGCCGCAGCGCGATTAGGGCGGCACGGTACAGGCTATGAAATAAACGCTGATTGCGCCTCTATTATTGAAGACAGGTTTATGGAAGAAAAAAATGATTTATGGAGAAGTTAGAAATGACTGATACAAAAATTGTTTACGCTCAATCAAGCGACATTAAATCCCGCAGTTTTTTAGAATACAAGCGAGATATGAAAAAGAAAGCCATTGCTGAATTTGAAACGCGGGATTGGCTTTCCGGCATTTTATCGCAAAAAAGCGGCGAAAAGGTTATAGTCCGCAAATCCGGCGGAGATGCGCATATCTGGTTTTTGCGGAAAGGCGGCGTTACCGGCGAGGCGGATTTTGAAGCCATATATAAAAACAAAATAGAAAAATATGAATTCCAGTATGCTGATTCAGAAGAAATTGAATTCTTCGATTTTAAGGTGTCAAAAGTTGGCAAAAAAATTCATGGGGAAAGAGAAGCATACTATAACAAAAAATTTGTATATATCGTAAAATCTGTAAATAAATATGCTTTTATTGAACCATCTTGGATAATGGCGCATGGGAAAGAGGCTGGAGTGCCGGCTTGGGGAAACAGAACCGCCTTTAGAGTTCCACACGATATTTTTGTAAAAATATTAAATGATGATTCAAACTTAAAAAATGTTGTCCATACAATTAACATAAAGACTTCAATGTTAAATTTCGCCTTTGAATTTATGCGTCTTGAAGAAGAAAATTTATCTCATTTACTGCAATCTGTCATAGATAAAGAAGAAATTGTAAAGTTTATTCCAAAATCATTAGAGTCTTTTTATCATGTTTGTTTTATTCTTGATAAAATCAACCAAATACCTGTTAATGCTAATTTGTGGCTTATGTATGTACTGTCATTTTTTAATGATAATATGACTTCATATAAAATGGCGCAGTTAGTTTATTGTATTGATTTTTTATATTCTAAAATTGAACTTCAAAATAATGAACTTATACAAGTTGTATCTACTATTAGAAAAATTAAAGAATACTGTTTACTGCATCAAAAAGCAGACGGAAGGTTCGAGACCAGCGTGGAAATAGCGCCAAAAGAAGAAACACGCCATCTTTTGTTTATACTAAATTTGCTGGAAGATTTAACACAAGATAGTGTTTATTACTATAAATCTGATTTAGAACCTGTCAGTTTTATTTTTAATGATGTAAAAAATTTGCATCTAATTGCGCCTATTGTGGAAGTAAAAAAAATAGATTTGTTTAATAACTGAATCAACCAGCAAATAGATTTATTCAGATTACCCTTTCGGCATATATTTCTCGATGTATTCTTTTTTGATGCGCACCAAATCTTCGCTCGGCAGCGTGGCGAGGAGTTTCCAGCCTATGTCGAGCGTTTGCTCAATACTCCGGTTTTCATATTCGCCCTGATTGAGGAATTGCTGTTCAAACGCTTCGCCAAACTGCAGATAGCGTTTGTCCGCCGGCGATAATTCTTCCTCGC
>JAIROZ010000175.1 GCA_031257255.1 Spirochaetaceae bacterium | reverse complement strand
TCCGTATTCGGCGTACTTACACTTGCGATAATACAATCGCTTATCATGTTCAACGGCACCATCAATTCATGGTGGACAAAAATTACCATAGGCATACTTTTGCTCGTCTTTATAGGACTACAGCGCGTCATCGTGGCAAGCGGCGGCAAAAAAAGCGGCGGGTAGGCTGCCTCGCATTGCTTTTGCGTGTTAGTATGGTAGATATGAGTTACCAATTATTTTGCGGCAGTAGCGTAGATATATTACCGGACATTACGAAAAAGGTTGATTTAACTTTCTTAGACCCGCCTTTTAATCAACAAAAGGATTATGCTCTCCATAACGACAATATGCCGCAAGAGCAATACTGGGACATGATGAAAAAAGTTTCCCGGCATGTGTATAGCATAACCAATGAAGGCGGATGTCTTTATTTTATGCAGAGAGAAAAAAATACCGAATTTGTTTTACAAGTGATGCGCGAAACAGGCTGGGAATTTCAAAATCTTATTGTTTGGAAAAAGAGATCTTCGGCTGTGCCGGTGCGGAGTAAATATGGCAAACAATATCAAATTATCGCGTACGCAACCAAAGGAGAACGGGCAAAAACATTCAACCGCTTAAGAATTAACCCCAAACTGCCTGCCGGTTATAAATTCGAGCGGGAGAACGGCATTTTTGTTACCGATATCTGGGATGATATTAGAGAATTAACCTCCGGATATTTTGCGGGAAACGAAGCGATAAGAAAAGAAAACGGTGAAAGATTTCATAAACAACAGTCACCATTGGCTCTTTTACTCCGAATTATTTTAACATCGACAAAAGTAGGAGACACTGTTTTAGACCCATTTGCGGGAACAGGTACAACACCGGTCGTATCATTGCAAACTCAGCGTAATTCTATTTCCATAGAAATTGACCCTGCCAATATTGATTGTATAAAATCAAGATTAACTAATTTAAGAGAAGCGGATGTTATACAAAAATATTATCGAGATTATGTCTGTACTGCTAATCTGCCTGAAATTTGGGGTGAAGATTTTAGCGGCGATATGGTTGGCGACGCGGTTATTAAGCCATCAAAAAATAATTTTGATTTCTCTTTATTTGAGGCGACGCAATGATATATTCAATTTACCATTTTTTTAAATCGTTGGTAGAAAAGAAACAATATTTTTCTATTGCTGAAAAACTTGAATCTTTTCCATTTGATGATTCAATGCTGTCTTGTAAAAATGCGGGACAATTCCCTGATTTGGCTATAAAATTAACCATAAACAATTCGCTTTTTTCTGGCGGTGAACTAATCGAATTGAAAGACAGCCAAAGTTACACTGTTTCCTCTTTTAATTCTACTATTCCAACTGGAAAAAAAGACATTGAAAAAGTTATAAAAAGCGTTAATAGCAGTATAAAAAAACAAATGGAAGAAGCGGGTAATCATATTTATTCACTTCAATATAGAGATATTTTTTATCTTATTCGTGGACAACATAAAAATAATACAAAAATTGTATTAACTCATGGAAGTTTCTTTGAAACAATAAAATCAAATGAACTCATAAGTCAATCTTTTGAGCAAGTATTGGATGAATCTATATTAAAATATAATATACAGATAGATAATGATACAAAGTCAGTTTTAGTTGATATGTTTTCCGAGCAGGATAGTTTTAGTAAAGTTAGAAATGTTGATAATGCGTCTGTAAAATTACGTTTTAGAATTATGACAGAAGTCAAAGCAGAAGGCAATATTTTAAATAGTAATCAATATCCTGAGATTAAGGATAATACGCTAAATCTTATTGCGCCGTATAATACTGAAGAAGAAAAAGAAACGATTTTGAAACGTTTTAAAAATGTGTTTAACGAAAAGTATATAAAAGATTTTTCAATACTTCCATTAAAACATCATCTTGACGGATATTTTCTTGTGTTTCAAACAGCATTATAGCCATACCCCCCCCCCTTCCGCAAGCCTTATGGCAGGGCTGGTACTTAGCCTGATACGCGGATTATTGTAAAATGAAAACAAAGGACAAATAAATGAATCAAACAAATCAAATTATCGAAGAAGTTGTCGCAAAAAGCGAAGGGCTGGCGCGGGAGTTAAAACTGCGGAATGTGGTAATGGTTGGCGTAGGCGGAACCATTGGAACCGGCGTATTTTTGGGTTCCGGCGAGGTGCTTCATTCCGCTGGACCCGGCGGAATGCTGCTATCTTACCTAATTGGCGGCATTGTTATGTGGCTTATGATGATGTGTCTGGGCGAACTGGCTGCCGCGATGCCTGCCTCCGGTCAGGTGCAAAGTTGGGCGACAGCCCTCATCAACCCCAGCATGGGGTTTACCTTAGGCTGGGTTCAGTATCTGGCTGCCGCCGTTACAATTACAGCCCAGATTGTCGCATCCGCGATAATGATGAAAAATATCATCCCATCGGTGCCGATTGCCGTGTATCTGGTATTCTTTATACTCTTGCTGCTCGGCGCAAACATGCTCAGCGTTAAAAAGGGCGGGGAGTCATTCTTTTGGGTCAGCAGTCTAAAACTGATTCTCATTGTCGTATTTGCCATTATTGGGCTTGGCTTTATTACGGGCGTTGTTAATACGGGAAGCGGGGCAAAATTCGGTCTTGAAATGATTCGTGAAAATGGCGGCTGGTTTCCTAACGGCATTATGACACCCATTCTTATGACACTTTCCACCGCAATTTTTGCATTCGGCGGTTCAGACATATTTGCTTCTACGGCAGGCGAAATGAAGAACACCAAAGACGTAAAGCGGGCGGTTACATCCACCGCTTGGGTGCTTCTGGGGTCGTACCTGATTACACTTTTGGTTCTGTCCCTGACTCTGCCGTACACAAGCGCCAATTTACTGGGCAGTCCTTTTGCCTATGTCTTTGGACAGGCAGGCATAAAATCCGCAGAACTTATCGTAAACATTATCGTTCTGACTTCGGCGCTGACTTCCGGCAACTACTTTGTATATACCTGCACAAGGTATCTGTGGTCTATGGCAAAATTCGCGCAGGCACCGAAAATTCTTCAAAAAGTTGACAGGCGCAAAGTGCCGTTGGCGGCGCTGTTTTTTACGATGATTTTTGCCGCCCTCGCCATTGTTGCCGCCATAGTCGCCGAAGATACAGTCTATTTCTTTTTGCTCTCCTTAATTGCCGGGGCAAATATAATGATATATGGCGGAACCTGCCTGTGTCAGTTTTTATTTAGAAGGAAATTCCTGCGGGATGGAGGCGATGTCAAAACCTTGCATTATAGAACGCCGCTTTTTCCCTTCGTTCCTATTGCGGGCATAGTTACATATCTTTTAGTGCTGGTGGGTATGATGATTGACCCAACCCAGAGAGCGTCTCTGGTCATCAGTGTTGTATTCTACTTGGCGCTTTATCTGGGCTATCATTTTTACCGGCAAAAACATCCTGAACAATCAAAATACGGAGAACAACATTGATGCCTAATTCCGGGAACCCTATCATCAACGACATCTTTGTAACAAAAGAAATGGAACGGTATCGGGTGCCCGGTCTCGCATTATCGGTTTTTACGGAGGAAGAAAGCCTACTCCGTAAGGGCTATGGGTACAGAGACCTAACAAAGAAAACGCCGGTTACTCCCGGAACTCAATTTGGCATTGCTTCTTGCAGCAAGTCCTTTACTTCCATGCTTGCGGCTATGCTGGATGACGAAGGCATCTTGCGGTTCGATGTACCGCTATGCGAGTACTTTCCAGACTTCCGGCTGTACGACCCGCAGGCAACAAAAGGTTGTACCATGCGGGATATGCTGACTCATCTAACCGGTATTGCAGGTCATGACGCGCTTTGGACGGACACGATAGACCGCGCCGCCCTCTGGGAGCGTCTTCGCTTTATAGAACCCAATGCGGCTTTCCGGGGAGCGGTTCAGTACAGCAATCTCATCTACACGATGGCAGGTCATGCTATGGAAAAAATCACGGGGCAGACCTGGGAAGCATTGATAAAAGAGCGAATTTTTCAAGCCTTGGGGATGAAAAACAGCAATACCTCTGTGAACGATATGGTTTTGAAAGAAGACTATGCTACACCGTACCGGCAAAGCGATACCCTACCCTTTCCGGTTAAGCCATGGAATGTGGATTTAGGCGGACCTGCCGCTTCTATCAATTCCTGCCTGACGGATATGGAATTGTGGATTCGTTTTAATATGGGAGATGGTGTATGGCAGGGTAAAAGGCTGGTTTCCGGGAAAAATCTAAATTTGGTTCATCAGGGGCAGGTTGCCTACCGTCTTTGGCGGTGGAACTACCCGGAAGCAGACCCTATGGGGCAGTACGCGATGGGCTGGTATACAAATCTTTACCGCAATAGAGAAATTGTTTTTCATGTTGGAGAAATCGAAGGCTATTGTTCCATGCAGGCATTTCTTCCAAAGGAAAAAATAGGCTTTGTCTGCCTTATGAACTTGCACAAACCCTGTATGCTCATAAAAAATGCGCTGCTTTACACCATCATAGATAACTTGCTGGAACTCCCACCGGCAAACTGGGGAGAAAGGTTATCTAAAGAAACCGGACAATACGGCTATATGTATGAACACTGGGAAGTCAACTTACTAAAAGGAGAGCCCGTACAAGGCACGGCGCCCTCTCATCCGTTAAAGGCGTATGCGGGAATGTATCACAATCCGGGCTATGGAAACTTTGAAATAATTGCCGGCGGCAAAGCGCTGGAAGGCAGATACAGGGACGTTAAAGAGGCGCTTGTCCACTATCATTATGATACCTTTCGCGTTCCCGAAATCAAAATGGACACCCAGTTGTATACGCTTCCACTCACCTTTACCACTAATCCTTACACAGGAGACATAGACGGGTTTCATATCCCTATGGAACCACGGGTAACCCCGATTTTTTTTAGAAGAAAAGATAGAGAGGCATAGCCTCTCAATGCCGAGGATGAGATTTGAACTCACACCCCATTGCTGGGAGGGGATTTTAAGTCCCCGGTGTCTACCATTCCACCACCTCGGCGTAACGCCATCCATCCGGCGTTACCAGAATTGAATTTTACCGGCAATTAGCGGTATAGTCAACCTGTGGATTTTGATTACAAGGGCTTTACGGACACTCATGCCCATTTAAGTTTTATAGACGAGGCGCAGGTTTCTGCGGAATTGCTGCCGCCTGCTTTGGCGGCGGGGGGCTTCGGCTTTATCCTCGATATAGGTACAGACGGCGGCGACCTTAGCCCCCGTATCGCAAAACTTTCAGCCTGCCCCAATGTGCGTTTTGCCGTTGGCGTCTGGCCCTACAAAGAACAGATTTGCCGCATAGAAGAAAATGCCCGCATCTTAGAACGGGAATTGGATGCCGCGCCGGCAGGGCTTGTCGTTGCCATTGGGGAATGTGGTTACGACCTCCGTGAAAATCCCGGCGCTCCGGCGGAAGAAACGGCTTTTTTGGAGATGCAAATTTCGCTGGCGCAGAAACGGGGGCTGCCTGTAATAATTCATTCGCGGGAAGCGGCGGAGCGTACTATAGAAACGCTGCGGCATTTTCCGGGTGTGCGTGGCATAATTCATTGTTTTTCGTATACACGCGAAGAAGCCCGCATTTTTTTGGATATGGGCTGGCATATTTCGTTTGCGGGCAATCTTACCTTCAAAAATGCGCAGGGCATACGCGAAGCGTGCGCCTTTGTGCCGGATGAGCGTCTGCTTTTGGAGACGGACTGTCCGTTTCTTGCGCCCGTTCCATGGCGCGGCAAAACCTGCCATCCGGCAATGATAGCCGAAACATATAAACAAGCCGCCGCGCTCCGGGGAAAAAGCGTTGAAGATATAAAAACGCTAATTTCCCAAAATGCGGCGGCTCTGTTTGGTCTCCCTTCAAATTTTAGGGATTAACAAAAGTCTTGAATACGAATTTTCCATTTTGGACGGTTTTTAGGTACGCGCCTTTGGTGGCGTCTCCGTTGGAGTCCAGCGTGGTGGTTCCTGTAGCGCCCACAAAACCGGCGGTTTGCGCTATAGCATCGCGGATTTTTACCGGGTCGGTTGAATTGGCGCGGGTTATCGCGTCAAGGGCGACAAGGTAGCCGTCAAAGCCGAGCGCGGTAACGGCGGCGGGCTCTTTGTTGTACTTCTTTTTGTATTCACTAAGGAAGACAGCCGCGACAGCCGATGTTGCGTATTCCGAGGCAAAGAATGTGGAGAAAACAGTCCCTTCGACATTAACTTTACCCACATCGACAAATTCCGGCGTTTCCCATGTGTCTCCGCCTATGAACGGCGCGGTAATGCCCTGCTGGCGAGCCTGACTTATCACAAGGGCGGATTCGGTGTAGTTGCCCGGCGCAAATATTACATCGGCATTGAGACCCTTTATCGTTGTAAGTTGAGCGCTAAAGTCCTGGTCGCCGCTATTGTAGTTGACTGTTGCAAGCACCGAATTGGGGTCGCCGGTAAGACCGGTAAATGTGTCCTTGAAGAATTTGGCAAGCCCGACCGAGTAGTCGTTGGAAACCTCCTGAACTATCACTGCGGTTTTCGCGTTAAGGTCGCCGGCGGCATAGTTTGCCATTACCCTGCCCTGAAACGGGTCGATAAAGCATACACGAAAGTAAAAATCGTTGCCTGCCGTTACAAGCGGGTTTGTACAGGAAAGCCCGATAACCGGAATCTTTGCGTCCTTTGCCACTTCGCCGCCAGCCATAGCGAGGGACGAGCCCCAAGAACCGAGTATCACCGTAACTTTGTCGTTGGTGATAAGCCGTTCCACGGCATTTGCCGCGTCAACCTTCTCGCTTTTGTTGTCGGCAATAACAAGTTCTACCTTGTACACTTTGCCGTCAATGGTAACAGACGGGTTGAGTTCGTTTGCAAGGCGTATGCCTTCCACTTCCATAGCGCCGCCCGCCGCGTTACCGCCAGTAAGCGGCTCAAACACGCCGATTTTGATAACATCCGCCGCTTGTTTCTTTGCGCAGGCGGGTATCACCAAACAAAGCGCCCCCACAATGAGCGCCGCACTCAGTAATTTTACTGTTTTCATGATTCCTCCTCGTTATTGTAAAATCATAATTGAGTACATTATGCGGGGAACAGCGCATAAGGGCAAGTAAGCGCCGCTCGACAGCAGCAAGTTACAGGCAAAATCTGCCGATATTATAGTAGAGGTCTAACCCCGATGAGAAATAAATTATGCGAGTCATTCCAATAGCGAGCGGAAAAGGCGGAGTAGGAAAGTCGCTTGTAGCGGCAAATCTGGCGGTTGCGTTCGCGCAGGCTGGCAAGCGCGTTGTGCTTGCCGACCTTGATTTGGGCGCGTCAAACCTTCACCTGATAATAGGACATAGCAAGTCTGAACACACATTAGGCGATTTTCTTGCCGACACCAAAAGCGACTTTTCCAAAGTTATCGCCGATACAGATATTGCAAACCTCCGCTTTATTCCCGGAGATGCCGAATTGCCCGGCACCGCCAATCTAAAGGTCTCTCAGCGTAACGCAATAGTACGCCGTCTGCTCGCCCTCGATACAGACTATCTGATACTAGACCTCGGCGCGGGTACTCATCAGTCTATACTCGACTTCTTTTTAGCGTCCGGGAAAGGCATCATCGTCAGTACTCCGGCGGTTACCGCCACTTTGAACGCCTATGTCTTTCTAAAGAACGCCGTCTTCAGACTGATGTACAATGCCTTCAAGAAAGGAAGCGCCGCCTACGAATATCTAGAAAAACTTAGACGGCAAGGTTCGGGCTTAAAAATGCTCTACCTGCCTAAGATGCTCGAAGAAATTGAAAAAATCGATACTAAATCGTTTGAAAAATTCAAAACACTGATAGGGCGCTTCCATCCGCAGTTAGTACTGAATATGCTTGACGACCCTAAGGATGCCGATGTCGCTATGAAGATACGGCGTTCCTGCGAAGGCTACCTCGGTGTGCGTGTTGAACATTTGGGCGTTATATACCGCGACAGTTTGCAGGATGTAAGCCTTGCGTCCCGCATACCGATAACGATATACAAGCCGCAATCGGTACTGTCGCAGGCGGTCTACCGCATTGCCGATAAAATTATGCAGGACACCGAGGCGGATGTTTCATTGCACGACCGCATTGACGAAAGTTTTGAAGAAGCGGCGCTGGAAGCCGAAATTGATTTTGAAAGCAAAAAAGAATATATAGGCGAATTGCTTCATTCCGATATACTTTCGCACGGCGACCTGGTAGAAATGGTAAAGGTTCAACAACTCGAAATTTCCAAAATCAGAAAAGAGAATAATTGGCTAAAAAGCAAACTGGCGCAGGCAATTAAAAAAGGCTTTAAGCCCTAACCGTTATTTTCGTATTCCTTATACAGAAAGCGCCTGATTTTCTTTTGGGCATTCTTTTCAAACTCGGTATCGCGGAGCATAAAGTCGCTGATTTTTTTGTAGGCGGCAAGTTTGCGGTTTACGCGCTCGATTTCCGTCTTTACAAGTTTATGTACGAATTCATTATCGTCCGCTTTTGCGCCATAATCTTTCGCCAGCGTTTCTTTGTTCGGGTAGACCACCGCGAAAACAAACTCACCGCCCCGCGCCGGGTCTTTGCGTCCCAGCACAAGGATTTCGCCCACAACGCGGGACTCCGCAAAATGCGCCTCGATTTCTTCGGGATAAATATTTTTGCCGCCTGTGGAAACTATCAGATTCTTTTTTCGCCCGTTAATGTAGATAAAGCCTTCGGTATCCAGATAGCCCAAGTCGCCGGTTTTGAGATAGCCGTCTTTTGTAAACATTTCGGCAGTCGCTTCGGGATTTTCGTAGTAGCCGAGCATGAGGGACGGCGATTTGACAACAATTTCGCCATGCTCATAGGGCGGCAAATATTTCAGGTCATTATTTGAGTCTACAATGCGGACATCCGTGTACTTTACCGGCAGCCCCACAGATTTGTTGCGCTTATGGCGGGCTGTATTCACACTGATAAGCGGACCATTTTCGCTCATTCCATAGCCGTGGACTATGTTAAAGCCGAATGAATCGAAGAAATCGGCAGTTATCAGATTGAGCGGACCGCCGCCCCCTACCATAATATTGATGGAATCGAGACCGGCTTTTTTGCGGATAAACCGGAAGACCTTGCGACCAAAGTCCGGGTTGCCCTTATTTGCCTCGGCAAGCGCCTTTTTACGGAGTATGTCCAGTACAAACTTGACAGGCATTGGTGTTTTTTGATACTTCGCGTTGATAGCCGCCATTACTTTGTCGTACAGCAGCGGCACCGATATAAGGAAGGTGCCGCCGCCGTCCTTTATATCGCGGATGACCACCTCGCCTACAAGCCGTTCCACAAGAATAACGGGAATCCCACGGGAGAACGGCGCAAGAAACGAGCAGGTAGTCGGGTAAGTGTGGTGGAGCGGCAGCACATCAATAAAAACATCCTGTTTGCTGGGATTAAGCATATTGATGGCGGCGCTTACATTGGCAATAAGCCCTTTGTGGCTTAGCATAACGCCTTTGGCAAAGCCGGTAGTGCCGGATGTAAATACAATGGATACCGGGTCGTTCCCGTCTATATCCGCAAATTCCGGCAGCGCCTGCAAGCCGGCACCGGCGCCGAAATCAATATAACCTGTCAAACACACCGTCAACACTTCAGGTGATTTTTCCGCCAGCGCGGCTGCAAATTCGGTTTTACGGGAAGAAAAGAAAAAAGCCTTTGCCTTTGTTATTGTAAGTATGTTTAACGCCTCGTGGTCGCTTACAAGGAAGTCCACAGGAACAATGGTACATCCCGCTATAGCCGCGCCCATCCATACCGCCATCCATTCGGGGCGGTTTTCCGCCCAGAGGACTACACGGTCGCCCTTTTGCAGCCCCGCCGCCAAAAGCCCCCGCGCTATCCGCTTACATTCATCGTAATAACGCCCATAAGTCCATATATCAAAATCTTTTTGTTTGCCTTCGCGGTAAAGTATGTAGGGTTTTTCGGCATTTTCTTCGCACATTCCTTTAGCAAAAGCGGCAAAATTAGCGTACGGCAAATCGGGCCAGTCCGGCGGATTGCCCCCGTATTCTTTGTAATCCAGCATAAAATTCATTCTAACATTTTTTGTAAATTTGTCAAAGCAGGCAAAAATACAGCACAAACCGGTTGTATGTTGTATAATGGAGGCAATATGGGCGTATTTGGAAATGAACTAAAGGCGAGCGGCTTTGCGAGCCCGGCGCAGGGTTACGAAGGGAGTACCTTTGACTTTAACAAGATTTTGGTCAAAAATCCTCCGGCAACCTACATAATCAGGAAAGAAGGCGGCGATATGGCGGACTTCGGCATACTGGACGGCGCTTTACTCATCGTTGACCGCTCGCTAAAACCCAAAAACGGCTCCATCGTGGTCATTGCCTACGAAGGCGTTTTCCTCTGCCGCCAAATCAAACTGAAGAATGAATACGCCGAATTCTCAAAAGCCGGCGGAACTATCCGCGTCCCTCATTCTGACTACGAAATTTTCGGCGTTGTAACGGCGGCAATAAACGAGGTCTAAGTTGATTCTGCACATAGACGGCAACAGTTTTTATGCCTCGTGCGAAAGGGTCTTCCGTCCCGACCTTGCGGGCAAACCGGTTGCCGTCCTGACCAACAATGACGGCATCATCATCGCCCTCAATCAGGAATGTAAGAACTTAGGCTTTAAGCGCGGCGATGTATTCTATCAGGTTAGAAGGAGGGCGGAAGCGCTGGGGGTAATTTTCTTCTCGTCTAACTATACGCTCTATGCCGATATGAGCGCGCGGCTCAACACAATATACAGCCGCTATGCGCCGGAACTCGAATTTTACAGCATAGACGAAAGTTTTTTATTTTTTCCTGATTGGGACGGCGCGGATTATTCCGCCATTGCCCGCGAAATACGGAATGCCGCCAAACTGGAAACCGGCTTGCCGGTCTCCGTGGGAATTGCCCCCACCAAAACGCTGGCAAAACTCTGCAACAAACTGGCAAAACAATACAACGGCGTCTGTAATTGGGCGCAAATTGACCGGGATAAGACGCTGGCGGAATTCCCGGTAGAAGGCATTTGGGGCATAGGCAGGCAAAAAAGTAAAGCCTTGCAAAAAAAGGGTGTTCGTACGGCGCTCGACCTAAAAAATTACCCTCTGGACAGGGCAAAAAAAGACCTGACAATAACAGGCTGGCGCACCGTCCGCGAACTGAACGGCATCCGCTGCTTAGACCGTGCGGAGCCAGACCCGCGCCAAAGTATTATAGTGTCGCGCAGTTTTTCTAGCGCCGTCTACGATAAGGACACAATAGCCGGAGCGCTGGCGGAATATGCGCAGGAAGCGGTAAAACGCCTCCGCTCCGAAAATCTCGCGGCTAAAATTGTAAGCGTCTATGTAATGACAAACCCGCTTTCCGATGGAGAGCAGTACTTTAACAGCGCCACCGTCTGCCTGAATCCGCCGTCCGCAATACTTACGGAAATTCTTAGCGCGGCGCAAAATCTGCTCACTCAAATTTACAGGGACGGCTACCGCTACAGAAAAACATTGATAGCGCTAAACGGCTTGTGCCTTCCGCCGGAACAGGGCGACCTTTTTATCAACACCGAAAGGCGCGAAAAACTGGAACGCCTTTCCGACTGCTTTGAAAAAATAAATGAGCGCTGGGGACGCGGTACTATAAGGCAGGGAACTGCGGGGCTTGCGGCAGCCAAAACATCACGCCCCAGCAGCGCCGCCGCCTTTGCCCCATGGGAAACACGCCGCGAATTCCTATCGCCGCGCTACACAACTTGCCTTTCCGAAATTCCTACGGCATTTTAGAGCGCCGCTGCTGCGCATTCTTACCGCATATAGGGCGCTATATTTGACAATGGGCATATTACACTGTATAATGCCGGTATGAGCAACAAACTTTCTTATGTACTAGTTACACCGTATACCGTAGCGAAGAGCAGAGTGGGCGGCGTTATTGCCCGTTTGCTGTCGCAGACAGATTTGGAACTTGCCGGAGCGCAGATGTTCGCGCCGGGCAAGGATTTTGCCGCCGCCTATGCCAAGTCGCTTAGGGCGCAGGCTAAAGGCGAAGTAAGTTTTTTGGCGGACTATGTTGAACAGAATTTCACAGCCGCCGGAAACGAAAATTGCCGGGCGTTATTCCTCCTCTTTAAGGGCGAGGAGCCGTGCAAAAAATTGGCGGCTATTTGCGGACACTTGCATCCCGAACATAAATCCAAAATGGAAGAAATTCAGGGGCAGTCGATACGCGACACCTATGCCGACCTTATTGTAGACCCGAAAGAGCCGGAAAAATTTGTCTACTTTGAACCCGCCGTTCTTACGCCGCGCACTCAGGAAGAAGCGGACATCAACCTAAAAATCTTCCTCCCGCACTTGAAGAGCGCAGGCAACATCATCGAAGGCTTTTCGTATCCTGCGGGCGCTAAGGTCGAGCGCACCCTCGTCATAATAAAACCGGACAACTGGACTTATTCCTCGTCCCGTCCCGGCACGATAATCGATATGTTCTCCCGTACCGGGCTGCGCATCATCGGCATAAAGGTTCACAATTTTTCGCTTGCCGAGGCGCTCGATTTCTATGGTCCTGTGGAAGACGCGCTCAAGTCCAAGTTAGCGCCGGTTTTCGGCAAGAAGGCGCGTTCCCTGCTTGAGCATGAATTCGGCATCCCTCTAACTGAGGAAACCGAAAAGGCGTTGAGCGATAGTTTTGGTGTTGAGTATGCCCGCGACCAGTTTGAGCAGATAGTCGAATTTATGTCCGGGCATAGACCGGGCAAGACGGAATCGCGGCAGGTCAAGTGCATGATACTCATATACGAAGGAGACGGCGCGATAGGCAAAATCCGCGATGTGCTGGGACCGACAGACCCGTTAAAGGCGCCGGGCGGCACTATACGGCGCGAATTCGGCTCCAATGTAATGGTAAATACGGCGCATGCCTCAGATGCCGCCGAAAGTTTTGAGCGCGAAAAGAAAATCGTAGGCATAAACGAAAACACTACAGCCGCGATAATTGCCGAATACTTAGGACAACGCTGATTAAATTGGCTCTTATCAGTGCTGCCATTTTTAGTTTCTTCGCCATTTGCTTTTTAGTTATTGCAAATGGCGCTTTCATTGTGAGACTAAAGGGAATAAAGCCGTTATTGGCGGCTGTTCTTTTGGCTTTCCCGCTTGTTTCGTGTTCAGGAATGAAGGAAAATCTGCTTATCGCCTATGGGAATATATTTTATTCGCGGGGGGATTACGGACAGGCGGGCGGTATTTTTGTCCGCGCTCTGGAGGCGGGAGAAGCGAACCCTTATGCGCTCTATTCGCTGGGGGCTTCGTACCTTGCTCAGGATGAGGGGGATGCGGCGCTTATCCGTTTTAACGAGGCGGCGGCGGACGGGCGTACTATAAAGCGGCGTGAACTAGCCTACAGAATTCATTACAACAGCGGTATAGCGCTTTTTCAGAATTCCAATTATTCCGGCGCGGCGGATGAATTCAAAAAGGCGCTGCTTATAGACCCTTCGCGGACTCAAGCGAAACATAATCTGGAACTGAGTTATCTTTCTTTGGAAAGGCAAAAGGATGCCGCCAATGTACAGACGAGCCGCGCAGGCGGCATACGCGAAAATCCAGCCGAAAAACGGAGCGGTGTTATTCTGGACTTTATGCGCCAACGGGAGACTGAGCGCTGGCGCAGTTTTGAATGGGGCGGAAATGAAGACGCTTCCACGCCGGATTATTAACATTCCGCTCTTGCTGCTTGCCGTTTTTGCCGGAGCGCAAGAGACGGAGCGCGTTGCCGTTTACTGTGAAGCGCCTGCCGAAAACCTTGCCCTGCATGTTCCTTTTACCATAACCCTGACCATCGACCATCCGCACCCGGACGAAGTATCTGTGGAAACACCGCACGACTTTAACAATTCATTCACCATAGAGATGGTAGAAACATACAAGTCATATATGCCCGACCCTGCGTCTCTGCTTGCACAGTCGGCGCTTACCGAAGAAATGCTAACGGACACCGAAATCCCGGAAGGCGGTTTTTTTGCGATACCCGAAGCGGAGTATAAGCAACTTACCGTAGTAAAGTACACGGTGATTCCTATTACCAATGGAACGCTTACGCTGGGGCAGTTCAAAGTGAACGCCGCCGGCAGAACAGGCGCTTCGTGGCCACAGCGCCTTGTAATTCAGAATGAGCCGGGCTCTATGCTCCCATCCTTCCGGTGGCGCTCGCCCGCGATGCTTACAGCCGGCGCGGAGGCATTTTTTACGCTGGAACTTCTAAACAGGGAAGACCTCGTAAAATCCGCCGGTGAATCTTTTTTTGAAATAGAAAGCGTCCCCAATGCCATAATTGAACGGCTGCCGGCATCTGCGCCGCAGACGGCGCTGCAAACTGCCGGCGCTCAGGAAAACGGCGCGGCAGACGATGTACTCAAACTTAGAATTATACCGCTCTATTCCGGCATTTTGGTGCTGAAGGGCAGCACGCGCTACAATGGAAAATCTTTTGCCTTGCCGGAAAAACGAACTCCAATAAGCGAAGGAAAGCCGTCCGCCCCGCCAACGGCTGCCGGCGCGGACGGTGTTTCGCAGGCACCGCTTGCCGGCGGCGCGTCAAACTTTGAGCCGGAAGCGGCAGTATTTGACGGTTGGAAAACGGCGCATCTCCCTACTCGTCTAGCCGGAGACGCCCGTAAACTTTGGGAAGGCGGGCATTATGCGCAGACTCTTGCATTGCTCCGGCAAAATGAGAGGGATAGTTTTTTTTCGCCGTCCATTAAACCGCTTCGCACAGCACTGGAAAGGAGTCTTGGGTTTCCTCTCTCGCCCGATGAGGTATGGCTGCCGCCTTTTATTTTTACCGCCGTGTTAATTGCCGCCATGCCGCTCTTTTTTGCCGCGCTAAATTTTATTGCCCGTAAAAACCGGCTCAAAACAGGCGGCATCCGCGCCGGTATTCCGCCGGGTTTGCGCCTGCTGCCGGCAGCCCTGGCGCTAGGCGCGGCATTTGCCGCAGCCGTCTTTTTTTCCAAACCGGTTTCTATGCTTATTATGCCAAAAAGCGCCGTAACGCTGGATACGCCGGTCTTCCCCCTGCCGGAAGAGGCGGAAAATACCGATACCTTGCCGTATTTCCGCGAAGGCGAGCGCGTCCTTATCCGCTCGCGGACTAAGCGCTTTTTGTACGCGCACGGAACGGAAGCCCGCTCAGGCTGGGTGCCGGCGGAGAATATCATTGTCTATTAAAATGACAATATATGTTGATGCCGATTCGTGCCCCCGCAGGGCGCGGGAACTCATCATAAGGGCGGCGCTTAGAACCGGAACGCAAGCTGTATTCGCGGCAAACCGTCCGGTTCCGGGCATACCCGCCGGAACGCTCTTCCGTATGGAAATATGCCCTCAAGGTTCAGACAAAGCAGACGACTTTATTGCAGGACATGCCGCACCTTCGGATATTGCCGTTACCCGCGATGTCCCGCTGGCGGCGCGGCTCGTTCAAAATAATGTTACCGTAATGGACGACCGGGGCAGGCTCTATACTCAGGAAAATATCCGCTACTACCTTTCGCTCCGTAATTTTGCGGTGGAACTTGCGGAAAATAACCTGATAGGCGAACGCGCCCCTCGTTATGGAGAGCGTGAACTCAAAGCCTTTGCCGCCTCGCTGGATAAAGAACTTTGCCGCCTGCAAAAAATACTGTTGACACCAGACTCAACGCGCCCTCTTGCGTAAAACACCCGCTTGGTCTAGAATATATGCAATTATTTTTTTGGAGGAACTATGAGCGCAAGCATAAGGCTCAAAAGAATGGGGACAAAAAAGCGCCCATTTTACCGCATTGTTGTAATAGACAAACGCGAACCACGGGACGGCAGAACCATTGAGGAACTGGGAATTTACCATCCTATCGAAAAAGAGGACAAACAAATCTCTTTCGACATAGAAAAGGCAAAAAAATGGATAGAGAACGGCGCGGTTCTTACAGATACTGTCCGCAGGATATTCAACAAGAAGGGTGTTACGCTCACGCGGAAGAATGCCGCGCAGGAATAGGCTGTGGAAAAAGAACTGATTGAATACATCGCAAAATCTCTCGTTGAGAACCCCGAAACTGTAACGGTGAATGTGGTTGACGGGGAAAAATCTACAATTCTGGAATTGGGTGTAGCCGAAAATGACTTGGGCAAGGTAATTGGCAAACGCGGGCGCATTGCCAAGGCAATACGCACAGTGCTGCAGGCGGCGTCCGCCAAGTCCGGCAAGCGTGTCGTTCTGGAAATACTAGACTAAATAAGGCTGCGGGCTATGCGGGAAGAATTTGTTACCGCTATAGTCGGGCAGCCTTTTGGGCTTGAAGGCTTTGTCCGCATAAAATCCTGTTCCGGCTCCGCATCCCACCTTATTGGAAAAAAAACGCTTACCCTCCGTCCCCCCGCCGGCGCATATATTAGCGCAAATGCCGCGAGAACTTACAAGGTAAGTGAAAGCCGCACAGGCGGAGACGGAACGCTATACCTTAAATTTGAGGGTTTTGATACACCGGAAGCAGTAAAAATGCTCAAGGGTATGGAAATAGTCGTTCCTCGCGGCGAGGCGGCGGCGCTAAATAAAAATGAATTCTATGTAGAAGACCTTAAAGGGCTCTCCGTTGTCAGTAAAGCCGGAAGGCATCTCGGCATAATATCGGATATTCTTGAAGGTGCCGGCAGCATTATCGAAATAACTTTGGAGACCGGAGAACGCCGTCTTGTACCATTCCGCGGCGAATTTGTAGGCGAAGTTGACGTTGAGGGTGGACGCGCCGTACTCCTTGCCGATTGGATTTTAGAATGAGTTTGGCTTTTTTCTCCAAAACAAAGGACATATACGCAAAATAAAATGAACTACACTGTCCTCACTCTTTTTCCAGAAATTATAGAGTCATATTTTTCGGCATCTATTATGGCAAAGGCGGTAGAGCGCTCGCTAGTTCGATACAAAATAGTAAACATACGCGATTTTGCTCAAGATAAACACCATTCTTGCGATGACGCGCCTTACGGCGGCGGCGCGGGTATGCTTATGCTTGCCGAGCCGTTGGCGCTGGCACTGGAAAGCGCGGGTGCCGCCAAAAAGAATGAAGAAAACCGCCGCCATACGCCCCGTGTTGTCTATCTTACCCCATCCGGCAAGCCTTTTACTCAAGGACTGGCGGCGGAATTGGCGCAGGAGGAAGAAATTGCGCTGCTCTGCGGACGGTACGAGGGCATAGACCAGCGAATCATCGACTTGTATGTTGATGATGAGGTATCTGTCGGAGACTATGTGTTATCATCGGGGGAAGTTGCCGCGCTCTGCGTTATAGATGCCACATACAGGCTTGGCGCGGGCGTACTCCGAAGCGAGTCGCTTGCGGAGGAAAGTTTTGCCGGGGGGCTTTTGGAGTATCCGCAATGGACGCGCCCGGAAATTTTTATGGGGCTTTCCGTGCCGGAGGTGCTGCTATCCGGGCATCATGCAAATATTCGCAAATGGCAACTGGAAAAACGGATAGAAAAAACACTTGCCGTCCGTCCTGAACTTATTGAGAGGGGGCTTGCCGAAGGTATTTTTGATGCCGGAACTCGTTTGCTTATAGAAAAAGTTAAATCAAGTGTTGGAGATGATCGGAATCGAACCGACGACCTCTTGAATGCCATTCAAGCGCTCTAGCCAACTGAGCTACATCCCCGTCTGCCAATAAGACTACCATGCCCGAAAAAATCGCGCAAGGGGGCAGCAAAACCGCCGTATCTTGTATCAACAATAAAATAACCGCCAAGGTTCACTGTGGCTTTCTGGTCAAGGTGAGTTTGTTCCATAGCCGTCATTTTAACAGGATTTCCAGTTCTTTAGAGGCGGATGCCGCCGCAGGCAGTCCGCAGCCTGCAATGGTAACAAGTATTTTTACGCCATTTTCGCTTAAAGGCGGACCGGAAAACCGGCAAAGCCGCCCTAATGCCTCAGAAAGAGCGCTAAGGAGGCGCTGGTTCTTGCTGTCTACCGCTTGCGCCGTTATCCGTTCAAACAAGGGAAGAACTGTAAAGTTTGGGTCAACGCCTATGCGCCCCAGCGCCTCTATAATGCCCGCCTTGATGTTGGGGTCGGTTTCGGCGGATAGGCGATGAACCAAAAACGGCACAACTTCGCGGCTGCCTATCAAGCCTAAAAGCCGCAATGCTTCCAGTCTTTGAATAAGTTGAGGGCGCACCGCGTCATCGCCTCCGCCCGCAAGGGCAAGCAGAGCGCGGAACGCATACTGCTCTCCTGTACCGACATTCCCGCTCTTTATGCCTCGCGCAATTTGCTTCAATGTAAAATCAATATCCCCGCCGTCAAAGAAAACGGAACGCGCCTGCGCCGGCGCTCCAAGCCCGTAGTTTCCTTCGTCCGGCAGGTTGAACAGAGCCTGCGGCGTATTTGCCTGCGCCCCATTATGTGTGTCGCGGCTCCGGTGCTCAACCTTGTAAGCAAAGAGCAGCCAGTTATTCCCGCCATAGTAGAGTATCCCGTCATCGGAAAGAACGGGCGGCATCGAAGCGCCTTGCAGCCTCATATTCCAAAGCAGAGAGCCTTCCAGAGTCCAGCCCGCAGCGCCGCTCATCGAAAAAAGATAGATGCCGCGCTCGTCAAAAATAAGCCGCGCGCGGTTTATGCCGAGCATGGCGGGCTTAGTCCAAAGCGCCCTCTCCTCATTAAGCGACCAAAGAACTATGTTCCCGGTGTCGAGGAGTACCGCCGCGTACTGCTTGTACTGCGCCGCCGTTACCGCCCGCCCGCCGATACGCGCCGTCTGAATGTTCGTTTTTTCTGCTTTGGCAATTTTTTTGGCGGACACGCCGTCTTTGACCGCCTCTATGTCGCCGTCATCATATAGTACAACCGCATTGGGATATGTACCGGGTAAAAGAGCGGTGGGGGCGGACGCAAGTTCAATCTTCTGAACATCGCCAAAGGCGCTCGCCAAAAGCAATGTGTTATTTTTTAATACCGTGATAAATCCGCCCTTTGTGTTCGCTATAGGCTGAACGGAGAGCGCCGCTTCCGTCGTGTATTCCCACAGTTGACTGCCTGTCGCCGTAAAACAGATTATCTTTTTGGAAAGAAAAACAAAAACCCGTCCATCCCAGCCTATGAGCGGCGCGTAAGCAAGCGGCTCGCCAAGCCTTTTATCCCAAAGAAACCTGCCGGAGCGGTTAAGCGCGTAAAGGATGCCGTTGGTTCTGCCAAAGAAAGTCATGCCGGTTGTGGAGCGCGAAATAAAAGGCAAAAGCCGCCCGCCTGCCGCATATTCCCACAGTTGCCGCCCCGAATCGCTGTAGGCGCGTACCAAACCGCCGTCAAGGACCAGCGCTACAGACTGAACCTGCGCGGAAGGCGTCGCTATTACAGAACCGCCCAATGCCTGCCTCCAGAGCAGCGAATTTTCTATTTCTTCCGTGCTCTGGGCGGACAACGCGGCTGTTAAAACGATAAAAATATAAACCGGCAGATAATACCGCATTATGTATTATTATCAGTGTTTTGTGCTTACGCCAAGTCTAAGGAAAGGTACTTTGCCGGCAGCCTCTCATCCGTTAGAATTGAGATAGAATCGAAATTTAGAATTTAGATATTAGAATTTAGATAATGGAGGATAAATGAATTTACAAGGAAAATCATTTTTAATGTTTATCGAGGATATTTACGAAGACTTGGAAGTCTGGTATCCCAAACTCAGGCTTGAGGAAGCGGGCGCAAAGGTAGTTTGCGCCGCGCCGGAAGCGCACAAGGTCTATGCCGGCAAACACGGCTATCCATGCGAAAGCGATGCGGCAATATCGGATGTAAAACAGGCTGACTTCGCCGGTGTGATACTCCCCGGCGGATTTTCGCCGGACAGATTGCGCCGCATTGAGCGCGTAAAAGAACTTATCCGCGAATTTATGAGCGCCGGTAAACTGGTTGCCCATGTCTGCCATGGAGGCTGGCTTGCCGCATCCGCCGGTATCTGCAAAGGCTATACTATGACCTCTACGCCGGGCATTAAAGACGACCTTGTAAATGCCGGGGCTATATGGATTGACCAAGAAGCCGTTACCGACAGAAATATGGTCTCCAGCCGCCGTCCCGGCGACCTGCCGGCATTTATGCGGGCAATCTTCGCCTTTTTGGAAAACCAATGATTAAATCCTCAGGGGCGGTAAATTCACCGCCCCTCATTCATAGCCTTTTAGTAATTTCTTTTGCTCGCGGTTAGTTAGGTATATCTCCAAAAGTTCGGCGCGGACGGCGGAAAGCGCGTATCTGTCCGCGTTGCCGGCATTTTCCTGCTCGGCATATAATTGCTCACGCGCCCCTTCCACCGTAAATTTCTTCTCCTGCACAAGATGTTTTATCCGCAGCAGATATTCAATGTCCTTTTTTGAATAGACAAATCTGCCGCTGCCATCCTTGCGCGGCTGCACAAGCGGAATTTCTTCCTGCCAGTGACGAAAAATATATGCCTTTATATCCAGTATTTTTTCCACATCGGCGGTGCTAAAGGTCTTCACCTCTTACGCTCCTCCCTGCCGGAACGCGCCAACTCAATCTTTACAGGAATAAGCGAATATCCCAATTCCTCCCGAATTTGCCGCGTAATATACGAAAGATAACTCTCTTTACACGCTTCGGGTCTTGACACAAAAAGCCTGAAGACCACAGGGTTCACTCCGGTTTGCGTCCCGTACTTTATCTTAAAACGGGTTAGCGGTCCTGACGGAGGCGGATACCGGCGCTGCCATTCGGCAAGCGCCGCGTTGAACGCCGCCGTGGGCGTTTGCTTCCACAACTGCCCCTTCATCTTAACACATGTAGAAAGCAAGGTATCAACACCGCTTCCCGTTAGAGCGCTTACCGGCAAAAGCGGCGCGTAACTCATCTTCGCAAAAGAATAACGGAACCTATCGCGGGCGGCATTCAACATATTAGGCGTATCGCTCATCATATCCCACTTGTTCAGCGCGAAGATAACGCCGCGCCCCCGCTCGCAGGCAAGCGCCGCTATCTTTTTATCCTGGTCGCTCACATTTTCCGGCGCATTCAAAAGTATGATAACTATCTCCGCTTCGTCCATCGTTTTGATAGCCCGGTTTACGCTGTAATACTCAATGTTCCCGCTGATTTTCGGCTTGCGCCTGATGCCCGCCGTATCGCAAATAAAAAATTGCCGCCCCTTCCACACAAATTCTCCCTCTATCACATCACGAGTCGTACCGGGTACCGGACTTACAATCGAAGCCGCGCTCGCCGTAAGGCGGTTTGAAAGCGTCGACTTCCCCGTATTCGGCTTGCCAGTAAGCGTTACCCGGATAACACCGTCATCCTCATCTTCCCCGCCTTCGTTTTCGCCGCCCCCATTTATTTCGATATTGGAAAAATCAAGGCGGGCTGCTATTGCCTCTGCAAGTTCATCAACATTATCGCCATGCTCTGCGGAGATAAGGTGAATCATCTCGAACCCATAACTGAGTACATTCCACGCTTCCGCCTGCTTTCTGCCCCCTTCGGTCTTGTTTACCGCGACTATAAGGCGGTTTTGAACGGGGCGCAGCGTTTCTATCAGTTCTTCGTCTTCACCGGTGAGATTTCCCGCCTCCAAAAGGAGTACAACAATGTCGGCATTTTCTATTATGCGGAGGGCGCGGTCAACGACAAGTTCGTCCAGTTCCGGGCTGCTTTGCGCCATCGTATTGGCCTGAACCGCGCCGCGTTCCCTGTCCAGTTTGAAGCCGCCCGTGTCGACAAGCGTTACCGGCTTACCGCAGATTTCCGCCTGCGCAAAAACGGGGTCGCGGGTAAGCCCGGCGGCAGGTCCAGTAATGGCGCGGCGCTTGCGCAAAAGCCTGTTAAACAATGTCGATTTGCCCGTATTGGGACGCCCCGCTATAGCCACAACGGGCAGATTCCGGTACTTCACATTTATTCCATCTCTATGAATTTGTATTCGGCGCTCTTTAAGAGATAACGCGCCTTGCGTTGAGTTATGATGTTGTTAAGACGCAGCGGCGGATAGGCTTCGGGATTTATCGCCAGCGCCGCCTCCAAATTCCGCCTGAACCCCTGATAATCCTGTTCCGGCACACAAATTGCCTCCGCCCACGAAACATAGGGTCCCGCATTACGTCCCGCCGACTTTTGCAATGCGCGTTCATAATGAAGTTTTGCCTTCTCCTTGTCGCCGCCCATATCGCGGGGCAGCGAGCCGTAGAGCAGTACAAGGAAGTCGTCCAGCGTACCATCCCCCCAGTTTGGGTCGAGTTCGTAAGCGCGTAGAATGAGCGCGGTAAGTTCCGGCAATTTTACGCTGAGCGAGACATCGAGCGGGTCTATCGAAAATGCCGCCATCGTACCGGCAACTGTCCAATAAAGCATCTCGACATCATCTTTACCGAGATTGGCAAGATACCTTTTGAATTCACTGCCGCCGGATGCCTGATTGATACCCGGATATTTGGCATCAAGCGCGGCACGGAGCCGCGAGACGCCGCGCAGGTACTCTTTTTTTGCGCGGGCATATTCTTTGTCCCGTTTTTGATATTGCGCCGGCGGAAGCATAGACGCCGGTCCCTGAATAAAAGCATTGGCATTCATAATGCAATACGAGCCTGCTTCCAGCGATAGTTTCCAGTCGCCCGGTTTTTTTGCCAATTTACGCTCGGAACTTTTGATAAACCCCGGCAAAAAAAGTTTAACGGTGCCGGGACTAAGTTTTTGCGCCATTTCTGACGCGGGTGTTGTAGCGCAGGACGCAAGCGCTATCAGCACTTGGCTATATATGATAAGCAGCACCCGCGCCGCTATGGTTTTTCGTTTCATTAAGTTAGTATAGCAGTGAGTAGTGGACAGTGGACAGTGGACAGTGGACAGATTTTTGTCCGGTATTGCAGTTTTAGTGGGTAGTGGGTAGTGGGTAGTGGGTAGTGGGTAGTGGGTAGTGAGTAGTGAGTAGTGAGTAGTGAGTAGTGGGTAGTGAGTAGTGGGTAGTGGGTGGTGCCCGCGCCTCCTATTGATTGGGGCAACTCTTACCGGAGTTTTTGGAATTGCCCTAAACTCGACTTAACCTCTCAGCAAGCCATCAAGAACTCAGGCTATAAAGGACGGATGGATTATTTCAAATAATCCTGCGGTTGAAAGATGGGTAGAAACACAAAATCCTTTGGATTTTTGTGTTTCTTTATTTTATGCCTGCGCCGAGGGACATCCCTTGCATAAACCGGGCGCTATGCCGAAAATATACATGTGAATACACCTTCCAAAAAATTGAATATAGCCGTTGCCGGTTCCGGCGGGCGTGAACATGCGATACTCCGCAAACTGCGGCAAAGTCCACGCGCCGGTACCATCTATGCGCTGCCGGGTAACGGCGGCATTGCGCGGGACGGCATTCCCTGTGTCAACATAAGCCCCGCAAATACGCCGGCTTTTACCGCATGGTGCCTCGACAACGCCGTAGACTTCGTTGTTGTTACGCCTGACAATCCGCTTGCGGCGGGGCTTGTAGACGCTCTCTCCGAAAAAGGCATTCTCGCCTTTGGTCCGGTAAGAGAAGCCGCCAAACTCGAATGGAGCAAGGCGTATGCCAAAAATATGATGCGTCAAAATAACATACCCACGGCGGACTATGCGGTCTTTACCGGCTGCGGCGCGGCGCTTGAGTATGCCAAAAGCGCCCCATATCCGCTTGTTGTAAAGGCTGATGGGCTTGCGCTCGGCAAAGGCGTTGTAATATGCGGCACTTACGAAACTGCGGAAGACGCGATACGGGGCGCTATGGAAGGCGGTCGCTTTGGAGAGAGCGGCAAAACCATCGTATTGGAAGAATACCTCTGCGGACCGGAAGTGAGTGTGCTCTCTTTTTGCGATGGCAAAACGATAGTCCCTATGGTGAGCAGTATGGACCACAAGCGGGAACTGGACGGCGACCTTGGCGATAATACAGGCGGCATGGGCGCTATAGCCCCTAATCCTTTTTATACTGAAGAGATTGCCCGCGAATGTTACGAAACAATTTTTTTGCCGACCTTGCGGATGACGCAAAAAGCAGGAACGCCGTTTAAGGGCTGTCTGTACTTCGGGCTTATGCTCACTTCTGATGGTCCCAAAGTAATAGAATACAACTGCCGTTTCGGCGACCCTGAAACTCAAGCGGTGCTGCCGCTTTTGGAAAGCGACCTTTTGGAAATTATGCTTGCCTGCGCCGAAGGGCGGCTAACGCCGGATATGGTAAAATTCCGGGACGGCGCTTGCGCCTGTTTGGTACTTGCCTCAAACGGCTATCCGCGCAAGTTCGATGTAGGTTTTACTATTTCTGGTTTGGAAGATGCCGAAAAATTATTGCGTCCTTCTAACGGCGCTTTTTCGGGCGAGGTTTATTGCGCCGGTGTAAGATATGGCGGCAGAGTTCCCGCAGCCATAAGTGGTAAACTGTACACCTCCGGCGGGCGCGTACTCGGCATTAGCGCGGCGGCGGCGGATTTGCAAACGGCATTATCCGCCTGTTACGCTGCCGCCGGCAATATCAAATGGCGAGGCATCTACTACCGCCGCGATATAGGACAGTGCGCCTTTGATAAAAAAACCCCCTAACTTTTAAGTTTGCGCCCTTCTTTTATGGCGCGTAAAAAAAGTTCGGCGCAGGCGCGGGCATCCGAAAGCGCATTGTGGTGGTGTTCCATTATTATGCCGTTTCCGGCGCAGCAGGCGGCAAGCGATTTGCGCTTAAAAGCGCCTGCCCAGGTCTTCATTGTGCAATAGGTTCTGCACATAAAATCAATGCCGCAAAATTCCTTTAGACAGGTGTAAAGACAGCCAAAATCAAACTGAACATTGTGGGCAACCAGAATCTGCCCTTCCACAAAATGCCGCCAATGCTGCCAACTTTCGGCAAAAGCCGGCGCATTTGCCGTATGCTCAGGATATATTCCGTGTATGTCATCAGAAAAATCACGGCGTATAAAATTACCCGGCGGCTTTATCAGTTCGCAAAATTCATCAACAATAACGCCGCCTTCCACACGCGCCAGCCCCACTTGGCACACGGAATTGGGCGCATAATCCGCCGTCTCAAAATCTATCGCGGTAAAGTCCAGTGGAGAACGCCGCTTTCTTGCCGGACGCTTTACTTCAGTCTGAATACCCGCTTTCGTAACATCAGTCATAACATTCATTAAGAAAAATACTTGCCGCATGGCTCACATTGAGGCTGTCAATCTTACCGGAACCCGGAATACGAAGGAGTACCGCGCATGCTTCTTCAACCTGTGCGGGCAGCCCCGCCTCTTCATTGCCAAAAACAAGCGCTATACCCGGACGCCGTTTTGTCTCACTCTGACGCTCCGCAATAAGTCCGCGCAGTTCGCCAATGCGCCGTCTTGCCCTAAGAGATGTGCCGACCGTGAGGATTTGTTTGGAAGCATCGCGCAAAAAGGCTTCCGTGCGGTAAACCGACCGGATGATTATATGTTCCATTCCGCCTTCGGCTACGCGATAGGCGCTCGTGGTGAGCGCCGCTTCCTTTTCCCGTTCCGAAATAACAACAAAATGCGCGTCAAAGAATGCCGCAGCGCGGGCAAGCGCCCCCAGGTTGTGGTCGTTGCCTATATCATGAAGGACTATGCCCGTCTTGCTTTCATTTTGCCAAAGGTCAAGGTCTTCACGGGAGAGCGGCTCAACAACGGGGCGTTCTATCATTGCCACAACCCCCTGATGATGAGCGGTTTTACAAATTATAGAAAGTTCTTCATCATCGGTAATTTTGTAAGGGCGTTTGCGCTCCGCCAGTTGTTTGCAGACGCCGGAAAAAAGCGGAAGTCTGTCCTGCCGCAAAAAAAGGCGGTTTATTGTCCCCGGATGAATTTCTGCGGCGGCGCGGGCGGCATTAAGCCCGCAAATTGCCAGTTCATCGGTAAGTCTGTTCTTCATTATCAATAATTATGAAGGTTAAATGGCGCTTTTACAATAGCGCTGTCTATACTTTTTATTGTGAAGAAATAGTGATATTTGTTTTTGTTAAACGCACAGCCTCTTTTAGCGATACAATTTTATCGGATAAACAAATGAGCCAGCCTTCTTTGTAACGCGGCGGATGTAATAATTTCCATGGCCACATGTGCGTACGGATAAGCGAGTATTCTTTTTCTGATACATTAAAATATTTTCTCGCGTTTTCCGCAGCTGTTATGGGTTGCGTCCAGCCGTGGTCAAGTTTCCATTCATCGTGCCAGTCGTACAAGAAAAAGTCGTGGAGGAGGGCGGCGCGGACAAGCGCCTTTTGTCCG
>JAIROZ010000056.1 GCA_031257255.1 Spirochaetaceae bacterium | reverse complement strand
TGCGTCAGGACGCGCTACAATGCCTTTTGCCGGTCCCGCTTCGCTTGATATAACCAAATCGTATTTTTGTAAATCAAAATCCAAAAGCGCGGCGGGCATAAGCGGCAGGTACTTCTGGTAGAATTTTTTGGCAAACGGCAGTTTGTTAATATACGATGTATATATTGTATGAGCGTTTATTTTTTCTGATATATTTTCTTTATCATATACATGAGTATATATATCGGCATCTGGAAACATTTCCAGCAGCGCTTCCAGCACTTTTTCCCCGCCGCGCATATTTACAAGCCAGTAATGAACGATAGCTGTTTTCATTTTTGTAAAATAATTTTTACACCTTCCAGCAGGCTTGAAACAACAAAATCAGCGCCGGTTTCGCGCCCGTCATAATCAATATAGATGGTTTTACAGCCGGCGTTTTTGCCGGCGTCTACATCGCGGAAACTATCGCCTATCATCCAACTGCGGCGTACATCAATGTTAAAGCGCCCGGCTGCCTGTAAAATCATGCCGGGCTTGGGTTTACGGCAGGCGCAATCAATCTTGTATTCGGCAGCCTCGCCCGCAAAGCCCTTGTCGGGATGGTGCGGGCAAAAATATATCGCGTTAAGATACGCGCCTTCTTTTCCTAAATCCGTTTCCAGTTTCCTGTGTATTGCCGTAAGCGTCTCAAGTGAACAAAGCCCCCGCGCAATTACCGGCTGGTTCGTTATTACAATGGCGAGCAAGCCGGCGCTGTTGACAAGCCGCACCGCCTCCGCCGCGCCTTCCAGCAATTGCAGTTCTTCCGGGCGTGTAACAAATTTGTGCGGCAAAGGCGGCGGAGCGCTGCCCAGCCGGAGCGTATTGAGCGTTCCATCGCGGTCAATAAAGACAGCCCGCTGCTTATTTGCCAAATTCCGCAGGGCGGGAATTCCATTTTGAATATCGGTTTCCGCCTGATAAAAGCGTTCCGGCGTTCCCATATCCTTGATATATTCCGGCGTGTTATACACAAATAAACGCCCGCTTGGTATATTCGGCTTTAATATATCGCGGTCAAGGTCAACTTTTTTCGTGTTATGTTTTGTTTGATATATCAGTTCGCTTGATATAATATGAATACCGGAGTTGACTATATTGCTGTAATATGAGCGCGGGTCTTCTTTGGAAAGCCATCCGGTAAGCCTGTCTGCGGCATCTGTTTCCAGTATTGCGCTGTCAAACGGGTGGTTGTTCGGGTGGGCGGCAAGCGTGGCAAGCGCCTTATGCGCATAATGGAATTCGATAAACCGCTTAAAATCAATATCAAAAAGAATATCACCGTTGATAAGCAGAAAATCAGCGCCTAAATTTTGTATACATTCAAACAGAGCGCCCGCCGTGCCGAGCGGCTCTGTTTCGGTAAAATATTCAATAGAAACGCCAAATTCCGCGCCGTCCTTAAAATAGTCTTTTATTTTGCCGCTAAGATGACCCACAATCAAAAGGATCTCTGTGTGTCCCGCTTTCTTTAATGCCTCAATCTGATACTGAAGAACCGGTTTGCCGCAGACAGGCAGCATCGGTTTTGGGATGTCTTCTGAAATTGACGCGACCCGCGTGCCCTTTCCCCCCGCCATAATGACAGCCTTCATCGTGAGAATATCCTCTCCTCTAATTCGGCGCATATTGCGTGATACACCGGCAGATGTAATTCCTGAATTTTATATGTCTCGGTTTCCGGTACTTTTATTGCAATATCGCACATACGGGCAAGAGCGCCGCCGTCTTTTCCGGTAAGCGCTATTGTTGTTAAGTTTTTTGAATACGCCGTCCATGCCGCATACAGAACATTTTTTGCGTTACCGGATGTTGATATACCAATAAAGAAATCGCCCTCGTGTCCCAGCGACTGTACCAACTGCGCGTACATAAAATCCGCGCCGTTATCATTTATCGTGGCGCTCAATGCCGCGCTCATTTCGCAAAGAGACAGCGCCGGTATGCCGTACTGCAGACGGCTTTGCAGAGCGTCCCGTATTTCGGGCGGCACTTTTTGCATACGCAGGCAGTCTTCGGTTTGCCGCGCATTTGAACCCGTCCCAACAATGGCGCGTTTTTTTAGAAAGCCTTTGTTGAGTTCTCCGGCAATATGCCCGGCATCCGCCGCGCTGCCGCCGTTCCCGCAGATGAGTATTTTTGCCTCATCCCGTACTACGCGCTCATACAGACTATCAACGGCGAGTTTAACATCATCCTTGACACATTCAAGCGCCGGATACCGTGTAATCAAATTCAATATATAGTCCATGCCTGCGTCCCTATTTCCGTGAAACTTGTGTTGAATATAACTCCGCCTTTTTCCTTAAGCGCGTTGACAAGGCGTACGCGGTTTACCGGATTGCAATATATCATCATAAAGCCGCCGCCGCCCGCGCCGGAAATCTTCGCGCTCTCCGCTCCATTTGCTATCGCAAAATCGTACAGCAAGTCGATAAAGGGGCTGGAGATGGCGTCCGCCGCGCTCTTCTTTGCCTGCCATGCCTCATTCAGACAGGCGGAAAATCCGGCAAAATCTCCTTTTAACAGCGTTTCCTTCATAAGCAGCGAAGACGCTTTTATCTTGTGCATACTGTCAAGGCGTTTTACGTCATGCGACTGCGTGCTTTTTATCTGCGCCTTGATGATATTCGCGCTTTCCCGCGATACGCCCGTGTAGTACAGCACAAGACTCGATTCAAGTTCGTTGCGTATCCAGCGTTTTAGACGGAGCGGATTTACTATCACTTTTTCGTCCGCGTAGAATTCCATAAAGTTAAACCCGCCGAAGGTCGCCGCATACTGGTCTTGCTTGCCGCCTGCAAGCCCCAAGTCTTCCCGTTCAATGCTGTACGCAAGGGCGGCAATTTCGTACTCGCCGAGCGGCAAATTCAGGTATTCAACATAAGCCTTGATGATGGCAACAACGAGCGTGGACGATGAACCGAGCCCTGAACCGGGCGGCGCGTCCGAGTAGGTTGTCATAGTGAAGGCAAACGCGCCGTTTTGCGAAGCGGGCGGACGCGGCGCATAGGCGGGAAAATCGCGGAGGATACGGTTGTATACTCCGCAATGCAATTTAAGTTTGGTATCAACAGGAAGCGGAGTACCTGCCGCATAGCGTTCCCGCGTGTCCATGTCCGCCGCGTAGAATTCGACATACCCGTCCGCCGTTCCCGGTTCGATGGTGCAGTATGCGTACATATCTATCGAAGCATTGAGTACCGAGCCGCCATATTCGCGGTAGTAAGAAGCAATGTCGGTGCCGCCGCCTGCCAGCCCCAGCCTGAGCGGCGCTTTTGAACGAATGGTCATAGCGATAAGTATATATGCAGTCCGGTTTTCCTTACAGCCCCGGACATCCGCCGCCGGAGGCGCTACCCGGCATTTTTTCCCTCCCACAGCCCCGCGAGCGCCGCCCCCATCGCGCCCGAATATGCGCCGTTTTCCAAAGTCCGCACGGTAATGCCCAATGTGCGCGAAAGGGCGCGGGCAATACCGGCGCTCCCCGAAAGCCCGCCGGAAAGCACCGCCGGCTCGTTTATGGAAAGCCGCGCCGCCATAGCCGCGATACGCGCCGCCATCGCGTCCGCAACGCCGCCCAGTATCGCTTCCCTCGAAACGCCCCGCGCAATGAGCGCCGTTATCTCCGATTCGGCAAAAACCACGCAGGTACTGTTCAACACGGCGCTCTTGCCCAATGCAAGCAGGTCTTCGGCTTGCCCGGCATTTGCGCCGAGCCGGGCGGCAACCGTTTCCAGAAACCTCCCCGAACCGGCGGCGCATTTGTCGTTCATCTGGAACTCCAGCACCCTGCCCGCCTCGATGGTTATCACCTTGCAATCCTGCCCGCCTATGTCAACAAGCGTCCGCGCACCGGGGCAAAGGAATTCCGCGCCCGCCGCATGGGCGCTTATTTCGGTAATCGTTTTACCGCGCCCCTCAACCTGTTCTCTGCCATAACCAGTTGCAACTACAGCCGGAGGCGGCGTTCCCGCCGGGAGGGCGGCAAAGAGCATATCCAACACTTTCGCGGAAGTCTCCCGCACATTCCATCCTGAAGGAAGGGTAAAAAGTTTTTCTATGGTAATGCCGGTTCCCGCCCCCGCAAAATTGCCGCCGCCGTCCGCATTGCTGTACAATGCGCCTTTGAGCAGCGCCCCTTTGCAGAACGCCGAACCGCAGTCGATGCCCGCCGCGTAATGGTTCAACTTAGCGCTCATTTTAAGAATTGT
>JAIROZ010000045.1 GCA_031257255.1 Spirochaetaceae bacterium | reverse complement strand
TGGAGCGGACTATCGCAAGAAAAGGAGTAGTGATATATGCCAGATAAAAAATTTATTGCCGATTGGTTTCGCTATGCAAAAAGCGATTTAAATACTTCAAGGCATATGTTTGAGGATGTCTACCCAAAAGAAACGGAACTTGCCGCAGACGAGCCTATGGTAAAAGCCGCCATAGAGCGGGCGCAAAGAATCTACGATTTCTGCGCCGCAAAGGTAAACGCGCTATGACTGAACCTCGCTATGAACTTATCCAAGGCGACATAACGAAACTGGATGTTGATGCCGTTGTGAACGCGGCGAATTGCGGGCTTATGGGTGGCGGCGGTGTTGACGGCGCGATACACAGGGCGGCGGGGCAGGCGCTTTATGACGAGTGCGAAAAATTGCCGTTTGTACGCGCCGGTGTACGGTGTCCCACGGGCGAGGCGCGTATTACGGGGGCGGGAAAAATGAAGTGCCGGTATATTATTCACACGGCGGGACCGGTGTATGGCGGCGGGGACAGGGGCGAGGCGGAAAAACTGGGCAACTGCTATGCCAACAGCCTCCGGCTTGCGGCGGAAAACGGCGTAGAAAGTATTGCGTTTCCGAACATCAGTTGCGGCATATACGGCTATCCTTTGGACGAGGCGGCGAAAATTGCCGTAGAGACAGTCCGGCGGGTATGCGCGGGGCTGCCCTCAATAAAAAAAGTGATATTCTGCTGTTTTGACAGGCGCAATTTTGACATATACAAAAATTTGCTTGATGCCTCAGACTAAACCATGCTTGAACTGCTAAAAATCCGCAAACGCTTTATGGGTAACAGCCGCGACACGCTTGCCGGGGCGGATTGGGATTTACGCGAAGGCGAGATTCACGCATTGCTGGGGGAAAATGGGGCGGGAAAGTCCACGCTGATGCACATTGCCGCCGGATTTTTGCGTCCCGATGAGGGCGAAATCCGGCTAAAGGGCGCGCCCGTCCGGTTTGCGAGCCCGGCGGCGGCGCGTAAAAACGGCATAGGGATGACGCGCCAACGCCCGGAACTCTGCCCGGAGATGCCTGTCTGGGAATATGCCGCTCTTAGTTGCGGCACGGCTGCCGGTAAGTTTTTCTTTGACAGGCGGCAGGCGCGGCGGCGGGCTGCTGCTGCTGCCGCTCAGTACAATCTGAACATAGATACGGACGCGCAAACTACCGAATTGAATGACGCCGGGCGGCACATGGCGGCGGCTCTCGCGCTGCTTTTATCAGGGGCGCGGTATCTAATTTTTGACGAGCCTTCCGCCGCGTTAAATGCCGAAGAAGCCCGCGCGCTCAGGGCTTTGCTGTGGAAACTGGCGGCGGACGGACGCGCTGTCGCCCTCTTAACTCACAATCTTGACGAGGCGCTCTCTCTTGCCTGCCGGATAACGGTAATGCGAAACGGACGCACACTCTCAACTCGCCCCGCTTCGGAATGGACTAAGAATTCACTCTCGCAAACTATGTTCGGCATTTTCAACACTGATATATCAATAGAGAAATCAGTTTTCGATGATATATCATCAGTAAATCCTAACTTTGATATATCAATGAAAACTCCTGTAAACTCTGATATGTCAAAGTTAGCGCTTAGAGTGAGCGGATTGAACGCCGCCTCGTATGGAGGCAGGGCGGCATTGCGGGACATTTGCCTTGATGTGAGGGCGGGCGAAATTCTGGCGGTAACGGGGCTGCCGTCTGACGGCATAGAGACGCTTGAATTGACGCTCTGCGGATATTTGACGCCGTTGTCCGGCAAGGTATCTATATTTGGGAAGGATGTAACGGGAAACCTCAAGGCATTCCGCGAGGCGGGCGGCGCATTTTTGGCATCCGGCAGGCGGCGTTCGTTTGCGCTTAAGGGCGGACTTATCGAAGGCTTTGACCGCGCTCTTTCGATTTACGACAACCTGATAATTCACCGGTATGCGGAAGCGAAATGCCGCAGGTCGAAGGGAATGTTTGACGCAAAGGCGCTCAACGCGCTTGTTGACGGGATAAAGGAGAGGGCGCGTATAAAGGCGCGGTCTAAACGGAGGCTCGGCGTACTTTCCGGCGGGATGTTGCAACGCCTTATGCTGGAACGCGAACTTGAATGGGTAACAAGCGGCGCATTAGACGGCGCGGCGGCAGGGCGCTGCGGGCTTTTGGTGGTTTCCGGCGCTTTTTGGGGACTCGACCTTGAACAACGCCGCCGGCTGGGACGGAAAATCAGCGCGGCGGCAACCGGCGGCGCTGCCTGCGGCGGCACCGAAGGCGGCGGGCTTGGCGTACTCCTCTTTACATCCTCAGGTGAAGATGTAGACGGATTTTGCCATAAAGTTTTCGTTTTGGAAAAAGGGCATCTTGTATGACGGCTGCTATGATTTATTTTACAGGCAATGCGTTCGACTGGGCTGGGCTTTTGCTATGCGCGTCTGCCGGTTTTGTCCTCTGCCGGCAGGCGGGGCTGTTCAACATAGGCATTGAGGGGCAGATTTACGCGGGCGGTTTTTGCGCTTCCGCCGTTATGCTTGCGCTTTACAATCATGTTCCCGCGCCGCTTGCGTTTTTTTGCGGAGTTATTGTTGCGGCTGCCTGCGGCGCTCTTTTGGCGGCGCTCTGCGGGCTGTTCAAAAAATTTACCGGCGCAAATGAACTTATCACCACATTTTTGCTCTCCGCGTCTGTTATTCCGCTGTTCGATTACCTGATAGGCGGACCTCTGCGCGGCACAGACGGCAGCCTGCTTGCAATGCAAAAATTGCCGCCGGAATTGGTATATATGAGCATTTTGCCGCCTTCAAACCTTAATGCTTCGTTTTTGGCACCGCCGACTATAACCTATTTTGTACATTTCTTCCTTTATAGAACGGCTGCGGGTTACAGATTGCGGCTTGCGGGTTCCGCGCCGGCATTTGCCCGTTATGGCGGCATAGACCCGGAACGCTTTTGGGTGGGCAGCCTTGCCGTTTCGGGCGCTTGCGCCGGGCTTGCCGGTTTTTTGATGGTCGCCGGTACTGACGGCATCGCCCATCAGGGCTTCCCCGCCGGACTTGGCTGGGCGGCTGTCGCTGCCGGACTTATCGCCCGCAATAAACCGGCGCTGCTATTCCCCGCCGCCATTTTTTATGCGGCGCTCAAATTTACAACCGGCGCTCTATTGCCGGGCACAGGACTTTCCAGTTCGGTATTTACTTTGATAACCGGCACGGCATTGCTGCTCTCAACATTTAATAGCTGGGAGCGGCGGTAAGGGGGGGGGGTTGAGTGGACAGTGGACAGTGGACAGTGGACAGCCACTGTACTGTTCGATATATATGAGCGCTCGTGTGAGCGGTGTTTTTTTTGAGTGGGTAGTGGGTAGTGGGTGGTTTCCGGTTGTTGGTTTCACCTTGACAATCCGTTGACATATTTTATTTTTTCCACAAATATAATTAGGTACAAGGAAACAAAAGATGACTATAGAACAAACTGTTGAAATTCCCGCAAGCCGTAAAATCATGCTTGATTTGCCGGAAGAAACTCCTATTGGAACAGCGCAGGCTACGATAAAACTCAAGTTTAGCGCGTCAAATGAACCTGAAGGCATATCTTCAAGAGAATTCGTAAGGCGTATGTGGGGAGAATCGTACAAGAAACCGGAGATGAAGCCGCTTGCGCCCGGTGAAAAATGGGTTAATCCTATACTCGGCATTGCCAAAGACACCAACCTCACGCTTGAACGCTGGAGCGAAATACAACGGGAAGACATTGAAATTGAAAACGAAAACGACCGGCGTATGTGGGGACGGAATGAATGATAAATTATGTGCTTGATGCTTGCGCTCTTATAGCCTCGCTTACATTCAATTTTTCTGGTTCAGATAATTTTAGAATTCCTTCATATTGGTAGTGTTTTGTCCGATATATCACTTCTAACGGCGCGGTCTGCGATAGAATTTGTTTTCCGGTTTGAACGGGTACTACCCACTAGCCACTACTCACTACCCACTGTTTACCCCCTCTTGCGCAAAATACCCGCCTCCTGTACCCTAAAACCATGACAAATATCCCGGCAGAAGCCGCGTTTTTGATAACTTTCGCTAAAGTTTCCGGCATAATCTGCCGAACACACACACACACACACACACACACACACACACACACACACACACACACACACACTTATAGGTGTATACATAGTATTGAATTCGTTTTTCGCCGCGCAGGGCAAAAAGCGGGGGATAGGTACGCCTGCGGGGTGGTGCAGTGGACAATGAGCAATAAGCGATATATAGTATATGGTAACATTACCGGTGGTTTTTTGCCTTCAGTTGGGGGCTTAAAATATCCGTTCCTTGTGGAGCGGGGAATACAAAATGCTTGTTACGCAAGTGAGTACTTGCGCGGCGGGCGCGGCTTTGCCGTAAAGCGCGGAGCCAAAATGTAGATAAACAAAATAACCCGGATTTTTTGGCATTATATTGAAACGCATCTATCTATGGCGTAGTTAAAGCGGGGGACTTTTTCCCAGCCAAAGTCTGGAACTTACAAAATTTATCTGCAAAAACTGTTTAATAGGAGACTTTTATGAAAAAAACAGCAACGCGAGCCGGTTGTAATTGGCTCAAACAATTAAAAGCACAAGGGGGGGGGGGGGGGGTAAACCTAACTCTTCCGGTTCTAGGACTTGTTGCCGCATTGTGCGCGGCGGCATGCGAAGCGC
Organism: Spirochaetaceae bacterium; assembly: GCA_031257255.1. Classification (GTDB taxonomy): domain Bacteria; phylum Spirochaetota; class Spirochaetia; order Treponematales; family Breznakiellaceae; genus JAIROZ01. The sequence continues at coordinate 8,452 of JAIROZ010000045.1, read as the reverse complement.
CATCGGGTATTCAAGCAAAGGCTGCCGATTGGACATTGCATGTACCGGTTGGTACAGTCAATTTTTCAGGCGATTCGGGCTTTTCGCTTGGCAAACTGAAGGCAAGCGACATACAAGAAAACATTGCATCCGGCAATGCGGGCGCGGCAGTCTATGATGGGAAAGATGGTAATACAGAAATATGGGTACAACCTGACAGTAATAAGCTGGCAATAAAAGGCAGCGAGCAGCAAACCTATCTAATATCCTTTCCTATTCCTATGGAACAGGATATAAAAAGCGAAATACAAAAAAGTTTTACCGACACCCTAAAGAGCCAAACCCCCGGCGGAATACCGGCAGACGGCTACATAACACAGCCTCAACAAAGTGTTCCGATTGATATAAAAGTTAGCAGTATATCGAATAGTCGAGAGTTCAAAATAACTAAAATTGAAGGTCTTGTTTACGATGTGCGCCTTACATTTAGCGGCAGTTTGCCTGAAAAAAATCAAAATTTTGTTAAATTTGACGCCAGTCCTGCCGCAACTGTAGATGACTCCAAAGAAGGCGAAAAAGTACTCACTTGGCGTTCCGCCCCCAAAACAGTAACAACAATAGGCAGCAATACTACGATAAGTACCATAAAACTTGACCTTCCTGTTGGTGCAAAGTACAAACCTGAACTTGAATTTTATAGTTGGACCGGTATCGAAGTACAATTTACCGGAGAGGCAGGAAAATCCATGGGCAGTACATCCGCCCTCTCAGACCTAATGAATATGCTGGGCGGCGCGGAATTTGAGCAGGCGTGGATGTATATTTTCTCTGGAGACAGCGCAAGCAATATAACGGTTAAAGCAGAACATGGTAAACCCAGCGATAATGACTATAGTACTATTACCTTAATCAATGGGATGCTAACCTCAAAACAATTTGATAAAGACGAATTTTACGGAACAGAATTGCAAAATGTAACAGCAAGCGCGGACCCGGTAAATGTCGCTTCCGGCGACAAAAATATTTTGGGTAAGAATGCGCCTTCATACGAGTTAAAGTTTAGCATACCAACCGGTACGACAATTACGCTTACTCCAAATAGCGGCATAGAAATGGTGCTTTTGGTGCCGCTCAAATTTAAAGTGGAAAAAGGCGGTGATATTACAGAAGTTACCGGAAAAACAACGGTAAATAATCAAACTGAAGAAAAGCGGTATCTAAAATTGGCTGCCGGGTTTATTGACAATATGCTTGGAGACACCGGCGGCGGTCAAGAATTTGATTTAACAAAACAGGTTGAAGAAACTAAACTTGGTACATTAAGGAAAGCGGATGTAAATCTTACCATAGCAAATAAAGCGGGGGTACTTCCGCCAGATTTAACAATCGGAATTAAAGACGGCGACAAATATAATGTTATCGGGTTGAAAGACAATACAAAAAGCAAATTAGATGTTAGGGATATGAAGACAATACCCAGTCCGGCGCTTTTAGTGGGACCGCTTAGCGAAGGCGAAAATACAGCGGACACCGCAATATTCAAAATTCCCTCGGTGGAAGATAAAGAGGGCGAAATTTCCGTGCAAATCATTGCCGATGTTACTCTCGACCTTAAATATGAAATCGAACTGTAAAAGGAGTTTACAATGAAAAAGATTTTTACCACATTAACTTTATTTTTTATATTGAGCGCCGCCATATTCGCGCAAGCGGAAGATACCGGCGCGGAAACCGGCGAAGCCCCAAAAGAAAACGGCTTTACCCGCGCCATGAGCGCTACCGGCAACGCATTCAAGACGGCGGGGCTTGCCGTAGCCGGTTACTTTAATAACCCGGACGGAACAACAGAACATCTTGAGGCGTACAATCCTTTCAGTTTGAGCATACTCCCGTCCCGTTTCGGCATAGGGCTTTCCACAGATTTGCCTATCGGCATTACCGATATACTCGGCAAAGGAGACAACAAGTGGAAAAAGAATGGCAAACTCATACTGGACTTTGACAAGATATACGACACCGGCGCTATAAAAAGCAACGGGCTCGACTTTAACTTTGAATTCTTTATCAAGAATTTTATCGGTTTTACCTTCAGGTTTAAGGACAGCAACAGCGCCGCCGGTTTGTCAATAGGCAATGTCAGCGCTCGTCTTGATATGAATTTAAGCGAGGATTTATTCGAATTCCTTGCGGAAGGTATCGCCGAAGGCAACCATAAATACGGACTCGCAATTTCAGGCGCAGTGTTTGCTGAATTTCTTTCTTTTAACTACAACCACAAAGGCTTTTACGGCAAAGTTCCAAAACTCTTTTTTAGCGCTACAGGCACATGGTTTGCGCCTCTAATATACATACCGCGCTCCGATATTAATGTAGTACTAAACTCAACAGACCAAGTGGATATGTATTTGAACGGTACGGCGGAAATGTACTCATTCATAAATCCGAATGGCGGCGCAATGGATTTGGGCGGTTTTGATGTGAGTCTACAAGTTGAATACGCGCTCTTTGCGATAATGGATGTAGGTATAAGCGCCCTCCATATTCCACTTATCCCGGCTGTCTTGCATAGCGGCAAAGAACTTAAATGGGATAATATCCGATTAATGGAAATACCAAATTTAACAGACATACAAGGTGGAATAGAATTTGACACATCTAAAATTATGGACAGCCAGGATTTTTCGAGCGGTTTTGACAAAACCGAATATGTTGTCCTTCGTCCGATGCGCTGGGATTTTTACGCGCTGTTCCGTCCGCTGCGCCGCGACATCCTTACCTTGCGTCCGAACATAGGGTTTACAGTCATTACGCCGAGCAAAGACCCGTACTTCAACATTGGGCTGGAGGTTCAGTTCAATGCAGGGAAAATGTTTACCGCAAGTTTCTTTACAGGCGGCTACGATGGACTTTGCCGCAACAGACTGGGGATAGACTTCCATGTAGGGAAGGCAGCCCGTTTTGTTATGGGACTGGAAATGCGCTCGCAGTCTTACGGCGGCGCGTGGAGTCTTAAAGGCGCTGCTGTCGAAATCGGCTGGAACTGGGGCGGCGGCTACCGGGGCGTAACGAATTTTTAAGGCAGTATTTCAATAAAAAGCGCCGCATTGCCGAAAATAAGGTAATGCGTGCGCTTAAATACATTTTTCCGCTGTGGACGGGTATTATGTTCTACGCTGTCGCGGCGTTTACCGCTGGTCCTTCCGGCTTGGGCGCATACAAGCAGATGGAAGCCGAAAAACAAAAGCAACTGGAAAATCTGCGCGTATTAAACGCTTCCCGCTCTGAATTAGAAAGCGTAAAATCCGCCCTCGAATATGACGAAGACACAATTTCTGTATATGCCCGGAATCTGGGCTACGGCGGCAGCGATGAACGCTTTGTCCGCATAGTCGGGCTTTTGTCCAACCCGGACGCGCCGGAAATATCCGCCGGAGAAGTCTACCTTTACGATGCCCCCATCTACAAAGACGATAAAACCATCCGCGTAATTGCCATCATCATCGCCGCATTTACCATGTTTATCATCGTAATTACAGATACGCTTTTGTTCATCAAGGATTTGTAAGGGGGGAATAATGGTAAACATCGGGCAGGTTCATTATTATGTAATGTGTATTGGTGAATTTGCCAAGGCAAAAAATATGAATATCAAAGATGCTTTTAACTATCTCCATTCCTACAAAGGGATAGAATTCCTGATTGAGTGTTACGACATTGAACATACACTTTCATTGGAAAACGCGATGGAAGACTTGACCCATGTTTGCATAAATAATGGAGGTAACATTACTTGATACTCTATCACGGTTCTAATACGGAGATTGACCGGATTGACCTAGTAAAATGCCAGCCCTACAAGGATTTCGGCAGAGGATTCTATACAACGCAATACAAGGAACAGGCTTTGGCTATGGCACAGCGGACAGCACGTTTATTCAAAAGCGGTATTCCGGTTGTTACCGTCTTTTCTCTTGACGACAGTGTGTTAAGTAATCCATCATTCCGAATCAGAAAATTTGATGAGCCTGATAATGCGTGGGCAAATTTTGTTATCAACAACCGCAATATGCGGCAGCAGGATATAAACAGTCAGGAATGCAACCTGGATAACAAATATGATATTGTATCAGGACCAGTAGCCAACGATGATATTGTATTGCAGTTACGGCTATATCTGCGCGGAATTATATCCGTACCGGACTTGAAAAATAATCTCAAATATAAAAAATTGACCACTCAAATTTCATTTCATACCGAAGCAGTGATAAAATTCCTTGTTAAGACAGAGGTAATTTATGGACAGCAATACGATTGACCTGCTCAAAGAATTTCTTGTAACCGATATTATTTCTTTTATTATGGAAGATGACGGTATTCCCCCAGTTGAAGCGATGAATCAATTCTATAATTCGGAAGTGTTTGGCAAGATAGAAGATACCAAAACAGGACTCTACCGGGAAAGTTCAGCGTATGTTTATGACCTATATAAAAATGAAAGCAAGTATGGACATCTTGTTCAGATTGAAATATAAGACACGCTTTGTAAACAAATGCCAAGCGTTCAATTTGCGGGCGCTTGTCTCTTAAAAATATGATACTTGATTCGCGGGAATATGCCGTCTGTAGCGCCTAGTTCGGCTAAAAGTTTGGTGCTAAGATAGTCGCCGCCTAGCGATTCGTATATCGTGGTAAAGTTGCGCAAATGAGCAAGGACGCGCTGCTCGTTCCATACTGTCCCGCCGGAATTGCTGCGGCTTATTTTTATCCAGTCTGAGGCTTGCGAAAGCAGCAGTTCACGCGCCGCCTGATTCAACGCGGTGGCTTTAAGTCCCGTTTCGTCATTAAAACGCCCCGCCAGTTCTATCATACGCTCAATGGCATGGTAAAGATGCCGGTAAATCCAGTCGTTTGGTTTGTCAATAAAAGCCTCGCCGTAGCCGTTGATGCCGCTCGATGTAAATTCCGGCGATATAGTCTGAAACAAACTCGAATCCTGACGGCATAGGTATTCGGAAGGTGTGGCAAAACTTAACGCTTCGTTTGACGCGCCCCGCCTTAACACCTCTTCCAGAAAAAAGATACCTTCCTGCCAATAGGTGCCAAGACATCCGGCATCCCATACGCAAACGCTGACCGGGTCCATAAGATATTCTGGATTTTGCGGATTCTCCTCACCAAAAGAACGCGCCGTTATCAGCGCCGCTTCCCGCCGTCTTATGAATTCCGCGGCATCCGCAAGCGCCTTTTTCTTTGCCCCCGAACGGTCATATATGTCATCCTTGTCTCCGTTGCGCAAATACCGGTAGCCGGTAGGGCAGCGTTTGCCGTCCATGTCAATAAAATCCTTAACAAGGTCTTCGTCCAGTTTGAAGCCTATGTCCTCGTTGTCATCGCAGTATATCTCATTCTGATAAAACGCATCCTTGTTTCCCGCGACTTCTTTCCACGCCTGATGGTCGCGGACTAGAAGAAAACAGCCTTGCCTCAGCCTTAGCGGATAGAAACTGCCTGTTTTTGCCGGAGGGTCGGCAAGCGCTGCGGCATGGGCATCTATTACCGTGTAATTGATTCCATACCGGTGAAGGTAAGGTTCCAGCGCCTTGCTAAACCCAAGTTCCGGCAGATAAAATCCCGCGCTCATTGCTCCAAAGGTCTTTGCGTAGTCCTCCAGCGCGGTCTCAAACTGAGCCCGCAGCACTTCGGGATATTTGGCATAAAAGGGCAAAAAACAATGTGTGCCGGAGGTGGCAATAATTTCCAGCCGTCCTTTTTTGCGGTAATAGTTTATGCGTTTTAGGATTTGTTTATCGTATTGTTCAATAAAAGCAAGATGTTTTTCTTTGGTTGTATTGTAATAATAGTTTGCGAGTTTCCAGAGGGCGTCGTTGTGTTTGTTTTCTGTCCGCCTTAATTCCGATTCGCCAAAGGCAATTTGCGCCTTTACATAGCGCGTGTACTTGTCGATGAGCGCTTCGTTGCGGAACATTGACATAAGCGGGGACGATAGCACGAGCGCAAGCCGGAAAGGAACACAATCGGAATCGAGTCTGTCGAGCATCCTTAAAAGCGGTATGTATGTGCAGGATAAAGCCTGAAAAAATGGAACTTCGTCTACCGAAATTCCCGCGCCGTACCGGTGAAAGAGCGGTACATGGCAGTTCAAAATAATCGAAATGGTATTTTTTCCGTTCATACGCCTTCAAAAAGGCCGGCATTCCTAAAGCCTATGTTTTTTAGCACCTCAAGTTCGCCTATCCCGGACAACTTCCACAAGCCCTCGTACCGCGTGTCCCTCGTATTGAGCATTTTGGGTAGCGTAAAATCTCCTGTAACGGCAAGTACAAGTTCAACTTCCGAAAGACGAGCGCAAAGTTCAACCCTGAATGTGCCGCCGGACGGCGTAAAATGCAGATACCATGCGCTATCGTTATTCCCTACCGGAATCGAATAAAAATCGGTATAGCGCTTTGTCCCCTCTTCTTTTTCCCGCACTTTAAGCATATAGCCGTTAAAATTATGACGGCGTTCCAAATTTCTTTTTTGTCCGGCTAAAAGTTCCCAGCACACAAAAACCCAGAGCGGGTCGCGGACTACCGCATAAATAACGCTCACATTATAGTTAAGCGGAATTTTTGCCAATTCGTATTCGCCCGCCCTCCCGCGCTCGAATTTTTTCCCACATTCCAAATTTTGTATGTGCTCATTTTCTATTTCCTGTTCCTCAAGGGGCAGGGCTATTTCGTCTTTAAATAAATTTTCCGCTTCGCCGGATTCTTCGCCCTCTTCTAATTCGAGCAGCGCTTCTATAAGCGCGTTTCTATCCGGCGGAACACTTATTTCAATATCGCGGGCTGCGGCAATGGCGGCAAGTTCACTCGTTGCCAGATGGTCTAAATACGGCTTCCGTAATTTCATGCCGCCCTCCGCAATCTATTTTTTTATCCGTGCGTGGAACAAAATCAGATAGTCGATAAACGAAATCCAAGAGAGCGCCGCGCACACCCAAAACAACACCGTTGCTAACAGATTAAGAAAAGGCGGCAGCAGTTGCCAGACGCTTGTTTTTTCTAAAATCTGAAGCGCAAGCGCGTAAAAGCCGGAAATGATGTACACTACCGTTTTTAGTTTGCCGCCCTTACGCGCCGCTACGGCAAATCCGCCCTTTATCGAAATCATACGGAGGAATATTTGACCGTATTCTCTCCAAAATATGAGGACAAAAGCAGTTTGCGGCATAACACCGTCCCGGGCAAAGCAGAAAAACATTGTAATATGGAGGAGAGCATCCGCAAACGGGTCGTAGAGTTTGCCTAAATCGCTAACCTCGCCTAGTTTCCGGGCAAAAAAGCCGTCCAAAAAGTCGGTAAATTCGATAAAAACAAGGAGAACGCAAAGGATTACAAGAATCCAAAATGCCGCCTTGTCATTTTTTCCGGTAAAATAGCCGGAAAGCCTGTAAAAAATAAAAAATAATGGCGCAAATAACATCCGCACCGTGGTAAATTTATCAGCGGTTCTCACAATTACAGTCTAGCATTTGTAAAAACCCGTGTCTAGGGCAATGCTGATTAAATTGACTCTAATCAACATTAGCGTTGCGCTACGGCGTATACGGGAAGCGCACAATAACGATGCCGGAGCCGCCGGCTTGCGATGGATAGGCGGTGCCGCTTGCGCCGGAGCCGCCGCCGCCTGTACCGTTTACGCCCGGATTGCCTGTGGAGCCCCCGCCGTGCGTGGCTGTAGCCATTTTTCCGGTTACATTAAAGTTGCTGTCCCCGTTTACCGCGCCTGACGCGCCGCCGCCCGCGTAACCTGTACTTGAACCGGAAATTGAGAGCGTTATTCCAGCGCCGCCGTTGCCGGGAGTATAAGCCACTGTTAAGTTGGCTGCGGCAGCCCCCGCCCCGCCACCGCCGCCCGCAGCGGCGACATTATTAACGGAACTGCCGTTATTGCCCTGTTGTGCCGTGCCGGTTCCACCGCCCCTGGCGCATCCGCCGCCGCCGGACCCGCCATTTTGACCTTCACGAGGGTCATTGCCTCCACCTCCCCCGCCGCCTATTGCTGTAAGCGCCGTTCCAAATGAGGAATTCACGCCGTTGTTTTTGTTGACGCCCCCTGTTCCAACCTTAACCTCATAGGTTGTTACGCTAAGATTATAAGAAGCGCCATGTGGAACATAATTTCCAAGAGATGCCGTTTCGCTGCCATAATAGATAACGCCGCCCGCGCCGCCTCCACCCGCCCAGTTACCGGAAACACCCTGTACACCTCCCGCGCCCCCGCCCGCCACTACAAGCAGTTGCGCGGCAATGTTTGGCGCGCTTGCAAAAGCAAGCGTGTAAGTAGCCTGCCCGTTTGCTACCGACCCGCCGTAATTTGCCGCGTTTTCGTAGGTAAAAGTATGTATTTCATCGCAACCGCTGCCGTTGCTTACAAAAGATAAAATACCTCCTGCTGCCTTGCTCCC
>JAIROZ010000125.1 GCA_031257255.1 Spirochaetaceae bacterium | reverse complement strand
GAATGTTTTTGTATGCTCCAAAAATGCCGCGATGTTCCCGCTTGCGGATTTTACTTCTTTTACAAGAGCGCCGACTTTTTCGGACTTACACCGCAGCGCCTTCATCTCTCCGTGTATCGACTCGCTTTGCGTGTGTATAGCCTTGGAACTGTCCTGCACCTGCCCCGTCATATCCAATATCGTTTTTAGCGCCGTAAGAATCTGAGTGCCCCCGGTCGCCTGCTCCTCTACCGCATGGCTCATCTGTAAAAACGAATCGTCCATGCTTTTAATTTCTGTAAAAATTGTCCCCATCGTGTCTACCGTTTTACCGGAAACGACAGAAATCTCTTCAATTACTTGTTCTATCTTCTTTATTTCTTCTGAAATCGAATTGGATTCCTTTGCCGATAGTTCGGCCAATTTCCGTATCTCGCCGGCTACCACAGCAAAACCTCTCCCCGATTCTCCCGCATGGGCGGCTTCTATGGCGGCGTTCATCGCCAAAATGTTTGTCCGCGCCGCAATGTCGGAAACCGACTTGTTCGCGTCCCGCAGCGATGCCGACTCATCCTGAATTCGCTTTATAGCGCCTGTCAGATTTTTAAGCATCGTATGTCCCGCCGCCGATGACGTACTCAAAGTGTCTGTTGTTTTGCCCACGGCAAGCGCCGCGGAGCGTATCGCGTTGATACTTGCCACCATCTCCTCAACCGCCGCCGATGATTCCGTAATATGCTCAGACTGAATTTGAACCGCCGCATCAAGCCCTTTGATAGAGCCGGCAATTTTATCTACGGCATCGGATGTTTCCGCCGCCGACCGTATCTGCATGTCCGTTTCGCTTTGCATAGCGTCCATATCACCGTTGATTATGCCGAGCGCCTTAGACGATTCGGCAATAGTCTTATTAAGTTTGGCGCTGTTTTCCATTATCCGTGTAATCCGTATATCCAGTTCGTTTTTATAGTTACGAAGGCTGTCCCGTATTGTTACAAGCGCCTGCTGCATATCCCCAATCTCATCCTGCCTGTCGCGCTGTATCTCCACATCAAATTTCAGCGCCGCTAACGAGGCGGCGGTTTTTTTTACTTCCTTTATCGGGGTAATAAGCGATGTAGATACATGGAAGGCGAAAAACGCCGCGCCGGCGATGCTCACGCACAAGGCAATCAAAAAGCTTATCAGCGCCCGCCCTTCCAGCGCGTTTACAAAAGAAATCGAGTAATCCGCGCCTATCATCCCGACACAGACGCCGCCGTTAAAAACAGGAATAAACCCGGAAACAAACACCCCACTCTCATCGTGTACAGGCTTGGCATCAATATGAAGTTTTTTTTCGTTATAGGCTTCCTGCATATCTTCAGGAATAGCGTCCAGACTGTAGGTCATAAAAATTTCATCAAGCGTGTAGTCTTTGGGGTTCTGTTCGGAAGAAAAGACAAACTGAAAAGAATCACCCACAGGGCGTACAAAATATATGTAGGTAAAACCGAAAGTCTGCGCGGTGGTGTTCATGGTGTACACCATATTCCAATACTCATCCGCCCCCTCCTTGCCCAGTTTGATAAGCGCGTCCGGGTTGGACAGAGCCGGATATTGTTTTTCCAGCATTATCAAAACCTGAGAAAGCGTATTCCGGTAGTTTGATTTGATGTACCCCATATACTGAATGTACATAGCAATTCCCGCTACAAGCGCCGTCAACATGCCTAAACCGGTAAAAAATAGGAAGAACCGAGTCCTTAAACTCTTCATTTTTCATATTCCATTAGTGGCATTATACAAAGTATCTCTCAAAGTAGAGAAGGGAATCGTGAAAACAGTAAGCGATTTTACGCATCTCATTGCGGGCAGCCGGCAATGAGATGTGTCTCCAGCAATTCCCCTTTTTTAAGCGATATTGAGCGGTGCAAGGCGTGGGTTTCTCCTAATACGCTGGTCAAACTTGCTTCGGCATTGAACATAGAGCCGTATGAACTTTTTAAGGCGGATTCATCCTTGCTGGAGCAGGAAAAGGATATTTTGAAGCAGTACGCAGACGCAAATCTCAAAGCCGTATTAAGTGTTTTTAGCCGCTTGCGGGGCAATTTAGAAATAGGATAAGTACTTTCACATCTCTAGACAGCCAGAGCAATACGGAGGGCGGCGTTTACTGCCTCCATTTTGGCAGCCGGAAGGGAACCGATATAGTTGGTAAGCCGGGATTTTGGAACACTAATCAATTCATCGCAGTATACCGCGCTGTCATGTTTCATACCTTCTTCAGCGCCAATTTCAATCTGAGTGTCAACTTCTCCATATTTGGAATAGACTGGAGCGCAAATAATGCTGGAAAAAGTATTGTCTATTAACTCCTGACGGCTAACAACAAGAAAAACCCTGTAGTCTTTAGGGTCGTTTGGGGAACCTTTATAGACACGGTAGAGTTCTCCCCGTTTCATAGGTCTTCCTCATACGGAGGAATAAGGTCAAAAATATCGCCCTGATATGTAAGTACATCCTCTGCTTCCCGGTTGAGTTCCTCAGCAAAACTGTTGATGAACTCTATGGATTGCGGCAGCATAGCCTTGCGCCTAATGTATTCGGGGGTATCCCTTGTTTTCTCGGCTTCCGGCTTTGCCGCCGGCGTAAATGTAATAACGGCTCCCGCCGGAACTTCGCGGTGGACATTGCCGGAATCTATAGGTTCCAGCATCAACCGGCTGCCGGCGGGAATTTCAACAGTTTGTGTAATGCTCATAAAAGCAGTATACCGCAAAAAGGGATAAAGGCAACACGGCGTTTTTCTACGGCTTTGCCGGAAGTGTTACAACGCCGCCGGCGGGGTTTAGCGGAATGTAGGTTGGCACCTGTCTGCCGTCCCAGCGTTTGGCTTTTTCGAGTTCGATTTCCAGTTCTTTGAGGCGCACCTCAACGGTAAAGTTTTGGGAGAGCAGCCTGTTCGCCTCATTCTGACCGCGAGCCGCTTCTATCTCCGCCTCGGCGCGGAGTTTCGCGGCGTTAAATTCGCCTTCCGCTTTGGCGACAAGCGCCTTTGCCTGCGCTTCGGACTCAATTACCTGCTGCTT
>JAIROZ010000100.1 GCA_031257255.1 Spirochaetaceae bacterium | reverse complement strand
GTGCTGTCGAAAGACGATAAGTCACAGACAGAAAACGCATGGACGGGCACCGGCTCATACTATATACGGACCGGATGGTGGGACGTTAATTCCGGTAAGGATACCTATCATACTTATTCAGTGAACGGCGTCCCCGCGCCGGTTGACATCAACGCCGCCGTAACAACCCTTCAATGGTCAGACTTTGTGTGGTTTAGAGACTACAATTAACGCGGGATGAGCATGGAAGATTGAGGAAGTCGGCAAGGCAACGGCGGTAACGCAGTACCGGTACAACAAAGCAAACAACTGCTTTTACGAGCAAATCACATACCGGCAAAACCCGGACATTAAAGAAAAAGTTCGATTAACGGTTGCCGTTGGCATCCATTAATCGAGCGCAATTCCGCCGCCATTTTCCATATTTTTTTAGTCGGGCAACGCGGATTCGAACCGCGGACCCCAAGTCCCCCAGACTTGTACGCTAAACCAACTGCGCCATTGCCCGATACCGGTATCGCAAACCGGTTGAATTCAGTTTACAAGAGAATAAAAAACCCGTCTAGTATACTTAATTGCTCTGACATATCGCTTACTTTTACCTCGCAGGCGTTGTAAGATAAGGCATGGCGCGGAACACATTTGGCAAAAATTGGGCTGTAACGACATTCGGGGAGTCGCACGGAGCGGCAGTCGGCTGCGTTATAGACGGCTGTCCGGCGGGGCTGCCGCTAAACACGGCAGAAATAAATGCCGAACTGGCGCGGCGGCGTCCCGGCAGAGATGGCGGCGCTGCCGCTGTTTCCACACCACGCGCAGAAACTGATGAATGTGAAGTCCTTTCCGGGGTGTACGAAGGGCATACACTGGGGACGCCTATCGCAATAATCATAAGGAATATGAACACGCGCTCCTCGGATTATGATGAATTAAAAGACATATACCGTCCGGGGCATGCAGACTCCACATGGGACGCAAAATACGGTTTTCGGGATTATCGCGGCGGCGGGCGTTCTTCCGGGCGGGAAACAGCGGCGCGGGTTGCCGCCGGAGCGGTAGCAAAAAAATTCCTTATAGAAAACGGCATAACTATTTTGGGCTGGACTGAATCTATCGGGGAAATTACCGCGCCGGACTTTGGAGCGCCGGATTTTTGCGAGGCGGAAATTGAGCGCAATCCGTTCAGGCTTCCGTCTAAAGATGTAGAAAAAGCCGCAGCCCTTATCAAAGCGTTGCGGACGGAAGGAGACAGCATTGGCGGCGTAGTCCGCTGCCGTGTTACCGGTCTTCCGGCGGCGCTCGGCGAGCCGGTTTTTGGCAAACTGGATGCCGCCCTTGCGGAGGCTATGCTCTCGATTGGGGCGGTAAAAGGCTTTGAAATAGGCGCGGGATTTGCCGCATCCCGGCTTAAAGGCTCACAAAATAACGATATTAACGCAAACCACTCAGGCGGAGTTTTGGGCGGCATTTCCACAGGCGCGCCGCTCGAATTCCGCGCCGCTTTCAAACCGGTGCCCTCCATTGCGATGGAGCAGCAAGCGCTCTCCAAAGACGGAGCGGTCAGGCTTATCAGCATAAAAGGACGGCACGATGTCTGCATTGCGCCACGCGCCTTGCCTGTGGTCGAAGCGATGGCGGCGCTCATCCTTGCGGACTTTGTTTTGGAACAGCGCCTAGCCCGCGTAAACTTACCGCCGTATGCGGACGGGCACGCATAAATGAACCGCCATCGTATTATGCCCGCCCTCGTTTTGCGCCTCCGTCCCTTTGGAGAATCAAACAAAGAGGCGGTTTTTTTAACGCCGGAAGAAGGCATAGTCCGCGCTGTTGTCTATGGAGGGGCAAAAAGCAAACTCCGCGCCTATGTATCGCCTTTCCAAACGGGGACGCTCTATCTTTATGGGGCTAAAGGGCAGGATAAGGTGAGTGATTTTGATGTCCGCGCATGGCGTCCTGAACTCCGCGAACTTTTAGAACGGGTGCGGGCGGCGGCATTTATCTGCGGAGCGGCGCTTGATGGCGAGGGAGGCGGCGTTATGAGCGGCGCGGCGTTTGCGCTTGCAAACGCTTGTTTGGATGCTTTGCAAGGTGCGGACTCATTTATGAGCGAAAAAATCCGCGTTCATTTTTTGTGGAACTGGCTTGAAATTCTAGGGCTGCGCCCTGAATTTACCGAAGACCCGTTTTTAGATACGGACGCGGTAGAATATCTTAGAATGACCGAAGGTTTGCCGCCGTCCGCTATTGGGGATTATTCTTTGGGGTCATCTTCTTTTGCACGGCTTGCCGGATTTCTGGACGGCTATCTGCGCGAAGCCTCAAAATAAACCATCTCAGCGTTAGTAGCGCTGCACTTCGTCGTAGACATATTCCAAGGCTATGCCTGCCGTTTTGAACATTGCTTCCGAATCGGCGGCATCGTGGTAGCGGCGCTGGCAGACAACACGGACTATCCCGCAGTTGATGATGAGCATGGCACAGGTGCGGCAGGGTGTCATCCGGCAATAGAGGGTTGCGCCGTTTATTGCGATGCCGCGTTTTGCCGCCTGACATATAGCATTCTGCTCCGCGTGAACCGTCCTAACGCAGTGTTCGGTTACGCTGCCGTCTTCGTGCATCATCTTTTTTAATTGATGACCTGCTTCATCGCAATGGGGCAGTCCGGCGGGCGCGCCCACATAGCCTGTAACAAGAATTTGGTTGTCTTTGGCAATGACGGCACCGCTCCGTCCCCGGTCGCAGGTAGCCCGGCGCGAAATGGCATCGCAGACTTCCATAAAATATTCGTCCCATGATGGGCGTTTGCCATTATTCATGCTTACTCCCATTCTATAGTCGCCGGCGGCTTACTGGAGACATCGTAACAGACGCGCCCTATTTCTGGGACGGCGTTTGTTATCGCGGTGGAAATTTCGAGTATATCCTTCGCCTCGAACGGATAGACATCCGCCGTCATACCATCGCTGCTAGTTACGGCGCGGAGGCTTAGTACATAGCCGTATTGCCGCCCGTCTCCGGCTACCCCCACGGAACGGAGCGGGAGCAGCACGGCAAATGCTTGCCAGATTTCGCTGTAAAGTGTTTTTTGCTCCGGTGATGCGCGGCGTTTTAATTCATCAATAAAAATTTTGTCGGCTGCGCGAAGGATGGCGCATTTTTCTTTTGTAACCTCGCCAAGGACGCGCACGGCAAGTCCCGGACCAGGAAACGGATGCCGCATCACAACATCTTCCGTAAGACCGAGCAGCCTGCCCGCTTCGCGTACTTCATCTTTGTAAAGGCAATCAAGCGGTTCAAGCAGCAGCCCTGCCTTGCGTTTTGCGTCCACAAGCGGGCTGCCTACATTGTGGTGGGTTTTTATTAAATGAGCCTTTGCCCCCACACCCTTGCCGCTTTCGATAAGGTCTGTGTAGAGCGTCCCCTGCGCCAAAAAATAGTTGTCCGCCAGAGTGAGTTTGGCAACCTCGCGTTCCTGGACAGTAATAAAGAGGTCGCCTATCACTTTGCGTTTTTCTTCGGGTTTGGTAAGCCCGGCAAGAGCGCCCAGAAAATCCGCCTCGGCGTCAACTATCGAAAGATGACGCGCCCCAAGCCGCGTTAGCATGTCTTTAACTTCTTCAGTTTCGCCCTGCCGCATAAGCCCGGTGTCAATGTACATTAAGTAGATATGTTCCGGAGGCAGTGTTTTTAGCAGGAGAGCCGCAGTAACTGTTGAATCGACCCCGCCGGAAATGAGCAATAAGACATCGCGTTCCGCCGCCGCTTCCTTCAGTTTCTTTTGAGCCAATTCAAGGTAGCGCCCCATATTCCAACTTTGAGAACATTCGCAAACTCCGAGGACAAAGCCGGCAAGTAAATCGTTCCCGTGTTCGCAATGGCTTACCTCAGGATGAAACTGAACGCCGAACCATGGCTTTTCGGTATGAAAAACGATAGCCGGATAGCCGGTTGCGCTCTTTGCCGCTTCGACAAAGCCGGGTGCGAGGGTAACTACGGTGTCGCCGTGGCTCATCCATGCGGTAAATGAATCAAATGATTTTTGCCCGGTAACGAGGTTCCATAGCGGGCGTTCTTCACGCCGCAGAAAGCGTGTAAAAAAAGGCAGGACATGCATAACAGGCTTTTTGAGCCCTATTGCCGGTTTTTGGTTCATTCGTACTTCGACCGCGCCGAATTCGCGCTTGGCAAGCGGCGCGACAATGCCGCCTAAATCCGCTGTTATCCTATGAAGTCCATAGCAGATGCCGAGTAGCGGCAGTCCGCATTCGTAGATACGGGGGCTGACCTTTGCCCCCTTGCCGTACACCGATTCAGGCGAGCCGCCAAGTATGATGCCGCGCACGCCTTCCAGCGCCGCGTCTGTAAGTTCGCTGTCTCCGGGTATCACTTCGGCATATACGCCCATTTCGCGGACGCGCCTGCCTATGAGCGCTGTGGTCTGGCTGCCAAAGTCTAGTATCAGTATTTTTTCCATTTAAGCCTCAGAATCTGGAATAATTTGGCGCTTCTTTTGTTATTTGGACATCGTGAGCATGGCTTTCGCGCAAGCCCTGCGCGGTAATTTTGGCAAACTTGCGGTAGCGCTTTAATTCGTCTATTGTTTTGCAGCCGCAGTAGCCCATTCCTTTCCTCAAACCCGACACCATTTGATGAACAAAAGAGCGGAGTTCGCCCTTGTAAGGGACGCGCCCCTCTATGCCTTCCGGCGCGGGCTCCTCATCTTTTGCGATTTGATACCGGTCGCCGCCGCCTCTTTCCAATGCGCCGAGGCTGCCCATCCCCCGGTATTCCTTGTAAATTCGCCCATCATAGATGATTTCGCGACCGGGCGCTTCTTTTAGCCCCGCAAACAGACTGCCTATCATCACGACATCCGCGCCGGCTCCTATCGCCTTGGTAATATCGCCGGAAAATTTTATGCCGCCGTCCGCAATAACCGGTATGCCTTTTTTTGCCGCCTCCTCAGCGCAATCCCACACCGCGCTGAACTGCGGCACGCCTACACCGGCAACTATACGGGTTGTACATATCGAGCCGGGACCTATCCCCACTTTTATCGCGTCCGCGCCGGCGTCAAGCAGACGGCGCGTTCCCTCCGCGCTTGCCACATTCCCACCGATAACCGGCACATCAAACTTTGTTTTGATGGCGCGTACCGCGTCTATCACATTTTTCGTGTCCCCGTGCGCCGTGTCCAGCGCAACAAAATCAACCTTGGCATTTTTTAGCAGCGGAATCCGCGCTTCGTAATCCTGAGGAGAAACTGCCGCGCCCACTATAAGCCGCCCCGTACTGTCTGTTGCGGCAAGCGGATAGAGCGCGTGTTTTTCCATATCCTTGACGGTTATCAGTCCGGTAAGCCGTCCGCCGGAGTCTACTACGGGAAGTTTTTCGATACGGTGTTTGTCGAATTTTGCGCGGGCGCTTTCCACAGTGGGAGCGCCTTGTTCGGAAACGACATCGCGGGTCATAACATCGGTAACGGGGAGCGCTTCATCGCGGCAAAAGCGAAGGTCGCGGCTTGTAATGATGCCGAGCAGCCTCCCGCCGTTGTCAATAACGGGCATACCGGAAACATCGTGTTTTTCCATAAGGGCGCGGACATCGCGGATAAGAGCATCAGCCTCCACAGTTACCGGGTCTTCGATAACCCAGTTGAGGTAGCGCTTGACGGCGCTAACCTGAAGCGCCTGTTCTTGGGGCGTCAAATTCCGGTGAATTACGCCCGCGCCGCCTTCCAGCGCGATGGCTATTGCCAGTTTTTCTTCGGTTACTGTGTCCATAGCCGCAGAAATAAGCGGTATGTTCAGTTCAACGCCCGCGCAGAGCGTAGTTTTAACATCGCAATCACGGGGTAAAATTTCGGAATGTCCGGGCAGCAGCAGGACATCATCGTACGAGTACGCTTCTTGAAAATTAGCCATATAACAGTATGCGCCATATTGCCGTCCGCGTCAATACGGCGCATTTTTTTTGTGAGTTATCATTCAAAATTATGCAAGCACGGATTTTGACCCGCCCGCCTTGAATAGACGGTCGTTTATCGCGGCACCCAATCCGGCGGCGGGGGCTTGTTCGGCGTAAATGGCGGCAGGGCGCAAGCGGTCGGCGGCATGGAGCGTGTCAAAAAGGTTGGCTGCGACTTCGGCACTACCGCCTGATCTGCTAAGCGCAAAAAGATAATTTTTTGCCGCGCTTTCCGGTTGTATGCCGTTTTTTTTAGCAAAGGCATTTAACGATTTTTCTTCAAAGAAGATATAAGCGGTGCCGGTAACAAAAGGCGCGGCGCATAATGAATTATGAGCATAAAGCAATAATTCCGAGCGCGGCGCATAGTGGCTTTTTAGCAGACCGGGGGATGTTGTGCCTGCGGATGCTTCCATCCGGCGTTTTTTGCAGGGTTTGCCAAGCGCATCCGATAATTGTTCGCTTGTTATCCCGCCTTCCCGCAAGATGCACGGCTCTCCATTTGTAAGGTCTAGTACAGTAGACTCAAGCCCCAGCGCCGTCCTGCCGCCGTCTAAGATTAGAATGTCCGCAAAATATTCCTCTACATGGACGGCGCGGGTTGGGCTTAGCCGTCCAAAGGGATTGGCGCTGGGGGCGGCTATTGCGCCGGTACTCAGGCGAATCAACTTTTGCGCGATGGCGGACGCGGGAATACGCACGGCGACCGTATCCAAGCCGCCGGTGGCAAGAGAAGGCAATGATGGCTGTTTTGGCAGTATCAGCGTGAGGGGTCCCGGCAAAAATTTGTCAGCCAGAAAAAGCGCCGCGCTTCGGGCAATTTTGCTCAGGACGCTTAGGTCGGCGGCGGTTTCCAGTTCCGGTATGCCGGCAAGATGTACTATGAGCGGGTCAAAATACGGTCTGTTTTTTACCTCAAATATGGCGGCAAGCGCCTTTTCGTTAAAAGCGTCCGCGCCAAGTCCGTACACAGTTTCTGTGGGAAATGACACAAGCCCGCCCGCCTTTACAACGGCGGCGGCGCGTTCAATGTTTTCGTCAGAGGGGGTTACTATCATTGCTGATTTTCCGCTTTTATTAGCATAAAACCGGCAGCGCCTATGTTCCAAGCCTCGCGTTCTTCCCAAAAGGCGATGAGGGTTCCGGCGGCATCGCCGTCATTGCCGCTATCAACTATGCCCGCGCCCGTCCAGAAAAAGTTTTCGGGCAGCATCGGAAGCGCCTGAACATAAATGCCGGTGCCGGCGGCGCCATTAACGCCGGCAACATTCCTTAGGATGAGCGCGTTCTTGCCTTCATTTTCGTTTACAAGCAGAACGGCATTACCGGCATCTTCATTATTGTACAAGGCAAAAAGTTCCGGCGGCATTTTTGCCGCCGCCGTATTTGCGGTCTGCCCTGAATAGGCGCGTTTGCCGTGTTCTTCGTAGACATAGAGCACCCAATTATCTATTGAACACAAAACAAGCGCCTTTTCCAGCAGAGCGCGGAGCGGCGGAGGCAGCGCATCCGCTTTGGCGGGGGCGTTTTCTTTGTAGTACAGCGCTTCGCTTATTTCTTCAATTTTTGATGAGGATGCTATATCCACGGTTTGCCCGTAAAAAAATTTGCCGTCCGGTTTTTGCGCCTTGATATACCAAAGCCCTTGTTTTCCATAAAAGAAATTACAAATGTTCCAAAGTCCGGCGGAGGTTAAATTCATAAATACCGGAATTTCCGGCTTGAAGAGCCCATTTTTGCCAATGGCAAAAGAATATTCACCCGGCGCTTGAGATGCCGGCATAGGCGGCGCGGCTGCGGCGGGCGCGGCATTTTTTGACGATGCTGTAGGCGCGGAGGCTGTAAAGAAGTCGTTGAAAGAAAGCAGCGCTGCGGGATACCCATTCAGATTGAACGGAGCGCTTGCCGTATAATTGGGAAAATACGCGGTTTCTTCAAAAACATAGAAAAGCACCTCGTCTGCGGCAGGCGCGTCATCATTTTTTTGTGGAGGGCACAGCGCCAAAAAGCCGAAGCGGTTGACGGCGGCGGCTATGCTTGTTTGTCCGGCGGCAGATTCGTCTGCGGCATTAAAAAAAATCAGACCGGTAGTATGGCGGGCGGCAGTCCATGGGACAAAGTCGTTAAGCGCGGCATCTTCTATGCGTGATATTTGTTTTGGTAAACCTGTCTTTGCGTATTCGAACCAGAGCGGCGTCTTTCCCGCAATTATTATGGCGTACGGGGGCATATTAATCGCGCCGTTTGGCAGCGCCGGCACAGTATTTGCGGACGGTGCCGTCTCTTCTTTTTGCGCCGTATTCTTGGGGCTGCAGGCGGAAATGACAGAAAGGATAAAAAATAACGCGGATGCTGTATACAAAAGAAACCGGTGTTTTTTCATTGGTTAAGATTACTGGAATTCTTTAGAATAAATAAGTTGTTAATTAAATATAACCCGTAAGCCTTTGCATTTGCAAAGGCAAAACTATGGAGTAGTAGGAGTATTAACAAGTACAACTTGGGCTTTAAGAATCATTGTATCAGAATCTGCGGCGCTAGGCTTTGTGGAAGAGTTGACTTTTATTGTGGCTGTAACATTAATAGTACTCGAACCGCTTATGTTCATAATCGACAATGAGCCGTCCGGGTTTTCGGTTATTGCATAGGTTCTACTGGTGTCATCTTTATTGTCTGCGGGGTCCCAGAGTACAGAGGAAAAAGAATCAAGCGGGTAAAAAACAGGCAGAAGCCTTAATGTACTGCCGATTGTTAAGGAGTTGCATATATACACCTCTGATGTACCTGCCTTTGCTCTCAGTCCATCCTTGGGGTCATAGGGGAATGGTCCTCCGCCTTGAGCGTTGTAATATGGCGCTTTAAGGTATTCTCCGGTAATAAGTTTCGCAGAAGGGTCGTCAACCCGGCTGTTGTCGGCGGTAAGAACATCATAAGGAAAGATACGGGGAAACTGGTACTGGTAATCTGGGGCGGTTGGCGGCAAATGCGGCGAATAATCGCTGTAAAGCCAGACTATAGAAGGCGGGTTGTCATTTATAGTAACTTTAGAATAGTCGATATGCGCTTTTGTAATGCCTCCGTCTTTGTAAGTTATGGTAAAATCCACAGTTTTGGAAGATGCCCCATCCCAAAGTAATAATGATAATCCACCGGTTTCCGAATTATCGGAAATGCCGCCACGCTGAATTGTTGTTCCTAAAAAGTTGTAAGGATGTTGCTGCAGCCCGTTACTTACGGCGTATTGTGTCACCATAGTACCTGATTCAGTGTCAATAGTATTTGTCCACCCTGTTCCGCTGGTATTTGATGAATTATAGTATTTTAGAGCCTCGTTTTTTTGTTTAATACTAATATTGTATAAATCACGCTGGTTTCCTTTTTTATCCTTTGCTTGCAGTATGCCGGATATTGTTACCGCCGTAAATTTGGCATTTCCACTTTCTGGAACTTTAATATGAGGCGTGTAGTTCGGGTTCGGTACAAAAGGGTCGGGGTCATAGGTTCTATCTGGATAAACTTGTACATCGTAATCGCCGAAGCGGTAATATTTGTCCCCGCTTGCCGTGTTATTATTATCAAATTTTGGATTTGCGCGCTTGAACCGCCTAAGCCCGATGGGGATTCCGCTTTTTATGTTCCCTTCTAACTCAATATTATATGTACCGCTGCTGTCCAGATTAGCGCTTGCAATGAGAATTCCGTTAGGATTCACATTAATGTCATATTCCGGTCCGGCTTCTCCAGCCGGAGAGTATTTAAAACCCGGCGTAAGGTAAACTTTGCCTTCACCGGTGCCGCCTGCGGGCGAACTTGGAGGATTGGGGAGTTCTATGTCTCCACAGCCGCCCCAAAAAATAAAAACAGCCGCGCAAATAAAAAAAACCGGTGGGAAACGCATCTTCATAATTCTATAATAACAATATCGGAGTTTTTAGTCAATTTTATAAGAGGGCGGCATTTTCGCCGCCCTTCGTATATAAATGTATTAGGTGTATTATTGGTACATTATCAGGTACGGGCGCGGATTGAGCGCATAAACCTGAGCGGGGCTCAAAATAGGCTGGTCTACGCCTGTGTTGCCTTTTTCGTTAAGGAACAATTTGAATGCTTTTATCGGAATATTTGTCGCTTCCGCGTTAAAGGCATAGGTACCGCGTTTTTTGGCGGGGTTGCCGTGCCCGTCCATGCAGAGGATAAGGCGTACCTGTTCTTTGTCCGCCTTTACAGACGAGCGGTTTTTTATCATAACCGCGTTAAATTGATGGATAACAAGCATGCGCTCGCCTTCTATTTTGTTTTCTGTAATATAGTCCTGCATTACCCTCTGCGCTTCGTTTATTTCCGCGCCGGTTACGCTGCCAATCTCCCGCATAGGTTTTGTTGTACGCCATTCGGGGTCAAGCGCGAGATGTACATTCGGATACTTCAAATACGGGAGCATACGGGTAAGCGATTTTACGGGGTCGTATTTTCCAATCTGATGGTCTAAAAAAACGAGCATATTATTTTCGGCGGCAAATTTGATGTATTCCTCCAGCCGTTCCTTGCCGATAACGCCTACTTCGCCTTCGGGCCAACAGGTCGCGTAAATAATGTAAAAAGCCTTGACTATATTCCTGCCGCCGCTTACCGCTTTGTAATCCGCGGCAAAGGCATTTAGCCGTTCCAGCAGCGCTTCTTTTGTATGGCGTCCGAGTATGCCCATATTTTTTGAATTGGGATGACCATAAAAAGCGAGGATGTCATTTTCGAGCAATATTGAGCCGGGACGGAGGGACGGGTCGGGTTTGAATTCATTTTTAGGCGCGGGAGTTTCGATTTTTTCCTTGGGAGTTGCCGGCGCGGCGGCATCTCCTTCGGATGTCTTTGTTTCGTGGGCGGCAACTACCGCCTGATACCGGGCAGGTTTTTCCGGCGCTCCGTCAATTTTTTCTGCCATAGCGGCGGCAGCCGCCGCGCCGGTCATCAGCAATGCCGTTCCCTTGATAATAAATCGGGGTAGTTTCAATTTCTTCCTTCCTTATATTGCGGATGCTTGCAAGCGTCCCTCAAAAATAGAATATACCCCATTATCGGCAGAAACGGTTTTTGACTTTAGAAAAAATTAGAACTTAGAAAGCGGCATTACCCTAGACAATATAACGCTCAGGCGGTTAGTGTAAATTATGAAAAAAAGAGCGCTGTTCAGTGTTTACAAAAAAGAAGGGGCGCTGGAACTTGCCGCCTTTCTGCAAAAATCAAACTGGGAAATTGTATCGACAGGCGGCACCGCCAAGTATTTACGGGACGGCGGCATCGCCGTAACAGATGTGAGCGAAATTACCGGCTTCCCCGAATGTCTTGACGGGCGTGTCAAAACGCTGCACCCGGCGGTTCACGCGGGGCTTCTTGCGCTGCGCGATAACGAAGCGCATGTCCAGACCCTGCGGACTCTCGGCATAACCGAAATCTCTCTTGTATGCGTCAACCTTTACCCTTTTTTCGAGAAGGTTAAAGAAGACTTGCCCCTTCCGCAAACGCTCGAATTCATCGACATAGGCGGTCCATCTATGCTCCGTTCCGCCGCCAAGAACTATAAAAGCGTCCTCGTTCTAACGAATGCTGAGGACTACCCGGCGGTAATAGCGGAAGTCGAGAGCGGCATCCCGAATCCTGCCCTGCGCAAAGCGCTTGCCGCAAAGGTATTTGCGCTCACTTCCGCCTACGATGCCGCCGTGGCAAGGTATTTATTGGCGGAAAATACGCCTGCCGCCAAGACGGAAGAGCCGGAAGGCGCGGCGTTTCCAAATTATTTTCCGATGCCGCTGGAAAAATCGCTTGCCTTGCGCTACGGCGAGAACGGACATCAGAAGGCGGCGTTATACCGGTATGCGGACTCAGACGGAATTTTCTCCGCAATGGAAGTACTAAACGGCAAAGAGTTGAGTTACAACAACATCCGCGACCTTGACCTTGCGTGGAAAGCCGTCTGCTCTTTCGGGCTGCCTGCGGCGGGCGTTCCTCCGCTTGGAGAGAACGAACTGCCATTGAGCGCGGCAGCGCGGACGACTGCCGCCGCGCCAAACTGCTGCGCCGTTACCTGCGTTGCGGTAAAGCATAACACTCCTTGCGGGATAGGACAGGGCGGTACGCCGTACGAGGCATTCATAAAAGCCAAAGCCTCCGACACCGTTTCCATTTTTGGCGGCATTGCCGCTTTCAACGCCGTCTGCGACACAAAAACGGCGCTTGCGCTCGATAAACTTTTTTTGGAGATAGTCGCCGCGCCGGATTTTGAGCCGGACGCCCTCGCTGTCTTGCGGCAAAAGAAAAATCTGCGGGTTGTAAAAATAGCCCGCGCTCCGGCAGACCGCCTTGAATGTGTAAGCATAGACGGCGGCTTGCTTGTTCAGGAAACAAACCGCCGCCTTTTTGACAAATGGGAAGTTGTAACAAAGGCGCAAGTGCCGCCGGAACTTATCCCGGAATTGGTCTTTGGGATGAGGGCTGTTTGCTGGATAAAGTCGAATGCTGTAGCCGTGGTAAAAGACGGGATGCTGCTGGGCGCGGGCGGCGGGGAAACGAGCCGTATCTGGGCGGCGGAACTGGCGCTAAAGCGTTCGGCGGAGCGGGCGGCGGCGCTTACCGGAGCGGCGTCTTCCGGGCTTGACGGCGCGGAATATGCCGCGCTGCCGCCCTTAACACGGGACGGAAAAGCCGCCGCAGTTCTGGCATCGGATGCCTTTTTTCCGTTTAGCGATGTGGTGGAACTTGCGGCGGCAAACGGCATCCGCGCCATTATCCAGTGCGGCGGTTCCGCCAACGACAGCCTTTCCATAGAAGCCTGCGATAAACACGGCATCGCTATGGTATTTACCGGTATACGCTGTTTTAAGCACTAGTGAAAGACTGATTTTTGGCTCTAGACGGAATCGAACCGCCAACCTACAGCTTCGAAGGCTGCCGCTCTATCCAATTGAGCTATAGAACCGTTGTCGTATTCTAACCGCAATTAACAGCGGTATACCAGTTCCCTATCGAAAAGGGCGGTAACGGCTGGATTGGGCGGTGTGCCGCCGCTGTTGCCGGTAACACAGGCAAAAAAGCGCGTACCGCTTTCCCGCCGCCTGATGATGCGCTCAGTAAGCGCCGAAGAAAAACACGGCATTATAAAGTCAGAAACGGCAACCACATCGGCATCATTCCATTCCGAGCCTTCCAAAAGCGAGAGCGCCTTGTCCAGCGCCGCGCTTGCGTCCGTGCCGCCGTAAAAACTGTTTCCCAAAAAATCGCAGAGCGCTCCCAAGCCGCGCTCAAAATCGCTTATTTCCAGTTCCTCGGTATCAAGCGCGAACATTATCAAATAGCATTTACGCCCGTCCTTTACAGCCATCTTTAGCAGCGCAAAAACAAGCGCCTTTGCCGCGCATTCTGGCGCTCCTTTCATTGAGCCGCTTGTGTCTATGCAAAGTATAAAAGGTCCCCGCGTCCTGTCTGCCGGACTATCCGGCGGAATTTCTTTGTATACCGGTTTTGTTTCGTAGTTCAAAAGTTCCTTGTATGCAAATTTTTTATAGAACAGCGGTTCAAGGTCGCCGTCTATCATTAAGACGGCTTCGGAGGCAGGCAGCCTGTCGAGCCTGTTTCCGGTTGTAAATCCGGTAAATTCCTCACCCATAGGAAGAAGCATATTTCTTTGCGGCTTTTCTTTTTCGCTTTCTTTAACTCCCCTTCCAAGTTCCTCAGCGAGAGAGCGCAGCGCCATGTCTTTTTTGTAAAAATGTTCGGATTGTTCCAGCGCATTTATATTAACTTTTTGCAATTTGCCCTTTACCCTGTTAAATAATTTTTGCCCGCCGTCTTGCGATATTCCAAATATGCGTTCGAGATTCCGGTTATCCAGAATTTTTTGTTTAAGGGAAGCGGAAAATTCAAGCGCCTGTTTATTTATTGTTTCTTTTTTCCAGCGCAGTGTTTTTTGCATTGCAAGAAATTTCCAGCGTCCTGTAAACGCTTCCATTATGGCTTCGTCCTGTACCGCTTCGTCCTGATGTTCGCTGCCGGGAATTAAGCGTTCAAGATAGAATTCGCCGTCAAGTTCATGTTTCATATATTCACTTTGAATATATGAGATGATGTCATCCGCATACTCCGCAAATTGAGCGGTATTCAGAGCGGAACATTCTTCTATAAGAGCGAATTCACTTGCGAACGGATTTTCCGCGCTATCGGTTTCAGTTTCAGTTTTTTCGATAAATTCGATAATCTCATTTACCGCAAGCGTTTCTATGCCGCGCAGCGGCAGTCCATTGAGAGCAAAGACTATAGTATCAAGCGCTTTGTGCCATTTATCAAAAAAATTACCATGAGGAAGCGGCGCGGGTTTGCCATTGCAAACCGAATACAAATATCGCGTTATTGCCTCGCGCTCGTTTCGGGATGCGGCAGTAGAAAAATTGATAAACTGATAGTGATACTGAAGCGCATCCATCTTTTTTATTATTATTCTGAATTTAGCGGTGCTTAGGAAGCACTGAAAAATGCAAACGAGCATTTTTCAGCGTTTCCCTTAGTCCAGCGCAACGCGCCGGGCTTGGCGGTAACTTTACGCGCATACCCGTTGTTTAGTAATCAATAATAACAGACGGCGCGTCAGGTTTATGGAACGCCGCTGTTCTTTTATTCAGGAGGAATAATGAAAAACAAAAGACTTTTTTTTGCGATGTCGCTTGCGGCGCTCTGCGCGGTGGCGGCATTCGCGCAGTCAACGGCGCAAAACACGGACAAGACTCGTTTTAGAGACGCTGAGCAAGTAAAGATTGACGGTGTTCTGGTACTCAAAAACGGTGTTATTTCCGTGGAAAGCGGCGGTAAGATTTACCACACGCCGCAGTTGGAACGCTATGTCGGCTTTCTCGACGGGCTAAAAGAAAATGCCAAAGTCGGCGTGGAAGGCTGGAGTGTCCCCAACCCCCGTTACGAAAACACCGCTTTTTTGCGGGTCATAAAACTCACCCTAAACGGCAAAGAACATGACCTTTCTGACGCCGGCGGGCGCGGCGGCTTTATGAACGGTCCCGGCGATGGACGCAACGGTTTTATGATGCCCCTCAACGGCAGCCGGCGCAGCAAAGCGCCCGGACACCGCCGTAATTGCTGGTAGCAGCCTGCTCAAACTAAGGGTAGCACTGTTAGTGTTACCCTTATACAGCCCCCCAATAATAATTATTATACTGTTATGCCGTTAGTCTCTTTGGATATTGCGCTTGGGGCTGTTATTCTTATTTTTGCCGTTAGAGCGGGTCTGCGCGGTTTTGTGCGCGAAGCGGGCGGCTTAGCGGCATGGACGCTGGGCTTGATATTTGCCGTGTCTTTTTATGGCAGAGGAGCGGCATTTCTTGCGCAAACCCTGCAAGAGCAAAACAAAACCTTCCCGCAGGCGGCATTGTTTGCCGCCGCTTTTGCCGCGTTATTTTTAATAGTTTTTTTAGCGGTTAAATTTGTGGGGGCTATGCTGAACGAAATTAAAGAACGGCTAGGCTTCCATGCGGTAGATGCCTGTTTTGGGGCTGTATTCGGCATTGTAGAAGGCATTGCCATCTCCGCCCTTGTAATTTTTATTATTGAACACCAGCCTCTTTTTGACAAAAACATAATTCTTAACGGAAGTTTTTTTTACTCTGTCCTTGGCGGTGCCGTAAAAACGGCATCCATGCGGATTCTATTTCTATAAAGCAGCGCTAAAAAACAAGCCGGATTTTTGATGAAGGATAAAAAAAACCCCCCGGGAAAAGGAGGTGATGAAACCCGGGGGGCGCATACAAGACTCAGAAATCATGCTGAAATGCAATGATGAAAAGCTATTGAGCCTTGCTGTCTATACCATAATATAACAAAAAAAATTGGTCAAGTGGGGGAATGGCGCTAATCATTTATTTCGGCGGCAGGCAGCCCATACCGTAGACGGTTTCTATAAAGCGGACGCCCCCTTCTGCCGTCATAACGCGAAAGCCCTCTTTTTCGAGGTAAGCCTTAATTACTTCGAGGATGGGCTTTTCGTCATCAACGGCAAGAATACGCGGCTGCTTTTTCATCGTCTATTGCAAATCCAAATTGGCGGCATCTCCCGCAAATTTTTGGAATGTTTGGTCGATTGTGTTGCCTGGCACTGGGTTGTCTATTGGCACGCTTATTGGGTTATTGACAAGTCCTGCAACGCCGCTTGGATACCCAGACATTGCGTTTATAAGAACAAAAACATTGTGCCCAACAGCGCCGACTCCGGTAACGCTGTTGTTCTTAAACTGCCCGGCTGAGTAGGTTACCTGCCCGGCAACCGCTGCAGGACGGGATGTTACAGTTACAGTCGATAATGATGTATTAGCCGTAGTGGGAGTATAAGTAAGTGCCGGCGTCATTGTGGCATATATTGCGCCGCCGTAAAGCGCGGCTGTATTGCCTTCCAACTTGGCATCTGCGCTCTGCATAAAAAAGTTTTTCTTATCCAGAGGAGGATTCGTTGTATTCGTTCCTGTTAAAAGCGCTACGCCGCCGCCTTTCCATTCAGAGACATTGTTCTTAATAACTCCGGTGCTGCCGGACGGCATTATGAACTGGGCGAACTCGCGGATAAGCACACCGCCGCCGTATGCCCCCTCGCCGACCGACGGATTTATAGCCGTGTTATTTCTAATTTCTCCGCCATTCATTGTAAAGACGCAGGGATAATTGTTTGCGGCGTTTTTGTATCCAAATAACGAAACGCCGCCGCCGCCGTAGTAGGCATATTCATTTTGTAATAGTCGTTCAACTTGGGAAAGAGGCACGGCAGGCGCGGTTGTAATGTTGTTCTCTATTACGCCGCCAT
>JAIROZ010000090.1 GCA_031257255.1 Spirochaetaceae bacterium | reverse complement strand
GGGGCGGACGGCGTTTATATTGAGCGCGGGTTTGCGGAAACTTAATTGGGGAAAGGCGGACAGCGATGGTCCGCTTGATGTGATAAATCCGCATGACTATTCCGATTTAAGCGAAGTAATAGACTACGCCGGCATAAAAATTGCCCGCCCGCTTGTCCACGCGGTATGGAATGCCGGGGATTTTATCAAAGTTGAGGGTGTTTTGGTTCCATGGTTTGCCGGTCATACCTTTGCGGACAGCGGCAGATGGAAGCCCCAAAATATAAGCAAACTGGAAGATATGTTAGGGACAATTCCCGGTATTACTGAGGAAAATAAAACTATACAAAATCCTGACGGGGCAAGCCTTTCGTACTTTCAGGCGGGAGCGCGGGCATCCGCCACGATAGGCGGCGCGGATATGGCGCTGCAGTACTATTACGGCTATCTGCCGCGCCCTGCCGTAGAAGTCAAACTGGCACCCGCCGCGCCGTCCATTCCCGTTGGGGCATCTCTTGTTTACAACCGTTTTCATCAGGCGGGCGCGGACTTTGCCGCCGTCATAGCAGGCTTCAATCTCCGGGCGGAGGCTGCATTCAACATTACGGAAGATACCGAAGGCAGCGACCCCTCGGTCTACAATCCATTTTTCCACTGGTCGCTCGGCTTTGACCGCGCCTTTGCCGGCTTTGACCTGAACCTTCAGTGCGCCGAAAAAATCCGCCTTGTAAAAGGCGTAAGCAAAAAAATCAGCCTAGCGCCGTTTGCCCCGGACTTGGAAACAGACATCGAAGCCGAAATTCCCTCAACACTTACCCGCGTTACAGCCCGCGTTTCCCGCGTCTTCTTCCGTGACGCCCTCACGCTCAAATTCACTACTCTCTGGGACATCGAAGATTCCGCATCTCTCCTCGTTCCTTCGGTAACGCTCAAAAAAGGGGACATCGAATTTGAAATTTCCTGCGGAATTTTTGCCGGGCGCGGCAACGGCGAACTAGGTCAATACCGCGATAACGGCTTTGCCAAAGCGCTCGTTACCTGGGTATTTTGAGGGCTCTACCGGCGCAGCGCCGTTTTACCGATAATTAAAGTATGACGGCGCGAAAAACATCAAACACCGGCGGTAAAAAACTTTCGATAACGGCTATTTTTTGGATGCTGTTTATCGTTATTATGCTTTTTCTTTTTATTGTAAACCTTCGTAGCATACAAGAAACACTAAAAAGCACCCGCCTAATGGACCGCATATTTAACCGCCCCGTAGAAAGCACAAGCCCTGCCCTAGAAGACGGCGGCGCTGCCGTCGAAGCAGACATAGACGCGGGACAAAATTCAGTTTCCAGTCCTGAAAATTTACAGAGCGTTCCTGCCGAAGGCGGCGGACTGTTCGACCTCTCCCTTCCTTTTGGCACCGAAAATCCGGCGGACTTGCAAAGAGGCGGAGCTGTTCCTGCCGCCGGCGCGGGAAACACGCCGCCTGCCGCGCCGCCTGTAACCCCTATGCGCGAGCGCGTCCTCTATCTTTTAACTGTGGACGGCAGCGGTATGGTCTTTCTCAAGCCGGTAAAACGCCAACTGCCCAATACAGCCTCGCCGCTTACCGAGTCTATAACCAGTTTGCTTGCCGGACCGGACGGCGCGGAAAGCGCCGCCGGACTCACTTCACTCATACCTGCCGGCGTAAAACTTATCAATGCGCGAATTCAGGGCAATACCGCCTTCCTCAATTTTTCCGAAAACTTTCTCTTTAATAACTATGATGCCGAAGGTTATTATGCCCAGTTGAGGCAAATTGTCTGGACGGCGACCGAATTCCCCAACATCCGCAATGTGCAATTCCTGATAGAAAACCGGAAGGTCGAATATTTGGGACTGACAATACGGATAGATAAACCGCTTGGGCGGGAATCGCTGTAAGGAGGGATTATGGGAGAACACCGGACGGAACGGGTAGGGGTGCTGCTTCAGCAGAAAATAGGCGCTCTTATAGTTGAGAGGGAGATTAAAGACCCCAGAGTTGACAGTTTTCTTTCTATAACGAGGGTCGATGTTTCCCGCGACCTTGTTTGGGCGGATGTATTTGTCTCAAGCCATAAATCGAGGGAAGGCTTGGAAAAAGGCGTTGCGGGTTTAAATTCCGCCGCCGGTTTTATTCAAAGCCGCATAGCGCAAACGGCGCGTCTCCGTGTAACGCCGCGCCTCCGTTTCCACGCCGATACCGGTATATGCGATGCCTTTACCCTAAACCAAAAAATTGATGAACTTGTTTCCGGCATAAATTGACGCGGGAGCGCTATTTTGAGCGCCCGCGCAGCAACTCGCGGTTGTGCTGAGCGTCAAAGTAATAGGGGTTGATTTTGAGCGCCTGATTAAAATCCTGAAGCGCCAGACTGGTTTCGCCCATTTGAGCATAAGCCGCGCCCCTGTTGTTGTATGCCCGCGCAAATCCCTGCGATTTTGTTATAGCCTGAGTAAATTCTTCCACAGCCTGCGAATAATTTCCCGCATTGTATAACACTATCCCCGTATTATTGTGGCGCTCCGCCGTATCAAATGCTACGCCATCTATTGCCGGCTTTTGCGAAGGCGCGCTCAGTATGGGCGCATTTGTGCCGGTCGCGCCCGCGCCAAGCCGCATGCTGCCTCCGTTTATCTCTGCCGGTTGCATCATAACCAGTGTGCCCCCCACCTGAATCTTGTCCGCGCTTACAGTTGCTTGCGGCGAGGGCGGTGCCGCCGTCTGTACCGGCGCGGTGCTTTTTGACGGTTGCTGCTGTTGCTGCAACGGCTGCAACGGCTGCAACGGCGCAACACCTCGCGTTGCGTTTTGCGTTGCGCTGCTTTGCGTTGTGCTGCTTTGTGTTACGGCGCTTTGAACCGCCGGACGCGGCGCGGGTTGTGAAGCGCCTTCTACGCGGTATGCCGAAGCCGTCTCGACCGGAGCGGGGGAAATTGTTTGCCTTTGACGAGGCGTCAATGTGCCGTCCACATACGATGAAGTAGCAGGCTGTTGAAACTGGGACGAAGGCAGGTAGCGCGTATCAACGCCGTAGCCGGTTTCGCCGATAAACGCGCCGGATGGTGTAATGGCGGAAACATAAGCCGGCGGCGTTTGCCGTACAGGACGGAAATCCTGTCCGGCGGCGGCATTTGCCGTATTCTGCCCGTTTTGGACATTCGGTGTATTTTGAGCGCTCTGAACATTCTGTCCAGACTGAGTATCTTGAGCGCCAGCCGTATTTTGCGCGTTCCGTGTGGAAGCGCCATCCGAGGTTTCATAATACTGCAGTCTGCTTCCCCGCTGGAATGAAGTTTCTTCCGCCGCAAATTCACCCGGTTTTGGAAAACGCGCCGGAACAACCCGCTGCGGCGCTGCCGGTACCACCGCCCCCGTTTCTGTTATCACCTCTGAGGGCGCTCCGGTTTGCGATGACCAATTATTTCCGGGTTGTGAAAGTCCCGGTCTGTCGGGATTAAAAATATATTCGTTATATGCCGCCCCCTGTGCGGGAAAGGTTACGGAAGGAGGTTTTTCATTTTTAAATTTTTGAAGCAGCGCGCTGCGGTTATGCAAGGCTTCCGCATAATCAGGACTCAATTCTATTGCGTGTTCATAGTCTGCCATAGCGTGGTTCAATTCCGAGCGCCGTTCAAAAACCTTACCCCGTCCGTTAAAAGCGCGGGCATCATTCGGGTCTGTCCCGATAAGCAGATTGTAAACCTCAAGCGCATTGGGCAGGTTGCCTTGCGCCAAATATTGCTGAGCGCGTAAATGGTAATATTCTTTATCGTAAGGCTGAGCAAAAATCTCCGGCGGGAAGAGCGACAACCCGGCGCATACAGCAATAAAACAAAAAAAACGGCTATTCATACGCGACATTACTATACAGCGGTTTCTGTTCTTTGTATAGCGAGGTAAGAGCCGATAATAGAATATGGACTGGCTTACGGGTATTGCCGCCGGAATTTTTTTAGCGGCGCTTTTAACTTTTGTTTTGTATTTTCAACTGATATATAAAAAACGCGGATTAGACGCCGCCGGAATCAATGCCGAAAAAGAAGACGGCGCGGCGGGCGGCAAAAATGCGCCTTTCCCGGCATATAAACCGAGGGACGGCAAGCGCGGCGAGGCGCGTACCTGCCCTGTATGCGCCGCACGTTTTGAACTGGGCGAAAATGTCAGGTCAAAGATTTTCCCCGATACCGGCAAACACGACAGGCTTTTGCACATACTCGGCTGTAAATTTTGCCTTTCCGGCGGACGCGAACGCCGCTGCCCCGTCTGCGGCGGGGAATTGTCTGTGGATGAGTACCTCATTGCCCGTATTTTTGAAAGACCGGGAAAATCGCATGTACATGTTCAAGGCTGTGTAGTCTGTTTGAAAACAAGATAACAGGAAGTAAAATGCCTTAACTATGCCCGCCAAATCCGCTACACTTGTTGAATGAATACTCAAAATACAGAAACCAGAAATTTTCGTTATCTGGACATCATTACGGCGGCTTTTACAGCCTGCCTTATCGTGAGCAACATCGCTTCCGGCGCAAAAATCGTAGACTTGCGGATTTCGCTTGTTGGAATTCCACTTGCGTTTGACGGAGGGACGCTGCTTTTTCCATTGTCGTACATTTTTGGGGACATCCTCACGGAAGTCTACGGCTTTAAGGCGGGGCGGCGCGTTATATGGATAGGTTTTGCGGGGCTGCTTGTAACATCGCTATTCTTCTTTGCGCTCGGCAAACTGCCCGGCGAATCCGAATGGCAGGGTTATGCGGGAAACGAGGCTTACAACGCTATACTCGGCGGAATGTCGTCGGGCGGGCTTGTGCTGGCAAGCCTCTGCGGATATTTTGCCGGCGAATTTTCTAATTCGGTAGTGCTTTCCCGTGTCAAAGTGCTGATGAAAGGGCGCTTCCTCTTTGTGCGGACTGTGGGCAGCACGCTGGTAGGCGAATTGCTGGACAGCCTCATTTTTGTTTCAATCTGCTGCGCAACCGGCGTTTTTGGCTGGAATCTGTTTGCTTCTCTCGTACTGACGAACTACATCCTAAAGTGCGCCCTCGAAGCGGTTTTCACTCCGCTTACCTGCGTCATCTGCGCCAAACTGAAGAACGCCGAATCGGTAGACATCTACGATATAGGCATCCGGTATTCTCCGGTATAGTTGGGAATAAAAAAAGGCGTCCGCTAGGGCAACGCTGATAAACTCGATGCTAATCAGTGCTTCCCTAGGAACGCCTTATGAGCCGCCCGGAGATCGAATCCAGGACCCACGCCTTAAAAGGGCGTTGCTCTACCGACTGAGCTAGCGGCCCCCAAACTTGAGTTAATACTATGCTAAACGAAAAAAAATTGCAAGTGCCCGGCGGCGCAAAGGGAATTTATATTACGGCGACAGGCACGGACGCCGGAAAAACCTATATAAGCGCCCTCATCTTAAAAAAATTGAAGGCGGACGGTATTGACTGCGCCTATTACAAACCCGTTATGAGCGGCGTCCTTTATGCTGATGGAGAGGAACAATCGGACTTAATGTACATTAGACAAGCGGTCTCTTTTGATGAGCAGCAGGCTTTTGTCTCGTACAGTTACAAGACGGCAGTCTCGCCGCATCTTGCGGCGCGTCTGGAAGGCAGCCCGCCTGAACTTTCGCGCATAGTCCGCGACTGGCAGGAAATTAGCGCCGCCCATGACTTTACCGTGGTGGAAGGCGCGGGCGGCATAGTCTGCCCTTTCAGATTTGACGCCGGGACAGACGGCGGCGGCGGTTCCGGCGGCGTAACCTCACAGGCAAAACGAAGCGGCTGCCTTCTACTGCAAGAAGATGTTATCAAGGCGCTGGGGCTGGATGTAATTATTGTAAGCGGGTGCGCACTTGGGAGCATTAACAGCGCCGTTCTTAGCGCCGCTTATGCTCAACAGAAAAAAATCCGCGTTCGGGGCTTTATCTTGAATCGCTTTCGCGGAGGACTTATGGAAGAAGACAACCGCCAAATGATAGAAAAACTTACAGGGCTTCCGGTTATTGCTGTAGTAGAAGAGGGCAGTGCTGATGAGGCAAGCCTCAAAAACTAAGGGCTTGCCTAAGAGTCAATTTAATCAGCGCTGTCCTAGACATTACCGGCATAATGCTGAATACTAAAAATATGAGTACATTCTATACAGAAATTAGTCTGGAAAATGTCCGTGACAGAGGAATTGCGAAAGGCGGTTATATACCGGCAGACGAAGTTCGCGCTATAACGCTAAAAGCAATGCCGGATACGGGCGCGTGGCTTTTAGTAATAAATGAAGAAACACGGCAAAAGTTAGGGCTTGATATTGAAGGCTCAATGGGCGCTTCTCTAGCAGACGGCTCCAAAAGGCGTTACAACTTAACCGAAGCGGTAAAAATTTGCTGGCAAAATCGCAGTACTATACAACAGGCGATTCTGGTGCCGGATGCGGACGATATACTGCTCGGCGCGCTTCCCCTTGAGGCTATGGACCTTATGGTTGATACAGTAAATGAAACACTTGTAGGCGTTCACGGCGATGAGCCTTTGCAAAAATTAAAACTTAGCCTTCCAAGCCATAGCGCTTTGCAGCAGGGCGTTTAGCGCCGGCATACGCCCCAGCAGCATTAAAATTCCGGTCAGGATAAGAAATATGCCGCTTATATATTTAACTACAGGCAAAAAACGCCTGTAACGCGCCGCTTTTTCCATTAGCCCAGCCCAAAAGAAACTCGCTATAAGAAATGGGATGCCCAAACCCGCAGCATAGAAAACAAGGCAGAGGGCGGCATAACCCATTGTGGAACTTTGGCTTGCCATAAGTAGGACAGAACCTAAAAAAGCGCTTACACAGGGCGTCCAACCCGCGCCAAAGGCTATGCCCATCAAAAAAGCCGCCAAAAACCCACGCTGTTTTTTGGAAGTCCCGCCGCGCCGCGATGCGGCTTTAGCATAGTTAAACCCCGGTGAATTTTCGGGAAGGCAGGTTTCGCATCGTTTTTCCGAGTCATCGTACTTCAAGAACGGGATAAAACCGAATATGATGTTCAGTCCGAGTACAACCACAATCAACCCGGATAGAAAATTGATGACGGCATTCCATCCGCTCAAAAAAAGAAAGAAGCCGTAAAGGAGTATGCCGAGCGCGGAAAATACTACGCTAAAACCCAGCACGAAAAATAATGCGCTCAAAACGGCATTAAAATTCCTTGCCGAAAAAAAAACGCCGGGGGCTTGTGTGGAACTTGAAACGGTACCTCCGCTTATGAATGCCAGATAACTGCCAAAAAGCGGCAGTACACAGGGCGAGAGGAAAGACAAAAGCCCTGCGGCAAATGCGGCAATGACCGTTACATTAGTTTCCATTGTTTAGCAGAATTTCAAATGCGGCAAAAATTTCAGGGCTGTCCCAGTCGCGCCCCCCTACGACCGAGGCTATTATCTCGCCATTTTTATTTACAATGAAGGTTGACGGCACCGCTTGAATTCCGTAAGCATTGCTCACTTTGCCGTCCAAATCCAGCGCTACCGGAAAAGTATAGCCGCTCTTACGGACAAAATCGCCGACATTCAACTCGGATTCCATAATATCCACAGCGGCAAATTCCAGTCCGGCATCCTTAAAATGCCGGTAAAATGTTTCCATAGAAGGCATCTCGGCGCGGCAAGGCGGGCACCAGGTCGCCCAAAAATTTACCAGAACGATTTTCCCTTTTAGAGCGCTAAGAGTTATGGAATTCCCGGCAAGCGTTTTGAGCGTCCAGTCCTTTGCCCGGCGCGGCTTGTCAAAAAGCGGCATCCGCGCCTTGGCAAATGCCGCCTGCATTCTCTCCGCCGCCGCTGTCTGCGCCGGCTCCCGCGCCTCTTGCGCGCTTATATTTCCCTGCTTTTCTGCCGCTGTACAGCCTGCTATGCACAAAAACGCGATAATAATCAATTTTTTATTTGTAAACATAATTTTATAGTAACAAAAATGACCGCCTCCATTATAGAGGCAATTATAGAGGCAATCGATATAGAGGCAATCGGCGCTACCCTAACCCTTGCGTCAAAAGTCCGCTATACTATGCTTATGAAAAAAGCGATTTTTGCCGCTTTATTCTGCGCTCTTACGATAAAATTATTCTTTTTTGATTTTATACTCGCCAGCGGACGTTCAATGTCGCCGGCGATAGAAAGCGGGCAAATACTCATTGTTAATAAACTTTCTTACGGGTTACGGCTGCCGGGCGGCTATCTTATGCGCTGGGCGGAGCCAAAACCCGGCGATATTGTTGTATTTTGGACGCCTTACGGCGACCTTGCCGTAAAAAGAACGGCGGAATTAACCTGCGGCGGCTGCTTTGTCGCGCTTGGCGATAACGCGGATTATTCCTTTGATTCGCGCAACTATGGTCCTGTAAATACAAGACACATAGTTGGAAAAGTTGCCGCGCCGTCCCGTGGACGGGGATGCAGCTTGGTTTCGGCAAAAAATATGACGGGCGGTAAAACGGATAATAGATTATGAAATTCAGCCCCGCATTCACTAAAGGGCAAAAGGCGCGATTTTTTGCGATAACCGCCCTTTTATGCGTTGCCGCTATTCTCCTCATAATAAAATACGCAACGCTTATGCTTGGTCCCCCTTACACACAGACGGAAAGCGCGGCGCGTCAGATTGGAGAGCGCGGACTCATCCTCGATAGAACAGGGCGCATACTTGCCATACAGACGCGCTTTGGAAATATCAGTATATGGAAACCTCATCTGAACCCTGACCGCGCTGCCGAAGAATTCAATATTTTGGGGCGCATACTCAATGTTGACGCGCAGGAAATTGCCCGCCGCATAGAGAGCGCTCCCGGTAATTTCCTCTACCTTGAACGCCATATAGATAACGAAAAGGTCAAACAGATTGAAGCGGAAATCGCTGCCGGCAGCCTTCACGGAGTAGATGTGGAGAGTGTTTTGGGACGGGTATACCCCGAACAAAATTTAGCGGGCTCTATCATCGGAATAGTGGGTGACGAGAACAAAGGGCTTGAGGGAATTGAACATGCCTACGACAACGAATTGTCGGCGCGTATTGTAAATGGAGAGGCGGTGTCCGGCGACCAGATAACGCTTACGATAGACGCGAATGTTCAGTACATTTTGGAAGAAATTGCCGGGCGTGTACTCGAAGAGAACGAAGCCGAGTCGGTTATGCTTATGGCGATGGACCCGCGCACCGGGGAAATTATTGGGTCGGCGTCTATGCCCGGCTTTAATCCGAACTTCTTCCGCGAGTCGCGGCGCGAGGAACGAATGCACCGCCCGGTCGAGTATACTTACGAGCCGGGTTCTGTGTTCAAGATTTTTTCGCTTGCCCTTATGCTCGATGCCGGCGCTATAGCCCCTTCCAGTACTTTTTATTGCGGCGGCGCTTACGAACATACGACCAATTTAGGCGAGTATATAAGAATCAGTTGTCTGGGGGCGCACGGTTCGGTAACGGCGCGGGATATAATCATACTGTCGTGCAATGCCGGCGCAGGCTATGCGGGCGAGCGCATGGTAAAACAGCCTTTTTATGACGGCATACGAAGTATGGGCTTTGGCGCAAAAACAGGCGCGGAATTGCCCGGCGAAGCGGCGGGTATTGTGCGCCAGCCTGACAGATGGTCGGAGCGCTCCAAACCTACTTTGGCAATGGGGCAAGAGATAGGCGTGTCCGCTATACAAATGATGGAAGCGGCAACAGTCATTGCCAATGACGGAGTTTTGTCGCGCCCTCATTTTGTTAAAAAGATAGCAAGCGCCGGAGGCAAGGCGGCGCACTGGGAATACACGCCGGAACCGCGCCGTGTTCTTAAAGCGGAAACTGCCCGCCTGATGCGTTCTTATATGAGGGACACAGCCCGCGAAGGTACAGGGCAGAGGGCGGGCATCGCCGACCTTAGCCTTGCCGTAAAAACCGGCACAGGACAGATGCGGAGTTCCGCTACGGGCGCGTACTCCGATGCCGATTATATTTCAAGTTGTATGGCTATGCTTCCGGCGGAAACCCCGGCGCTTGTCCTATACCTGGTGATAGTCAAGCCGAAACACGAATACCTTGCCGGGCGCATAGCAGCGCCGCCTATACGCGAAACGGCGGAACAACTTGCCGCCTACCTTGGCATACCTCGCGGCAAGAACCCGCAGGTAACTCATTCCGATAAACTTATTTTGCCGCCGCAAAGAGTCCCGGTTGTCGGCGATTCTATGCCCGACCTTACAGGCTTTTCCAAACGCGCCCTGCTGCCCCTCATTCTTGACGATAACTTTAAGGTAGAACTGCGCGGAGACGGCTGGGTCAAACGGCAATATCCGCCGCCCGGCACCCCCCTAAACACGGACGCCCTTATTGTGCTTGAATTAGAATAGAATGAATATTATAGACGAAAAAGACCGCGAGTACCGGAACGGCGATAATGGACCCAAATACCTTGTACAGGGACCGCGCCTTAATTTTGCGGTGGTTCAATTTATGCCGGGTCAGGATTTTAGAGCGCATTACCACAATGTTATGGAAGAAAATTTTTACATTATGGAAGGCGAAGTTACCATAGTTGTGGACGGCAAGCCGCAAAATCTTAGCAAGGGGCAGTTGATACACATTGAGCCGGGCGAAGTACATTATGTTGTAAACCGCTCAGCCGCGCCCGTAAAAATGATAGCGTGCCTTGCGCCCTATCAGGAAAAAGATAAGGTCGAGACTGACAATCCGCGCATTTAACAGCATTTGTTAAGCCAGATACGCCTCGCCGAGCCGCTCTATTTTTTCCATTACCGCAATAGTTTGTTTTATGGCGGTAATTACTTTTTGTATGTGCCGCAAATCGTCCAGGTCTAACGGAACGGTATCTTTGATACGGTTTTTTATCCATAAGTCAATTGGCTTTCTGGAACCAATTTCAAAATCGAATATATCGTTTGTTA
>JAIROZ010000082.1 GCA_031257255.1 Spirochaetaceae bacterium | reverse complement strand
CCCGCGCGGCCGGGCCGGCGGCGGGCCGCCCCCCCCCCCCACGACGCCAGACCCTAACGCTGTAAACATCCTAACCCTTTCTGTTTACTACAAAGGCGATGACTTGTCTAAAAGTCTTCCGCTAAGCCCGCCATTCGATGCCAAAGATACCCAAACAAAAAATTACACTTTAGTTATTGAGGACGAAACAAAAGAGGCTTTGTCTGTGGATGCCGAGGGAGCAGGGAGCGCGACAATCAAATTAAAGTACAAGTCCGGCGGGAACGAGAAATATTTGTACCCGAACGGAGAGACTTCCACGCCGATTAGGACGGTGACGGTCGGTAACATACCGTTGCCTACGGACGATTACGATACCGAAATCGTACTTGAATGTGGGAATGGGTCGTGGAACGGCGAGCCTTCAAAAACCATCACCATAAAGGTAATGACGCCCACTCCCACGCTGGAAAGCTTAAGCGTCCGCTATACCTCAGAAAAATCCGATGACTCCAAGGAACTTATCAAATACACAAAGGGTCAGACAGATTATACGCTTACAGCTAAGCAGACGGACAACAAAGTAACAATAAAACCTGTACCGGTAGAAGGACAGGAGATAAAGGTTATGCTAAAGAGCAGCAAACCCGGCGAGGCGGAGGCGGAACTTCCGGCGGTGGATGGTGCTTACGATGCGGAACCCGGCGAAGCGGGCGGATATAACAAGTCTGTAAATATAGAAGTAAAGTATTCGGGCAAAGAAAAAAAGAATGTATACAGCGTAACGCTGGTGCCGCCAACATCTTCCAACCCGGTAGGATATACACTCACCGACCTTAAAGTTTCCTACGCGCCGGCATCTGCCGATAGCGGCAATCTACTTGTAGGCAATAAGGCATTTGATTCGTCTATCCGAAAATACACGCTTTCGCCGAATACGGTGGATGGTCCTTTTACCGATGTCAACTTTACGGCGGCATCCGAGCCGAACTCCAAGATAACCGTAACTTATACCGACATCGCCGGAATGAATTATACCGGCGAAGGGACAACCTCCGTTAGCGGACATGCGAGTATACCCACATTGGAAGGTGAGAGCCGGACGCTCAAGTTCAAGGTAGCGCGGGATGACGGACAAAACGCGGAATGGAGCGTTACTATAAATGCGCCGAGCGATGTTCAAACATGGAGCGGCACCATAACCTACGCCGGCAGCGAGAACTACAGTGTTCAGGGCTTGGTAGTTAAGGACGCGAACAGGAATTTTCAGGCGGGGATTTTAACGCCTGGAAGCAATGCCAAACAGGCGGATTTTCAGATAGAAGCGCCGGATGCCTTTACACCCAAAACATTCTTTGTTCAGTTATTGGATAACCAGGGGCGGGCTATGCAAACTGTGCCGCTTGAACCGTCTGTAGGCGCGGCGATAAATCCTATCAACATAAACATACCCGACAAGAGCAAACTTACATACATCGTTAGCAGCGCAAATAACTTCTATACCTTGTTTAATGACAGCGCTAACAAAGAAGTAAGTTATTCGCTCTTTAACGACATAGACCTCAACGATTACACGGTGAACGGCGTTAAAGCGCCATGGTCTGGTCCCGCAGGGTATCAGGGGCATTTCTACGGAAACGGATATACGATAAAGAATTTGGAAATTACAAGCAATTCAACCTTTGTAGGGCTGTTTAGAAACCTTGGTGCCGGCGCTGTCTTGGAAGATTTTCATCTTGTTGTAACATCCGCGTCCAATGTAACCGTTAGTAACAACCTTTTCTTTGGCGGAGTTTTAGGTACTGCCGAAACGACCGGAACAACGGTTATACGAAAAGTTAAAGTAACCGGAGACCTTAACATAAACCAAGTTACTACAAGCGGATGGCTTTTAGTAGGCGGCATAGTCGCGGAAGTGCGGGCGTCACAGATTACCATAGAAAATTGCCTTTCGGAACTCAATATAAATATCAATTCACCGGTGTTGAACAACACCAATATAAGAGAATTCATCGGCATAGGCAGTTTTGTGGGTAAATTAGGCAACGGACCCGGAAGCACCACAACCATAAAGAATTGCGCCGCGACCGGAAATGTAAGCATAACATTTAACGGCAATAAGCCGATTTTTGCGGGCGGGTTTGTAGGCATTATCCACAGGGGAACATCGGCAATTATAGAAAATTGCTACGCTACAGGCACCGTAACAGCCATAAACCCCGCGCCGCTTATAGACGCAAAATATAATGTATCCGGCGCTCACGGAACTTTTGCCGCAGGCGGTTTTGTCGGCTTTATTCATCCGGCGAATGTGCAAGCGCCCGTCATTAAAAATTGCGCGGCGCTTGGCGCAAAGGCTGTAGCGGTTCACGCAAACGCCGCCATAGACCCGGCGGAATACGGCGCGGGTCGTTTTTGCGGACTTGACAAGCGGACTTCTGTATTTACGAACAACTTTGCCCGCCGCGATATGAGAACCGGCGATACTTTAGACGGAACCGCCAACACATCTAACGGCGATGCCAACACCAAAGAAGGCGCGGCAAAAGACTTCGACGACTTCAAGCAACTCGCTACATGGACAAACCCTCCATCTTCCGGCGGTTTGGGCTGGTCTGCCGATATTTGGGACTTTTCCACCGTGCCTACTCAGGGCAGTCCGGTATTAAAATAGCCGCAAATCTTTTTGATTAACGCTGATAAATGCAAGGTTTATCAGCGTTAATCTGCGGAATCGGCGGACTATAAAAGTTAAATGCCTTTGCTAGATGAATTAAGCAAGGTAAGATTTTAGGTTTGAATTGAACGGACTCTATGAGAGCCAAATTCAAAATCGCTGCCTTTAGAACAGTCTCTTGTCCTTAACTGCGGTGCTTGGTAGAATAAAAAAACTATGCGGACTATACAAAAGGAATTTTTTTGCATAGCATTTGCGGCATTGGCAGTGTTTTGCGGAAGCGTGCCGCTTTCCGCGCAGCAAATAACACGCTTTGCGGTTGTTGACTATAACCGTGTGCTTCAGTCTTTCAATGTACGGAACAACGCATACTCGGAACTCGAAAAAAAAACCGAACAGGTCAAAGCGGAATTAGAAAAGCGCCAGCAGGAAATAAAAGATATGCAGGCGCGGATTGAGGAATTGCAGAAAGCAATATCCGAGCCGGAACAAACTCAGGTAGTTGACCCGCCAAACGAGAACGATTTGTTTCTCGAAGGAGGCGCGCCAGCCCGCCAGTCCGGGACGGCGCGTCAGTCCTCCCGTTCACAGTCGGCGCGGAATGCTCAAACAAAGGCACAGGAAGCGGAACTTGCCCGTCTTAAAGCCGATATACTCAAAAAAACCGATGCGCTAAAGGATTATTACCAGAAAAAAACAGCGGAACTGGAAGCGGACAGGGCGCGTATAAACGCGAATTCGGTAAATACGGACATTATGAATCAGATTAACGCTCAGGTAATGCTCGTTGCCGAAAGCGAAGGCTATACTATGGTTCTTGATAAAAATACAAAAGGAATAGTCTGGTACAGCCGTTCCGTTGACATAACCGACAAGGTTATCGCGGCGGTACAGGCACGGCGGCGGTAGGTAATGAAGCCGTCTATATTCCTTGCCTGCGGCGCTTTTGCCCTGTCATTCATTATCGGATTGCTTCACGGTTCCGGTGTTCTGGTAATCATCATCCGCGCCCTAATATTTGCCGCCGTTTTTTTTGGTATCGGAATGGGCATAACACATATTTTTTCTACCATGCTCAAACCTGATGATTCCCATTTTACCAGAGGAGATGCTGAAGGCGGACGCACAGGAAGCGGCAACTTTGGCGCCGAGTTTAATATGAGCGATGAGGCGCTTGGAATTTCTGGGGATGGACACTCAGAGCAAAATGTTTACAAGACAGACAAAGTTAAAGACGAAATTCAAATTGACGATATATCCGGGCTCTTCGGCGCGGAGAACGCTGTGCCTTTAGAGAGCGCGGCAGGCGCAGACGGGCTTTCAACTGAGAAAAAAAATACAGACGCGGGGGTACTGGAACAAAATACAACAGGGGAATATACTGAAATAGGGAGTGTTGTAAATCCCGCTTCGATGAACGGCGCGTCTAAAGTTCCATCTGCCATAAACCCGGACGAAACTGTTTCGGATTTTGAGAGCGGTGCGGCGCAAGATACAGCGCAGGACTTTGTGCCGGGACTTCCTGTCATAGGGCAGGCGGATATGTCCGGCGGCGAAGGACCGAAATTTACGGCGGGCACGGTAGAAATGTCGTTGGCTAGTCCAAGGCGTAAATCTGAAATTGATTTTAGCGGACACGACGGCAAAAAAATGGCCGGGGCAATACAAACCATATTGAATAAGGACAAGGAATAGTTTA
Organism: Spirochaetaceae bacterium; assembly: GCA_031257255.1. Classification (GTDB taxonomy): domain Bacteria; phylum Spirochaetota; class Spirochaetia; order Treponematales; family Breznakiellaceae; genus JAIROZ01. Next base: position 2,809 of record JAIROZ010000082.1, on the reverse strand, counting down.
TGGTCAGCGCCCTTCCGCAGGATAGGACAGAGGACGAACTTTGGCTGGAATACCGGAAAAACCGGGACCCCAATCTTCGAGACGCCTTTATTAGACAATACGCGCCATTAGTAAAGTATGTCGCGGGGAAAGTCGCGCTCGGAATGCCAAAAAATGTCGAATTTGACGACCTAGTCAGTTGCGGAACATTCGGACTTATTGATGCGATAGACAAATATGACCCAGAACGCAATATCAAATTCAAAACTTATGCCGTAACAAGAATACGCGGCTCTATATTCGATGAATTGCGCGAAGCCGATTGGGTGCCCCGCTCAGTTCGTCAAAAAATACGGGAAGTGGAAGAAGCGGCAGGCACTTTGGAGGCTCAGTATGGACGTCCTGCCACAGACTCGGAGGTAAGAGAGTATCTCAAGATGGACGAATCTGAATTCACCAAAACTATGATAAAAATCTCCAGCACTTCGGTACTCTCCCTAAACGATGTGTGGTTTTCCGGCGATGAAAACGACAAGGTTTCCATTGGAGACAGCATAGAAGCCCCGGCAAGTTTGAACCCGGATGTAATTGTCGAGCGCGAAGAAATACGGCGCATCATTATTGATGTTATCAATAATCTTCCCGATAAAGAAAAAAAGATTATGGTGCTGTACCACTACGAGGACTTAACGCTCAAAGAAATAGGGCAAGTGCTGGATATAACTGAATCCCGTGTTTCTCAACTTCACTCTAAGGCAATTCAGCGTATAATGCAAAAATTAACCAATGTACGCAGGGGCATTATGTAACCCGCGTCCTCCCGGAGGTCAATATGGCATCCTTTGCGGAACTTTCCGAAATCATAAAAAAACGCCTTGACGATGACCTTAGCGTAAGGTCGGTAGAAATAGAAATGCCCACTCTGGAAGAGGCTGTCAAGGAAGCGGCGGCTACTTTGGGTATTCCTGTTTTCCACACCGATTACGAAATTCTGGAACGCAAAACCGCTTTTTTATCGTTTGGAAAAAATATATGCAAGATTCGCGCTTATGAACGGACCGACATAAAACGAAAACAACGTGAAGAAGAAGAGGAATTGCTTATTCAGGAAGAAGCGGCGGCGGAAGAAGCCATCGAAGAACTTGCCGAAGACCTTGACGGCGAAATATTTGTAAAGCGCCTTGCATCCGGCATTCACATAAAAGTTACTCCGCCTGTGGGCGAAGGCGCAAAGGCGACCTTGCACGAGGCGCTGGAAGCGCTTACCAAGGCACATGCGTCAACATGGGACGAAAAAACCGTACAAACAGCGATAAAAGAAATGAAAAGCACTTATGTGCGCGTAGCTGACTATCAACACAATCCTGCAAACAATTCGGCTTTAAGTGTAGATGTAACAGAAGACGAGATGAGGGCATTCTTATTTATTACCGCTCCCGGTCCCGGCGGCGCGGATATTACTTACGAAGATATAAAACGCGCTATGCAAACAAAAAATGTAATTGCCGGCATAAACGAAATTCTTTTGCAGACTATTGCCGACAGACCATTGTTCCGCGAAAAAATATGTATAGCAAAAGGCATCAATCCTGTAAATGGATTACATTCATATATACAATACTTTTTTGAAGTAGAACATAACAAAATCAGATTCCACGAAACAAATGACGGCAAGATAGACTTTAAGAGTATGAATATCATTCAGAATGTTACAGAAAACCAGACCCTTGCTGTATGGAATCCCGCGGAACCGGGCAAAGACGGCACAACTGTAACAGGCCGTGTTTTATTGGCGGAGTCAGGCAAAAATACGCCGCTGGAAATAGGCAGCAATGTTCATGTTGCGGAAGACGGACATACGGTATTAGCCTCCATTAGCGGGCAAGTGGTACTGATAAATGGAAAGATAAATGTTGAGCCTGTTTTAGAAGTTGACGGCGATGTCGGACTAAAAACCGGCAATGTTGAATTTAACGGCACGGTGTTTATAAAAGGCAATGTTATCGAAGGATTTACAGTTAAGGCATCCGGCAATATAGAAATAAACGGCACGGTAGATAAATCCACGCTTATTGCGCAAGGCGATATTATTGTAAAACAAGGCATTTACGGAAAAGAAGATATGCTTGTGCAGTCGGGGCGCTCGTTGTGGGCAAAATTTATCGAGAATGCCACCGTAAAGGCAGGCGATATGGTTGTGGTTTCGGACGGAATTATCAACTCGAATGTAGATGCCGAAAAAAGAATTCTATGTCAGGGAAAACGCGCCTGCATAGTGGGCGGACGGCTCCGCGCCTCCGAAGAAATTAACTGCAAAACTCTCGGCAGTGTTGGCAGTTTTACAGAAACCATTTGCGAGGTTGCTTACGCTCCAGAAAGCAGGGATAAACTGGAAAGGTATCAGGCAGAACTTAAAACTATTTCCGCAAAACTTGAAGAAGAAAGTTTAAGCATACTCACATTAGAAAACCAAAAAAAACAGCGCGGCGAACTCCCCCTGGAAAAAGAGGATATGCTTACCCAACTTACAGCCAGCCGCGCGGAATTGACGGAGCGCGTCAAAGTAATTAACAGCGAGATTGAAGAAATTCGCGTCAAACTCGGACATATTGAATCAAACAGCAGAGTGTCCGCCTCAGTAAAAGCATTTCCCGGAGTGCGAATTTGCATCCGTGATGCGGAAGAAAAATTGCGCTCCGAATACAAAAATGTATCGTTTGTGCTGGACGGCGGGCTGGTTCGTTCCATAGGGTCTGTTGGTTCGAACTGGGGGGGGGGGGGGGGGGGGCGCGGGGGGCGGCCGCGGGGCGGGGGGGGGGGGGGGGGGGGG
>JAIROZ010000193.1 GCA_031257255.1 Spirochaetaceae bacterium | reverse complement strand
CATTAAGCCGGCGGCATAAAGTCGTTAAAGTTTTCGGTAATTCCACCATCGGGAGTATATATGCCGTTTGCGCCGCTCGTTTTAGCGCCGGACTGAATGCCCGCGCCATCGGCTGCGTTTTGCGGCATAGATGCGGCAGTTTGCGCAGCCGTATATGGTGCGGGTAAAATGCTGGCTGCCGCGCCGGCGGCTTCGGATTCGTTCGTATCAGACGCGGTAATTTCTATATCGTCTTCAATAATATCAAAAACAAATGCGCGTATCAGATTGCGTATTTCCAGCGGCATTACATCCGCTTCTATATGCAAAATTGATGTATTATTAACTTCGTTATATTCTATTGCTGTTACAAGCCCCACAAGATTTACCGGCGTTGTGTCAATATTAAATTGCACCAGCAGTTTAAAATAATTTTTTGCCTCGCCGCCTACAACAACAGAACAGCCGGTGTCCGATAAATCTTTCATACAGCAATTTATGCCCGCCTGTGTGGTTTTTTTTGCCTCTGCCGGTTCATAATCATCATCTATAGCAAATAAACGCGCACTTTTGCTCGTCTTTGCTCTTATGTTTGAGCGGCTTTGTGTGCGCTCTATTTTTTCGTTATGCAGCAATTCGAGCGTGGGCATCCCTCCGCTTGCAATAAAATTTTCCTCGCTAACAACCGACTCAAAACAATAGGCTGCATCCTCTTTCCGCCAGAAATATACCTGAACGCGCTGTCCTTTCCACCTAAAATTTACAGGCAAAGTACTGCAATCGGGGCGTTCAATTATCATTGCTCTGTGCATATTTTTGAGCAGTTTCGACTTAAATGTACCATATCTTCCAGCGATAATCTGAAGGTTTTGCATTTCGTCTATCACGGTAGTAGATGAAATGCCGCGTTTCCAACCAGGTTTTTCCATCTCCATTTTTTTTCGGAATTCAAAAAGTTTATCAAGAAAAATTGAATTCTCTTCAGAATTAAAAGTACCTGCGGCTCTGTATCGTTTTATGATATATTTAATGCAATTATCCATCTGCGTATGCGACCAAAAAAGCGCCGCCGGATGTTCCATATTTGTTTTTTTTGCAAGTTCATAAAGAAGCTTCACTTCCATAGCGCTAAACCCCTCATCCTTGCCTTTCGCAAAAAAATTAAGCCACGAAATAGTGCTCCCAGGTTGGAATAAATCATTCTTTTGGGTAATTAACAAATGCTGCCAGTACGAAAAGAATCCCAGTCCTATAGCGGCGGCGGCGGCAATGCCTAGTAATACGGCTGTCATCGCGGCATTCCGCCCTTATGTTCCCGCGTTTTCCAAACGCACTTCGCCTACGGTAATAACATTTACATCCTGCGTAACTTCCAGCGCGCTTATCGCCGCAAGTTCGGGGAATTCGCGTTCGGTACTTTTCTTTACAAGAAAGCGCGACTGCGGCAGGCATAATACAACCGGCGGGGATGCCCAGCCGTGGTCTTTTATCGCGGCAATGGAACGGCTTAACGCCCCAAGCCATGCGGCGCGTAGTTGCCCGTCCATAGCGCTCACTGTGCCGGTAGGCGTCTGCGTTCCGGTTTCCACAATTTTTTGTTCGAGTCCGGGCTCAATCTTGAGGACATGAAGTGTTTTATCTTCGTCCGCATACTGAAGGCAGATGAGCCGCCCCAGCGCCTGACGGGCATTTTCGATGAGGTACTGCGCCTTTAGTTCGGGGTATGTAATGGATTTGGCGGCAGGCGCGAAGTCCGAAATTGCTTCCAATATAGAAACCATATTCCGTATAGAAACCTGCTCGCGGAGCAAGCCCTGCAAGACCTTTTCGATTTCTCCAAGGCTGAGTACCTTGAGCGCTTCGTCCACAACGGCGGGAAAGTCTTTTTTGAGGGTGTCCAGTATAGCCTGAGTTTCTTGCCTGCCCAAAAGAGACGCGGCATTCTGTTTGACAAGTTCTGTAAGGTGCGTTGCGATGATGGACGGCGGGTCTATTACCGTGTAGCCGGCGCGTTCCGCTTCGTCCCGGTGTTCTTCGTCCACCCAGATTGCCGGCATACCGAAAGCGGGGTCGCGTGTACGCTCGCCGGGTATGTTTGTCTTTATGCCGCCGGATGATGCGCCATCCGGGTTTATGCAAAGGTAATGATTCATTCTGATTTTGCCGCGACCCACTTCGTCGCCTTTTATCTTGAAGCAATATTCACTTGAATCTAGGCGGAGGTTGTCGATAATGCGCACTTTCGGGATGACAAGCCCCAGGTCTGTGGCGGTTTCGCGGCGCAGGCGCTGTATGCGTTCAAGCAATTCCGCGCCTCTGTCCTTGTCGACAAGCGGTATGAGCCCATAACCGAGTTCCAGACTGAGCGTATCGAGCGGCAGAGTAGGCGGCAGCGCTTCCGCATCGCCTTCTTTTTTCGCGTCCGTTTCGGCGGCGGCGGGCGCGGTTTGTTTGCGCCGCGCATCGCGGGTAAGGCGGTAAGCAAAAAAGCCCATAACGGCGGCAAGTGTCCAAAGCACAGGTTTTGGGAAGCCGGGAAACCAGCCCATAACAAAAAGTACGGCGGCACAAACCCAGTATATAGGCGGCTGTCTGGTAAATTGATTGCCTACATCCTCGGCAAAGGTGCCGCTGGAAACGGAGCGCGTTACCATCATACCAACCGCCGTTGACACAAGGAGCGCCGGCAGTTGGCTCATAAGTCCATCGCCTATAGAGAACGCGATATAGGTAGACACCGCCTGCCCTAATGCCTCGCCGTGTATCGCAGCGCCGATTATTACGCCGCCTACAATGTTTACCACTGTAATAAATATGCCGACTTTTACATTGCCGGAAATAAATTTACTTGCGCCGTCCATAGCGCCGTAAAAATCAATTTCCATACGGACGGCGGTTCTGCGTGAGGTTGCTTCTTCTTCGGTTATAGCGCCGGAATTGAATTCGGTATCAATGGCAAGGTACTTATTTTGCATTGAATCGAGGGCGAACCGCGCCGCTACTTCGGCAATGCGCGTACTGCCCTTTGTAATAACGCCGACCTGCACGGCAATTATCACAATAAATATGACAAGCCCTACGACAATTCCTTCGGTGCCGGATGTGCCGACCACAAACGAAGAAAATGCCCGTATCATTCTGCCGTTGAACGCCGCGCCCTGCGAGAGTATCAGTTTTGTTGACGAAACATTTAGCGCAAGACCAAAAAGTGTTACAACCAAAAGGATAGTGGGAAATATGCTAAAATCCACAGGGCGCTTTGTGTATAACACGATGAGCAGTATCAACAAACTGAGTATAAGATTGAGCGCCATAAATGCGTCCAAAAGCGGTGTGGGCATTGGTATAATGAACATCATTACAACAACGATGACGCCTGCCGCTACAGTAATATCGCGCCCGCCGCCGAAAAGTCCCGCAATACGCGCTGCTCCGCCTTGAAGAGTTGTAGTGTTAATTCCAGAAAATGCGCCCGGCGTTCCCGCCGCGGCAGCCGCTGCCGCCATTATGATTCTCCCAAACCATATATATTATGGTATAAATAGAAATTTTTATGCAAGAGGGCGCGAATTATCCTTGTAAAACAAAGTTTTCTGGTATATTCACTAAAAATACTAAAGGTGTATTTTTAAATACCGATATTGAATGTATAAGGCAGATTGATTATGATGCCTTGATGAACAATTTGAGCATAAAGTCCGTTGGACATCTTATGCTTAAATTAAAAAGTAAACGCTAAAACTTGAGGCTGGCGTTTATGAACTTGTCCGGTAACTCGTACAAGTTTTCACAAAACTTAAATCTTCTAGGGAGGGGGGTTTAAGTTCTCCATGCACACCCGGGCATGGATTTCGGCAGCAGTGCGCCGCAGGAAAGCGCTAAAAATGCGGATAGGCATTTTTAATGTTTCTTATGCGGCGGGGGAAACTGCGCCGCTTATCCCGAAGGAGTGTATTCACTATGATTATTAACCACAATCTTAGCGCAATGTTCGCCGACAGGTCTTTGAAGGTAACTCAGAAGTACCTCGACAAGAACAGTGAAAAGTTATCGAGCGGATTACGGATAAACCGCGCAGGCGATGACGCTTCAGGACTTGCCGTATCAGAAAAATTACGCTCGCAAATTAAGGGCTTAAATCAGGCGTCCAAAAATGCGTTAAACGGAATTTCGTTTATTCAAACAACGGAAGGTTATTTGCAGGAAAATCAGGACATCATCAACCGTATACGCGAGTTGGCGGTACAAGCCGCAAACGGAATTTATACATCCGAAGACCGTATGCAAATTCAGGTTGAGGTAAGCCAACTTGTTGACGAAGTTGACCGCATCGCAAGCCATGCCCAATTTAACGGGATGAATATGCTTACCGGGCGTTTTGCCCGTCCGCAGGCAGGCGGCACAGTTACCGCGTCAATGTGGTTCCATATCGGCGCAAATATGGACCAGCGCGAGCGTGCGTATATCCAAACAATAACTACAAAGAGTTTGGGAATGCGCAATGTTATGAATGACGAAATCCTTACGTTGGAAACGCCGGATGACGCAAACCGCTCTATCGGCATACTTGACGCGGCGCTTACCATCGTTAGCAAGCAGCGCGCCGACTTAGGCGCGTATCAGAACCGTCTTGAACACGCGATACGCGGCATTGATATTGGCGCGGAAAATATGCAAGCAGCGGAATCCCGCATACGCGATACCGATATGGCAAACGAAATGGTTGAGTACACAAAAAATCAGATACTTAGCCAGAGCGGCACTGCAATGCTGGCGCAGGCGAATCAGAGGGCGCAGACTGTGCTTCAGTTATTACAATAGGGCGGCTATTGCAAACGCAATAACCCCGCGTTCAAATTGAACCGGCAGTTGTCGCGTTTGCATAATCCCCCTTCCTTCCCCCCCTTGCGGCACCGGCTGTTACACAAATGCGGCTGCCGCGAGGGGGTTTTTATTTTTGAAACCCTTTATTATACTAAGAAAACCGGATGCAGCACGGCGCTATGCGAATGCTGTGTATTCGGCATAATTCCAAAGAGGAGACGGTTATGGAACTTTTTCAGTACAAAAGGATTTTTGCGGGCGCGTTGTTCGCGCTTGTTTTTGCGGGCGCTGCATGGGCGCAGGACACGCAGGAGCAGCAACAGCAGCCTATCAATCAGACTGATTTCTATGTAAAGCAGGTAATATTTGACAAAATTTATACCGCGCCTAACGGCTACATAGTTCAGTATAGGACGGGCGTACTAGGCGACAAAAAAATACGAGTAGCGCTTCCCTACGCGTGGTTTGACAAGTCGCTTCAAGAAACCGGAAGCGATGGCACAAAGCCCCCGCTTAAAGGCGAAGTGATACTTTTAGGCACCGGCTCAGTTTGGCCCCACCTTGTCGTTTACTCCAAGGGCGGCGCTTTAGACCATGTACGGCTCTATGTGAGCAGGAATCCTAACCATATAACTTGGGGTACCGCTTACGACAGCCCCGCCGTGCAAAAAATATTTTCCGAAGCGGAAAACTGGAACCTGTAGTATGTGGCAGCCGCAATGGCCACCCCGAGAACTCATTGATTTTATCCGGAGCGGTGCCAAATTCATTATTGCAGGACACAAAGAGCCGGATGCCGACTGCATTGGAAGCCAGTTGGCGCTGGCATCTTTACTTCATAGACTAGGTAAAGAATCGGTGCTCTGTTCCGCAGGTCCCTTCAACCGCACCGAAATTCAACAGTATCAAAGTTTAATAAAGTCTCAAATTTCAGAAGCCGACCGTAAAGGCGCGTTTGTCCTCATCGTTGACTGTTCTATGGAAGAACGCACGGGTGACATAGCGCCGTCTTTACGCGGACTTCCCACAGCGCTCATTGACCACCATGCAAGCGGAGCGCCTTTTGGAGATGCCCTCTATTTGGATGCCGAATCGCCTTCTACAACGGCGCTGGTTTTTATGCTCTTTAAGGCTTTGGGCGAGACCCCCACGCCGGAAGAAGCTTCTTTGCTTTTTTTTGGTCTTGCCGCAGACACCGGCTTTTTCCGCCATGTGGATGCGGGCGGCGGGGCTGTATATGCAACCGCCTCGGAACTGATTCAGCATGGAGCGAACCCCAAGTCAGCATTCGCGCAGATGCACGGCGGCAAAACACTCAATTCGCGTCTGCTTTTGGCAAGCGTACTTAGCCACGCCGTCCCTTACTTTGACGGCAGATTGATAGTCTCCACAGAAGAATTGGAAGAAACACGCCGTTTTGGTATGGAAAGCCGCGATTCGGACACACTCTACCAATTGATTCAGTCGATAGAGGGCGTGGAAGCGATAGTGATAATCAGGCAGGAGTCTGAGGGGCGTTGCAGTGTGGGATTGCGCTCGCGGGATGCCGTTGATGTGGCATCTATTGCCGCGCACTTAGGCGGCGGCGGACATAAAAATGCCGCCGGATTTGCGAAAGACGGCATCATTAAGGAAATATACCCCCTCATTCTTGAAGAGTTTGCCAAGGTATTCCGGTAAGAATGCCTGCGGCAACGCTGATTAAAGCCAATGCGGACTTTTACCAGCAAAAGTCCTAAATCAGCGTTGTCCTAATTTTCTGCGATGTTTGACAATGCCATTAGTGCGGGGCTTGTGTTTTCGCCTTCTGTTTTTGAAAATTCCTCAAGCAATTCTTTGCCGCGCTTAGAAAGTTTTGATGGTATCTGCACCATAAGTTTTATGTAGAGGTCTCCACGGGAGCCGCCGCCGGATGCTGCCGGCACACCTTCGCCCCGTATGCGGAATGTTTTGCCATTGCTTGTTCCGGCAGGTATTTTTAGTTTTACGGTTTTCTCTTCCAAAGTTTTAACATTTATTTCGCCGCCAAGCGCCGCCTGAGTGATAGAAACCGGCGCGGCGCAGTAGAGGTCGTAGTTATGCCGTTCAAAGTACTGATGTGGGCGCACACGCACTACAACATAGAGGTCGCCGGAAGGGACGCCGCCGGGTCCGGCGTCTCCCTGACCGGAAAGAACAAGTTTGCGTCCATTTTCCACGCCCGGCGGGACAGTAACGGCTATTTTTACACGCTTTTTTATTGTGCCTGCGCCGCCGCATTCCTTGCAGGGATTTTGAATGATAGAGCCCTCGCCCTGACAGGATGGGCAAGTAGTTGCCATGCTAAAGAACCCGGCACTCTGGCGTACTTGTCCATGTCCGCCGCAGGTTGGGCATTGTTTTTTGCCTGTGCCGCCTGAACCTTTGCAGGCGGTGCAGCGCTCTTCCCGTGAATATGAGATTTCGACCTTTGCGCCAAAAACGGCATCCTTAAAGGGAATTTCGATGTCGTACCGAAGATTCGAGCCGGTACGAACGCGGGCGCGTGAGCCCCCGCCAAAACCAAAGCCGCCAAAGATGTTCTCGAAGATATTGGAAAAATCGCCGCCGCCAAAAATATCCTCGAACCCCTGAAAATGGCTAAAGTCGTGCTGTCCCGCCATCCCCTCGACTCCGGCAAAGCCGAACTGGTCGTACGCCTGCCGTTTCTGGGCATCGCAAAGGATTTCGTAGGCTTCTGTTGCCTCTTTGAACTTATCCTCAGCGGCTTTGTTCCCCGGATTTTTGTCCGGATGGTACTGCACCGCCAATTTGCGGTATGCCTTTTTGATTTCTTCCTGAGACGCTTCTTTCGAAACGCCTAAAACTTCGTAGTAATCACGTTTTGCCATAATGCCAATCTAACTGCATTTTAATTTATTTAACCAATTTTGGCAATGCGGTGTCCATCTTTTTGAAATGTGTCGATACCCGCCTCGCCACTGTCAGCCCATAGTCAGTTAAACACCGGTACATAGCCCTTACTCATTTTCCATAGCCAGTTCAAATCTTGCTTCTTCGCCGGCTTCTAATTTTGGCAAGTCGGCTATGCTGGCGAGTCTGAATATCTGCAAGAATTCTTTTGTGGTGCCGTACTGCACCGGGTGACCGGGTATATCTTTTTTACCGGCTTCTTTAATCAAGCCGCGGTCGACAAGCAAGCGTATCATATTGTCGGCGGAGACGCCGCGTAAATGTTCAATTTCGCCGCGAGTTACCGGCTGTTTGTAGGCGACAATCGCTAGGGTTTCCATAGCGGCGCGGGAAAGTTTGGCTTCATTTTTTTTGCCGTAGCGTTCACGGAGGGTGTCCCAGTATTCTTTTTTTGGGGCAAGTATGATGCCGCCGCCCAGTTTGACCAATTCTATGCCGCTGTCCGCGCCGGAAAAGCGCTGCCGCAGATTTTCGAGGCACAATTCCACGGCGGGTTTTGCCAAGCCTGTTATGCGGGCTATTGTTTCTTCGTCAACCGGGTCACATTCAAGGTATAAAAGCGCTTCCACAAGCGCTGTTTCGCTAGTCAAATTCAACTCCATAATTTTTATTTTCAGCGTTCTCGCCGGGTCGTATCATTATATCGCCAAAAAGTTTGTCTTGAAATATAACCGCCGCTTTGAATTTGACCGCTTCTAACAGAGCGAAAAAGGCGCACACTATATCCAAAAGCGAGCCGGGGCGGGTCAAGAGGTCGGTAAAAAGACATTCACGCCGTGTTTCCAAAAGTTCATTCAGCAGGGTAATCTTTTCGTTTATCGAGACTTCTTCCCGCAAGTCCATAATTTTTTCGGAAGTGATATGAGTAAGGGCGGTAAAAGTTTTTAGCAAACTCCACACATCCATTTTTGTCCACACACGCTCTTCCATATCGAAAGGAAGCGTACGCTGCATCTTGCGCCGTTCAATTACCCATTCGCTTTCCAATTCGGCTTCTCTGCCGCGTTCTTCGATAAGGCTGGTAAGTTTTTTAAGGCGTTGATACTCAATCAATTTTTCTACAAGTTCTTCGCGGGGGTCTTCGGGTTCGTCATCGGCAAATTCAACCGGAAGGAGCATCCTGCTTTTGATGAGCAGGAGATGCGCCGCCATAAGATGAAAATCCGAAAGGTTGTCAAGGTCGTACTCTGTGGCAAAACTGAGGTGATAGAGGAATTGCTCTGTTATCTCCGCTATTGGAATGTCATAGATGTTCACCTCATTTTTTTTGATGAGTTCAAGAAGGAGGTCGAGCGGACCCTCAAAGGCGTTCAGTTTGTAGGCAAGCGCTTCGCCGTTTGCGGACGGCGCGCCATCCGCAGACCGGGTTGTGCCGTTTGCCGCATTGTCCACGGAGAGCGCGTTGTCCGCAGGCGCACTGTGGAGTTTAAGTTCTGTTTCTGATTGTTCGTTCAAAACCGCCCCTTAACTCTTATACCGGCGGCGGCGCGATAGGAAAAGCGAAAATGCCAGAATAAAAAACAGCGCCGGGATGCACGAGAAGATAACTTTAAGTACATCGATGCCCCCGGCGTAGACTATAGTTTTTGTAATGCCGAGCATTTCCAGAATTGAGTAGACAACATCAAAGTAGGACGCGATAACGGCAAGCGCGGTGAACATCCACGCCCCGTCCCGTGTCCGCGACCACAGCGTTATGGCAAGCGCTGCGGCGGCAGCCCCAAGAACGAGACGCGCTCCAATATAGATAAGTTCGCCGCTATCCACCTCACTACCCACTCTCACTACTCACCGTTATCCCCCGTAGGCGGCTATCATAACGCCGGCGGCGATGGCTGTACCGATGACACCGGCCACGTTTGGACCCATCGCGTGCATAAGGAGGAAGTTGCTGGGGTCGTACTCCAAGCCGACCTTGTTGGACACACGCGCCGCCATCGGGACGGCGGAGACGCCCGCGCTGCCGATAAGCGGGTTGATTTTATCTTTGAGAAACAGGTT
>JAIROZ010000140.1 GCA_031257255.1 Spirochaetaceae bacterium | reverse complement strand
AAAACAGTCGAAAAATCCAAACTGATAGACACGGGTTTTTCCGGTGAAATTTATGAGGATATGCTTTACGATGAATACACAAAATCCTTCAGCAAAAACGCGAATTTCGGACTCGCGGAACTCGCGTATCTGGAGTTGACAGGACAAAGGGGTAGGCAGTGAACAGCGGGCAGTGGACAGTGAACAGTAATTCTGGAAGATATATCGGTACTAACGGCGCTATCTTCGTTAGAATTTTTATACCTTGCAGAGTGGGGCTGCCCACTGCCCACTGTCCACTGTTCACTAAATAACTATGCGTCTTTTACTATTATTGCGGCTTCCGCTTATTGTGCAGAGTTTTCTTGTGCCCCTGCTGATAGCGCCGCTTGTTATCGCGTTGTATCAGGGAGACGCGGATATGGTGTACGCGCTGGGCGTAACTCTTGCCGTGTGTATACTCTGCGCTCTGCCGCTTCTTGTTACCATTAAAAAAATTCCGGTGCGCATAACCCGTAACGGCGGCTTTGTTATCGTCGGTACAAGTTGGTTTTTTCTTGTTATTAACGGAGCGCTGCCATACTATTTTTCGGACGGCAACTTTAGTTTGTGCGCGTCAATTTTCGAAAGCGCCTGCGCCTTTTCCACAACGGGCGGGACGGTCATCAATCTGATTGAAGAATTGCCGCGCTCTTTGCTCCTCTGGCGGGCGCTTAGTTATTGGGCGGGCGGCATGGGCGTTGTTGTACTCAGCGTGGCGTTAATGCCGCTTCTTGGCGGCGGCGGCTTTCAACTTATCAAGGCGGAAACCACAGGACCGGAAAAAGACCGCCTTACCCCGCGCATCGCCGCCACAGCGCGCGCGTTGTACCTCGTTTACTTTTCGCTCACGATTATTCTCGTTACCCTCTACAAACTTGGCGGCATGGAATTGTTTGACGCTGTATGCCATGCGCTGTCACTTATGGCGACAGGCGGCGTCAGTACAAAGAATGCGGGGCTTTTGCATTACAACAGTAATTATATCATTATCGTGTCAACGGTATTTATGCTTATCGCGGCATCAAACTTCAATTTGTATTTCTTTTTGATAAAGGGAAAAATCCGCGATATTATTGATAATACCGAATTCCGCGTATATCTCGCGGTTTTTGCCGCCGCCACAATTATTATAGGCTTATGTATCATTCCGCTTTATGCATCTCCGGGGAAGGCATTTATATTTGCTGCCGCGCAGTCCGCCGGTATTCTTACAACCGCCGGCATTGCGTTTGCCGATTTTCATTTGTGGAACCCCCTCGCGCAGACGGCACTCTTCATGCTGATGTTTCTCGGCGGCTGTTCCGGCAGTACCGCCGGCGGCATAAAAATTATACGCCATGTAATTTTGTGGAAACAAACATTACACGAAAGCAAATGTATGCTCTACCCGCTCGGCGTATTCAGCATACGCTTAAATAAAAAAGCAGCCCGCTCCGAAATCGTTTACGGAACCGCCGGGTTTGTTTTTCTGTACATCTTGTGTATGTTTCTATGCTGCATATACACAACCGCTTTCGGCGTTGATTTATGGACATCGATTAACGCGGCGCTGGCAGTGCTTGGCAATCTGGGACTGGGCTTTGGCGGCATTTCTCCGGGCAATAATTTCGGCATATTCCCTGACCATATATTGTGGTTTTATTCTTTTATGATGGTTGTATCACGTTTGGAATTATGGACGGTCTTTGTACTTTTTGTTCCGGCATTCTGGCGGGGGGCGGTGTCGGCGCATGGAAAAATGGACAAATAAAAGCGTTTGGCGGCTGCTTTGGCCCCTCATTGTCGAACAACTGCTTGCCGTAACGATTGGCATTGCTGATACCGCGATGGTAACAGCGGTAGGCGAATCCGCCATATCCGGCGTGTCTCTTGTTGACCAGATTAACCAATTACTAATCATCGCGTTCAGCGCCCTTGCCACAGGCGGTTCTGTGGTTGTAAGTCAGTATATAGGGCGCGGGGATACATCTAATTCGGCAAACGCTTCCAAACAATTATTGCTTGCAAATCTTTGTACATCTTGTACGATAACGCTTGTAACATTGCTCTCGTATAAATATATATTGCTGCTTGTTTATGGAAATATCGAAATCGCTGTCATGGAAAACGCGAAACGGTATTTCTGGATGAGCGCCCTTTCCATGCCGTTCTTTGCCGCGACCACATCATGCGGGGCGCTTTTCCGCGCCATGGGAAACAGCCGCCTGCCTATGTTTACCGCCGTATTTATGAATGTAATTAACATTGCCGGCAACGCGGTATTCATTTTTATTTTTAATATGGGAGTAACAGGCGCTGCGCTCGCTACGCTTATTTGCCGCGCTGCCGGCGCGGCAATCCTTTTCGCTTTTCTGCTGAGTAACCACAGCGCGCCAATATATCCTGAATCGTTACATAAAACAAAACCCGATATGCTGATGATAAAACGTATACTCAATATCGGTATACCGGGCGCGGTAGAAAGTTCGCTGTTTCAATTCGGGAAGATTTTGTTGTCCCGCCTTGTGAGCGCTTTTGGTACCGCGTCTATCGCCGCCAACGCGATAACCGGTTCGGTAGCGTCATTCGTGTTTATGCCGGGAACCGGTTTCTGTATGGCATTGCTCACTGTGGTAAGCCAATGCCTTGGCGCAAAAGATTACGCGGAAGCCAAACGCTGGACATTCCGCCTTATGCGAACGATGTATATTACGCTTGCCATCCTTAACATAATTATTTTATGCACGCTCGACTGGTGGCTCGGTCTTTTCGACCTTTCGGCGGAAGCGGTTTCTCTTACAAAAAACTTTCTGCGTCTGCACTGCATTACCTCGTCTATCGCGTGGCCGCTCAGTTTCGGGCTGCCCAATTCACTCCGCGCCGCCGGGGACGCGAAGTTCGTGATGTACACAGCCATAGGGACGATGTGGCTTGTCCGCATAACATCGGCGTATCTTTTTGCGTATATATTCCATTTTGGGGCGCTCGCCGTATGGATGGGTATGGGGCTGGACTTTTTCTTCCGGGGGACTATTTTTACCGTCCGCTGGCTGAGCGGCAAATGGGAGTCCAAGCGGGTAATCTAATCGTAAATCCGCTCAACCTGCCGCCCGCCATGGCGGATTTTATGAACGTATGCGGCTTAGTTCTGCTTTTATTTCTTCGTTGGGACGGGAAAAAATTTCTATATCTTTACCGGCGTCTATCATATTACAGTTGCCTTCAAATATTACACCGTCTGCTATGCGGAGTCTGCCTACAGTAAGGTCGCCGTGAACCTCTGCGCCGGTAAAAAGGTCGGCTTTGTCTCCTGCCTTAACCGCCGCCGTTACTTTTCCATAGACCGAAATAGACTCAACCGAAATATGCTCGGCTGTAACATCCGCCCCTTTATCGACAATCAGTTTTCCTTCGGCTTCTATAACACCGTTGAATTTGCCGCGTATACAAAGCGAATCTTTGAACCGCAGAAATCCGTTCAAATCGGTTGTGGGGGCAAGCGTTACTACTGCCTGTTCTTTCTTTTTTACTTCGTCTGATACCATAGAACTTACTCTACACAGTAAGAGGAGAATAGACAAGATACCGCGCTGACACTTTTTGCCCAATGCGTTACTATGATTTATGCTCATTATAAAATTGCTTCTGGGACTTGTAGGGCTCGGAATTGTTGTTTTTGTACACGAACTAGGACATTTTCTTATTGCGAGGATTGTTGGAATAAAAGTAACGGCGTTTTCGCTCGGATGGGGACCGCCCGCCCTGCACAAAACAATAAAAGGCGTTGATTACAGACTCGGCTTCTTTCCTGTGGGCGGATATTGCAAAATGGCGGGTGAAGGGGAATTTCAAAAGGCATGGGAAGACGGCAAACAAGGCATTAGGCAAGAGCGCGGTACATTTTACGGCGAAAGCCCACCGCGCCGTATGGCGGCGGTTGCCGCCGGACCTATTTTTAATATACTATTCGCGGCGCTTGTCTTTAGTGTCATGGTGTCTGCGGGCAGCGAATACCGCACTTTGCCAAGCCGCATTGTACTGGAACGGGACATTAACGGCAAAAGCCGACCCGCCGACCGCGCCGGACTTCAATCTGGAGATGTAATAACATCTATAAACGGCAAAAAAACCGAAACTTACCACGACATACAGGAAATAGTTGCCCTGTCCGCAAAAAAACCAATGCGCTTTACAGTCCTGCGCGGCGGCGAAACCGCAGGCGAAACGCTTGATTTTGTCATTGAGCCGGAACTGGAAAAAGACACAGGTGCCGGCAGAATAGGTGTATATTTTTGGAACGACCCAGTAATTGAATCGGTAGAAGAAGGCGGAGCGGCGGAGCGGGCTGGGCTCCTGCCCGGCGACCGCATTGTTGAATTGGATGGACAGCCCTTCCCGTACACAGCGGCGCTTTCAAAAATATATCCCGAAGGCGTAGATATACCCGACACTATCCCCATAGTTTATGAACGCGGCGGCGAGCGCCGTGAAGCGGTACTCTCGATTTTACCATCGGAAAACCCGGACGGCGTAAAGGTCGGCATTACTTGGGCGTCCATCACGCACAAGACGCCGCCGGCGGGCTTTTTTGCGGCTATAGCCGGAGGGTCAGGACGAGCGGTTTCTATGTTTGCCGCTTCGGCGCGGGGGCTAACGATGCTATTCCGCGGCGTAAATGTAACCAAAGCCGTCTCCGGTCCGGTGCGCATTAGTTATATGGTTGGCGACATAGCCGCCGCCGGCTTTGCGCGAAGTCCCAGCATTGCCGTCCGTTCATTTTTTGAATTCATCGCGTTCATTTCTATAGCCCTCGCCCTAATGAACCTGCTCCCGCTGCCCATACTGGACGGCGGAATGTTCGTTCTCTTCCTTATCGAAGCATTTATGCACCGCCCTCTGCACCCGCGTGTTTTTGTCGCGTTCCAGACAGCCGGCATTATTATAATTGGCGGCTTGATGATACTCTCGGTCTATTCGGACATAATGTTTTTTATACGGAAGTAAAATGAGCGTCCTTTCCAACTTTATTGTATTTGAAGGCTGCGATGGGAGCGGTACAAGTACCGCCATCTCGCGCCTTATCAAGCGCTATGAGCAGGCGGGCGTCAAAGCAATTTTTACAGCGGAGCCAACAGAAACGGAAACAGGCATTCTGCTTCGTTCCGCGCTTGCGGGGAAGAGCCGGTTTTCTCCGCAAACGCTTGCATACCTCTTTGCCGCCGACCGCGCCGAACATCTGTACGGAAAAGGCGGCATCGTTGAACTATGCGGTCAGGCACCGGTAATCTGCGACCGCTATGTACTTTCATCATTAGTATATCAGGGAATTGAGTGTGGAGACGAATTGCCCTCAAGATTGAATTCGTCTTTCCCTGCGCCGGAAAAACTATTTTTCTTTGATGTCGAAATAGAAACCGCTCAAAAACGGATAGCAGGACGGGAACTGACGGAAATATACGAGGGCGCGGACTTTCAGCAGAAAGTCCGCGCCGCTTACAGAAGCAAACTCGATTTTTGCCGCGCACAGGGCAGCGCCGTTTACATAGTGGATGCCTCTAAACCTCCAGAGGAGGTAGAGGAGTATGTATGGACGGCGCTCTGTTCCCGCTAATTATTCAGCAGGAGCAGGGTGCGCGGGTCAAGTTCTACCGGCGGTGCCGGCGGGTGGTAAGCGCCGCGTTCCTTGACTATAGTCAGTTCAAGGTGGTTTTGCTTGGCGGAGATATCGACAATGCAATCAAAGACGCTCTCCACATCTTTAAGTACGGTCGGCACACGTTTGTCATTGTAGGGCGGTTCGCCCGTAACGGTGCAACTGTACCAAACCGTTAGTTCGTGTTCCGCCGCAAAGTCCTTAAATGTTTTGATTCGTTCGTAGGATGCTAAAGAAAAATCAAACCCGTCTATGATGAGCGCCTCAGCCTTATAGCCGCCCTCATCTATCATAGAATGAAGGCTTTTGCGTATCACATCGGAATCAACGCCAGTCTGGCTAAAATTCATCAGGATACGGTTGCGGCTGATTTGCTCTTTTATGGCGTTAATGTTTTCGATACTCCGTTTGCCTACAAGTTCGGCAAAAATACCGGAGTACCAGTCTATAACAAAATCCGCATTCTGTGTAAACGATATGTGAATGACTTTTTTGTCCTGTAATAATTTATCGAGAGCAATCTGAACCAAAACCGAAGTCTTACCGAGCCCCGATGGTCCCGATATAACGCCCATTTCTCCGGCTCCAAGTCCGCCCTGCATCGCCTTTTCCAGCACCCTGACAGGGCTCCGTTGAACAAGTTCATTTTTTACTACTACCATATTGGTCTCCTTCCTTGTGTTAGTATAACTTTAGCGGGCTGTACAGGACAAGCGGGGCAGTTAGTTAATCCCGTTCCGGCACTTCCAGTATCAAAGCAACTTCGCCTATCGACATTTTCATCGTTTGGGCTATCTCTACATTGGTAAAGCCGCGGCGCTTTAAGGCGCGGACTTCCGTCTGTGCCTCCGGCGAGGACGGCGATATGCTGCCCCGCCTGGCATCAATTCCATCTCCCAGCATTTTTACCTGACCCTTCAATTCCCTGTAGCGCGTATCAAGACGGGTTTCTATGCCGGCAAGCCATTGGCGTGCGCGCTGCATTTCTTCTATTCGTTTTTCGATATGCGACAGTTCCGCGTCCAGCACAGAAACCTTGCCGATAATTTCGTTGGCTTTTTTGCTCTCGCTGTTAATGCTATCCATTTCTGTTTTGACTTCTTCCAGTTGGGAATTAAAGAGCGACATTTCCGCACGAAATTGCTCAGTCCGCTTTTCGGTTTCCACGCGAAATTGTTCGGCGCGTTTTTCGGTTTCTTCCAGCGATTTGTAATTTGTATCGATACGGTCTAAAGTCGCGTCCAGCGTGAATTTTTTATTTTCGAGCCTGTCATATTTTTCTTCGGCATCACGCATAGAATCCGAAAGTTGACGTATGCGTATTGATAATTTCTGCAACATATCATCAGAGCCGGTAACTTCTGTCAATTTTTCTTCTACAGAATGAGAGACGGTAAGCAGGCGCTCAAAGTTTTTCTCCATAAGATTGATGCGGCTTTCTTCCGTTAAGAAATGCTGCATTTTGGCATTTACATCATCTTCCAGTCGTTTAACCTTGGCAAACTGCGCTTCAACCCTGTCAATTTCGGCACGGCGCTGTTCAATTCTTTCAACTTCTATCTGTAGTTCGCCGGTTTTCTTTTTTAGTTCATCTTTTAATTTAACCGATTTATCAATAAATTCAGTAATCTGGTAAAAGTCTTTTATTTGGGCGGCGGCGGCATTTATCTGGTCGAATAATTCCTTTGCGTGTGTTTCTGTATTTGATATAATTTCGGCGCTTTCTTTTTTTACTTCGTTTTTTACATCATCAATATTTGATAAAAGCCGCGTAAGTTCACGGTCGCCTTTTGTTTTTATTTCTTCATTTTTATCTGAGAGCGCGTCAATCATTTTTCTAATGGCTGCTATTTGCTCGCCGCACTTGACATTTGCCGCGCTAAGGCGTTCCTGTATACCGGCGTCAAATATATCTAACTTGTTTTCTATGCCGGAATTAAAATCATTTATTTTGCCTTCGTACTCCTGCCGGAGTCCGGCAATTTGCTGTGCCGCCGCCTCATTCGCTTTTCCTGCCGCTTCCTGTGCCGCCTCTATATGCCGCGCAAATTCGGTATCTGCTTTTTCGACTGCCTCCCGCGCCGCCTCGATGCGGCGGGCGGCTTCGGCATCGGCTCTTTCACCGTCTTCCCGCGCTTTTTCTATGCGGAGTGCAAGGTCTGATGTTTTGTTATCAATCTGGGTAGAAATTGCTTTGAGACTTTCGTCTATGCCGTCTTTGTAGTCCTTGAGTTTTGCGGCGCTTTCGGAATTCTGTTTTGCTATTGCCGTTTTTAATTCAAAACCGGCGCTTTCGCGGGCTTCTTCCATGCCGGCTTTAATGCTTTCTTTTAATGCTTCTACGGATGATTCGGCAATGCGCTGTTCATCGCGGACGCTGTTTTCAAATGCCGCCGTTTCTTCTTTTAGGCGCGAAAGTTCGTCTGTAATGCGTTTTTCAATACTGTTAATACTGCCGCGCCAGTTATCGGCGGATGTTTGAGATGCTGCGCGGAATGCGTCCTCCGATTCATTTTTTAGGCTTTCCAAGTCTGAAGAAACGCCGCGCAGCCATATATCAAATTGAGCGTCAATTTTTTCTTTGCGTTTTTCCAAATCAGCGCCAAATTCATTTTCAAAAATACGCATTTTTTCGTCCGTGTTACGCGCCGCCTCCGCTTTAATTTGTTCCAGTCCTGAGGAAATTTCCGTGATGCGTTCCTGTGTTACATTTATTTGAGCAGCCCAGTCCAAAGACGCATCGTTCAGTTTTTTTGTCAATTCCCTCTGAAGGTTTTCCACATCATCGGCAAGCGCGGCAAGATTTTGGTAACGCTCATCCTGAGCCTTTTCAAATTCAGCCAAATGAGCATCCGCCTGTTCAAGCGCCTTGCGTTTTGCGTCTGCCGCAATGTTTTCCAGGTTTTCGGTAATGCCGTTCAATTTTTCCATTACCATTGTTTTATGGCTGGAAATTACCTGTTCCAGTGCCAGCACTTCTTTTTTTGTATTATCGTCTGTTTTGCGCAGTCCCAGCGCCGTATTCTCAAAATCATCTTTGCAGGCGTGTAATTTTTCGGTTTCGTCATTAACAAATTTTGATATATCAGAAATTTTATCTTTAGATTCAGAAAAAAGTGCGTCAATTTTTTGATGTATCTCAATTTTTATGTCTGCGCTTCGTTCCTGCGCTTCGTTTATAATTTTTTGATATATATCGGTTTCTATAACACTTGCCCGCTCGCCAGCCTTTTCTGCCGCTTTCCGCAGAACGGCATAAACGGCTTCCATTTCTTTTTCTGCCTTTTCCTGCTGTTCCTTCTGCGATTTTTCAAAAATACTTACAGCGCCTTCTATACGCTCGCGCAGACGCGCCGATTCGGTTTCAATATTTTGCAGGCTTATTTTTGAAGCATCTATTTTTTGGCTTACATCGTCAATGTAGTATGCCTCGTTTTCTATCCGTGTAAGATTTTCGTCCACGCGGGCAGTCTGCGCGGAAAGTTCTTTAAGAGACGCGCCGTATTCGCCTATGCGTTTGTTTAACTCTTCAATTATTTCCTGTCTGCCGTTCAACAGCGCAAGCGCCGAGTCGATATTTGTTTTGAGTACCTTTGCCGCGTCTACATTTACATTGAGTTCGACACCGTAATCTTTTATTTCGCGTGTTTTTTCGTTGACAAACACGTTAATTTCTTCTTTGAGTTCATCTTTTAATTTTTTTCCATAATTGCGGGCATGACTAAGGCTGCGGTTTTTCCCATCGAGCCAGCGTGTAAGTACAAACAAGAGGACTACTATTATTAAAGTGATAACATTGCCCAGCGAGAAAATCACGATTTATTGTAGCACAAAGTTATGCAGTTGACGATAGGCGCTAAAAATGAGGTCCGGCGGAGGGTCGGCTTTCGGCGGAGGGAAGATGCCGCCATGAATGAGCGCCGCCTTCATCCCATAACTTTTTGCTCCGGCAATGTCGCAGCGGACGCTGTTCCCCACAAAAAGTATATGTTCCGCCGGAATGTCGAGCCTTTTTTGCAATTCCATAAATGATACCTTTGCCGGTTTTAGCGCGCCCAATTCTTCGGAGCAGAGTTCAACATCCCAAAGTCCATCTATACCGAGGTTTTTCAGTTTACCCCTCAGCGGAAAGTCCGAAAGCACGGCGGTTTTTAGACCTGCGTTCCTAAATGCCTTTACTGTTTCTACAACATCAGGAAAAAGTTTTACCTTTTTGAAGAGTCCTTCCCAGCGGGTATAAATTTCTTTTTCGGTTAAACTTTGTACCTTTTCGACTTTTTTTAAAAATCCGGCAGTGCCGGGCTTTGCGTTTATGCTTAAATACAGCGCCATTAACTCAGCCTGCATGTTATAGAAGTCCTGCGCTTCTTTATTTAACCTTCTTAAAACCTTCCGCGCACGCGCAAACGCCAAAAGAAGCCGCCAACGCCGGAGTAAAAACGGAATCAGTTGCGCATAAAAGCGATAGTTCGGGTATAGCGTTCCGTCAATATCAAACGCGACAGCATAAAATGCGTTTTTCATACATTCATTATACAGTGGATGCCGGGTAATAGGCAGTGGGCAGCCGCGAGATGGAATACAGCAAGATAGATTCACGCCCGCTTGACCAAAATTTTTGCTATCCTTATACTTGAGTATATGTTCAACTGAACATACGGAGAATTATGATTGATATTGAAAATGGCGGTTTGGAATTCTGCGAGGTTACCGTTATCCACGAGGATGTGGTTCGTAGTGTTGCGGAGAAGATGCCGGACGAGGAGGTTCTGCTCGATTTGGCAGACCTTTACAAAATGTTTGCGGACTCCACACGGGTCAAAATCATCAGCGCATTGGTGAATGCGACCCCTCATCTTAACGAACTTGGCGAAATGTGCGTGTGCGACATTGCCGCCCTGCTCGGCATGACGGAAAGCGCTATTTCGCACCAGTTGCGCCTTTTACGGCAGAGCAAACTTGTCAAATACCGCCGCGATGGGAAAGTCGTCTACTATTCGCTGGACGATGACCATGTGCGCGATATTCTAAAACTAGGCTTGGAACATACCAAGGAACGGAGGTAAATAATGAAAACCCAAGAAACATCATGCTGCTCGTGCGGGCATTGCGGCGAGCATGTAACACTCATTCAGGATGAGGCGGAGATTCGTCCTGAGGCATCCGAAAGCGGGACTGGAATTCCGCGTTCATTTATAGCGCGTATGGCGGCAGGTATCGCCCTTTTCGCGCTCGGTCTTATTCTGCGGGATGGGCGGCTTCCAATGGCTGCGCTTCCGGCGTTTGCGGCAGTACTCAGCGGGCAAATGCTCGTGCTGCCATTTTTTCTTGCCGCATGGCTCTGCATAGGCGGCGATGTACTCCTTCGCTCCTGCCGCAACATTCTAAAAGGGCAGGTGTTTGACGAAAACTTTTTGATGAGTATCGCCACAATAGGCGCGTTTGCCATTGGCGAATACCCGGAGGCGGTTGCCGTCATGCTTTTTTACCAGATAGGCGAATTTTTTCAGGAGGCGGCTCTGCGGCGCTCGCGGCGCTCAATACGCGCCCTTATCGGCTTGCGCCCCGCCTTTGCCAACCTGCAAAAAAACGGGCAGATTGTCAGTGTGCCGCCCCGCGAAGTCGCCGTAGGAGATTACATCGTTGTCCGGTGCGGCGAGCGTGTCCCGCTTGACGGCATTATCACAGAGGGCGTCTCACTCCTCGATATGTCGGCGCTTACAGGCGAGAGTATGCCGGTGGAAGCGGCACCCGGTACGGAAGTGCTCTCCGGCGCGATAAATCAGACGGCGCTCCTTACCATCCGCGTAACAAAACCCGAAAGCGAAAGCGCCGTCTCGCGTATTTTGCGCCTAGTCGAAACCGCGCAGGAGAAAAAGGCGCGGGTTGAAAATTTCATCACCAAATTTGCCCGCTACTATACGCCCGCCGTCGTCTTTGCCGCGCTTGCCCTCGCGCTGCTGCCGCCTATTGTTTTGAGCGTTCTTCCTATCGGACGCGCCCTTACAGCCGGCATTGCGATGCCTTTCGGCGTTGTTTTTAGCGAATGGCTTTACCGCGCCCTCGTATTCCTTGTAGTGTCCTGCCCCTGCGCCCTTGTCATCTCTGTGCCCCTCAGTTTTTTTGCCGGACTTGGCTGCGCATCCCGCAACGGCATACTGATAAAAGGCGGCAGTTATATGGAAGCGCTTGCCAAAACGGATACTGTGGTCTTTGACAAAACCGGCACCCTTACCAAAGGCATTTTTTCGGTAACGGACATTGTTCCGGCGGAGGGTTTTTCTGAGGAAGACCTGTTGTTCTACACCGCCAATGCTGAGGCATTTAGCACCCATCCGGCGGCGCTATCTATTTGTAAACGGGCGGGGGCGCTTGTCGATAAGTCCCTAGCCGAAGATGTACACGAGGCGGCAGGTCATGGCGTCAGCGCCATTGTGCGTGGAAAGCGCGTCATTGCGGGTAACAAACGGATGCTTGCACTGGAAGACTTACCCCCCGTCCGTCCTGGGACGAGCGCCGTTTACACGGCGATTGACGGCGTTTTTGCCGGTCATTTTGTGATAGCGGACGAACTAAAGCCCGATGCCCGTGAACTCTGCCCGGCGCTCAAGGCGCTGGGAGTGCGTAAGATAGCGATGCTCACAGGCGACACGGCGGCAACGGCGGCGGGGATTGCGCGGGATGCCGGCATTGACGAGGTTCACGCGGAACTGCTGCCGGAGGATAAAATAACCGAGTTGGAAAAACTTGACGCGCAAAAAACCGCCGGCGGGGCGCTTGTCTTTGCCGGAGACGGCATAAATGACGCGCCGTCTCTTGCCCGTGCCGATGTCGGCATAGCAATGGGAGCGCTGGGCAGCGATGCCGCGATAGAGGCGGCTGATGTTGTGCTTATGACGGATGAGCCTTCGCGCATAGCCAGAGCGATAGGTATCTGCCGCAAGACGCGCCGCATTGTTACCGAAAACATTGTGTTTGCGCTCGGCGTAAAAGCGGCAATACTTGTCTGCGGCGCGCTCGGCATAGCAACCATCTGGATGGCTGTCTTCGGCGATGTCGGCGTAGCGCTTATCGCCGTCCTTAACGCGATGCGGGCGGCGTCAGCAACTGGTAACCGGTAAAAATCTGTCCGCTGTCTACTTACTGCTATCCGGTGGTTTTTGTTACATCGCAAAAGAATTCCCATGCGTGAGCATCCGTGTATTTGCGATGTACTATGCGGCTTACGGCGTCCGCCATAGCGGTTGCATAAGCGCTCTGAAAAATGTTGCGTCCCATGTCGACTCCGCGTGCGCCGCCTTGTATTGCCTGATACGCCATCGTTAGCGCTTCTTTTTCCGGCAATTTCTTGCCGCCGGCAACCACTATCGGCACAGGGCAGGCGGCGGCAACCTCGTCAAAATTATCGCAATAGTAGGTTTTAACAATAGATGCCCCCATTTCCGCTACAATGCGGGTTGCCAGTTTGAAGTACTGGCTTGTGCGTTCCATATTCTTACCCACAGCAACCACGCCTAGCGCCGGAATACTGTAGCGGTTTGCCGCATTTATTACCCGCGAAAGGTTGTCAATGCTCGACAGTTGCCCGTCCGCGCCGATAAATACCTGCACGGCAAGCGCGTCCGCGTTCATCCGTATCGCGTCCTCAATATCGACCGCGATTACCTCATGGCTCAAATCATCATTCAGCATTGACGAACCGGAAGAGACCCGCAGTGCAATACCCTTGCGGAAATTCGGTTTTACTGAGGTGCGAAGCGCCCCTCGTGTTGCCATAAGCACATCCACATGAGGGATGAGTTTCGGCATAAGAAGGTCGAGCCGTTCCAGCCCGGAAACCGAGCCCATAAAGTACCCATGGTCAAACGCGAACATAACTGTGTTACCGGTGCGTGGGTCAAAAATATTGGAAAGGTGTTTTTTTACCCCCCAATCAAGGTTTGCCGCGCCTTTTACATGAAAATTGCCGTTTACCGCGAAAGGCTTGTCGACATAATAATTCTTTTCAATTTTTGTGTTTCCGTCTAAATCTGCCATAAAATTCCTCCAAAAAATAACAGGCATAGCCTGAAAAACTACAACTGCTTTGTCTCATTCTACAACTTTCCTAGCGGCGCGAGAACATCGCCCTCAGAGCGCATTGTAAAAAGAAGTCTGCCCGTTAGTTCGCGTCCCGAAAACGGGTTGTTAAGCCCGCGGGACTTGCCGCAATCAGCGTTAAATGTCCATTTTTCGTTTGGCTCAACTATTACAAGGTCGGCTTTTAGTCCTTTCCTCACAACCCCTCTGTCGGCAAGTCCAAGTATGACCGCCGGGTTGTAACTTAACAGCGCGGAAAGGCGCGAAAGCGGCATCTTGTTTTCGATAACGAGCGTTTGATAGCAAATGGAAAATGCCGTTTCCAGCCCAGAAAATCCGGGCATTCCACGCGCTTTTTCTTCCAAAGTGCGCGGCGCATGGTCTGTAGCAATAACATCTATTGCGCCGTCCATTAAGCCTTCGATAATGGCGCGGCGGTCGGCATTGCTGCGCAAAGGCGGCGCTACGGCGGCAGCCGCGCCTGTTTTGCGGGTATATTTTTCTGTAAGCGCTATGTGGTGCGGAGTAGCCTCGCAACTCACCCATGAAGGGGCGGCAAAATCCGAGCGTCCCTTTACCTTGTTTTTTGCTTTTCTGACGGCATCTAGGGCATTTTTGGTCGAAAGATGAGCTATATGCACATGAGCGCCTGCCTCAATTCCAATATCAAGAGCGCGTTCTGTTGCCGCATCCTCGCCGCCAATGTCGCAATGGCACGAAACCGGTATGTTCAATTCGGCAGCGGCGGCAAAAGCCCGCGAAAAGACAGAGGACGATTCAACATCGTTTCCGTCTTCGGAAAAAATCAGGGGAGTGTAGGGAACATTGATGTTTTTTTCGCGCCGCGCCTCCTTTAGAAGATTTATTTCCGAAAGCGCTTTGCCTTCCATTTTTTTTGTGAGAGAGACGGCGGGGTACAAGTCTATAAGCCCGATAATGTTTGCCCGTCTGC
This sequence comes from Spirochaetaceae bacterium, assembly GCA_031257255.1. Classification (GTDB taxonomy): domain Bacteria; phylum Spirochaetota; class Spirochaetia; order Treponematales; family Breznakiellaceae; genus JAIROZ01. The sequence goes on along the minus strand of JAIROZ010000140.1, from coordinate 5,992 downwards.
GTATTTCTGCCGCCTGCACAAGGTTGTCTATGGGCGGGTTTGTATTCGCCATACAGACAACGGTTGTAAAACCGCCTGCGGCAGCCGCTAAAGACCCCGACTCGAGGCATTCCTGATATTCATAACCCGGAGAACGAAAATGCGCGTGCATATCAATAAAACCGGGCATAAGTACATAATGATCCTGTCCATCAAGAAGCACATGCGCTTCTTCAAGATATTGTTTTAAGTTAGGGCTTGATTTTTTATTTTTTAACAAAACATCAATAATAACACCCTTATCCGCTATTACTGTTCCGAATTCGTCAGTGTGGGCATCGGCAATCCGGAAATTCCAAAAAATTGTTTTCATCGAGAGTTTATGCTATTAAACCTATTTTTTTTTCGCTAGGGGGGTAGCCCTATTCCAGCGGAGGGAAATAGCCGGCGGCATCGCGCCCGGAATTTTCCAGCAGGTAGACTTCCGCCTCTACAGGCAAAAAGGCGCGTCCAAAATTTGTTTGCAAAGATGAGCGGTATGTAAAGATATATGAGGCGGGCGGCTTTTCTGCTATTGACCGGATAGCGCCGCCTATACCTTGTTTGCTGTACAGCCTTATCATTTGTCCGCCGGTTTCCTCGCACAAATAACGCAATTCCCCGGAAATTTCGCCTTCGCCTATCAGCACCGCATAAAGCGGGATACCATTATTTGCAAGATATGCCGCCTGCTGGGAAAGGTCGGAATCTTCAAAGGCAGCATCGCCAATACCGCCGGAAGTAACAAACACTACCGCCCGTTTTTTGGAAAGCGGCAGCAATTTGCCGGCGGCAAGGCGCAGCGCCATATCAAAACGCCACCCCGCCGAATAAGTACCGGCATTTACAGCGCCGGAGTTGCCTGCGGCTTTTTCCATAGACGCGGGATTTTCCACATTGAAGCGCTCGTCTACAGGCATTCTTCCGGCGGAAATTATCGAAACGATGCGTCCATTCCCTTCGAGCGCCGCCGCAATGTCCTGTATTGCCGTTTGCATTTCGCTAGTGAGAGCGCGTGTCTCCGGCGAGCGTTCAAATACAACAACAACATCGGAGCCCTGCCCGTTCTGTATGCCCGCGCCGTAGCCTAAAAATGTCTGTTCGGCGGCGGGGCTGCCGTTTTCGGTAATAAGAAAATTGTGCTGGTCTAGTCCTGTTATCGGATTGCGAAGTCTGTCCTGCACAGAGAGTTCCACCGTAACAAGCGGAAAATTGTCGCTTACAATGCGCTCTATCTGCACAAAAAGCCCGCCCGCTACAGTGTCCATAGCCTGCAAAACGGTTACTTCGTTGCCGTCAAAATCGGCGGCAAGTATGCTGCCATTGGCATTTGCGCCTGCCCCCAAAATGTTTACACGGGAATTGCCCGCAGGGGTAAGTTCGCTGACTATCGCCGTTTGCGGGTCTACCGCAACTATCCGTTTTGAGTCTGCCACGAGGAGTTTGCCGCCCGCGCCCGCCCTCATACTTTCCGGCGCATTCAAGCCTTCGTCCAAAAGGTCGCCCAGATAGAGTCCGTTGCGGTCAAACATAGAAATAACGGCGGCTATCCCGTCCGCCACATAGACTATTCCGTCTAGAACTGCGATACCCGTTGGAGAGACAAATCCCTTAAAGTAATCACTCTTCCTGCCAAAACTCGTGATGAACTCTCCGCCGTCCGGGTTGAATTTGCAGATACGGCGGTTTCCGTAGTCAACTACATAGATGTACCCCTCATCGTCTATCGCCATATTTGCCGGTCCCAGCAGATTGCCGTCATTAAGCCCTTTTGAGCCTATGTACGAAAGCCAGGTTCCGTCTTCCGAAAGTACGCTGATGCGCCCGCCGCGAAATTCTGATACATAGATATTCCCGTCTACGCCGCGTACTATGTCATAGGGGCGGTCAAATCCCTCAAGCGCCCGTCCGCGCCGTCTTTCGCGTATTACGCCGTTTACATCAATACGGATAAGTTCGTTGGAGCCGTATGCTGCCACCCAGGAGGTGCCGTCTCCGGCGGAAAGGACGGCGCTAGGCTGACTAAAGTATGAATTTCCGCCCGCCGTACCGGGGAAATGCCCCACTTCGATATAGCGGATATTTTCGTTCATTGCCGGAAAAAGCCCGCGCCGGTTGCGTACAACTTCGATTCGGTTATTGATGAGCAGGGTTTCCGGGGCATCCATGCCGAATGCTAACGCAGCATCCTGCCATAGGCGCAGGGCTATCTCTTCCAAGCCGCTGCGGTAGTACGCTTTGCCCATATAGTCGAGAATGATGCCTTCGCCGGGGCGGTAGGAAAGCGCCTTTTCAAATGAAAGGATTGCGGATTGGTATTGCCGGCGGTTGTAAGCGTCAAGCCCTACACGGAAATTTTCCTCTGCATGGAGCGAGTCCATGTCCGCTCCGCCAAGCGCGGCTCCGCCCGATGCCGCATCTTGCGCAAGTATGGCAGCGCCCGCCGAAGCGAGGGCAATGGCAAAAATAATGCGCGGTAGTTTTTTATTAGCCGTCATTTCCCAGCACCGTTTTCATGTGCGAACTGATTTCTTTTTGACGGGGCGCTATGTCGAGGGCGCGGCGCAGAAAATTACGCGCCTCTCCTGTATCGCCGTTTTTGAAGTACGCCCAACCGAGCGAATCAAGGTATGCGGGATTCTGCGGACGGCGGTCTACCGCCTTCTTGCAGAGTTCAAGTCCGCGTTTGGTATCCTTGCCTTGGTCAACAAGTATGTAACCCAAACCGTTAAGCGCCGTTGTGTTTGTTTGGTCAATTTCCAAAGCCTGTTCGTAAAATTCAACGGCGCGGTCAAATTCCTTTTGCGCCCATGCCGAAAATCCAAGCATCGTATAAATCTGCACCGACTTAACGCCGCTTTTTACCAGTCTGTCTAGTTCAAATTCCGCCATTTTTGCGCGGCGCGTTATCGCGTAAATATAAGCAAGCGTAAGCCGGCACTGGCAAACACGCAAGGTGCTTACATTGCCGGTAACAACCTGTTCGAGGTAGAGCAGCGCGTCATTGTAGCGTTCAAGTTTGGTATAGCATAGCCCAAGATAGTAGGCAATTTCCGCCTTTTCGGTTTCGGTACAATTTGAAGCATCCACCGCTTGAAAAGATTGAAGCGCCGCATCCCAGCGCTTTTTAGAAAAATGACGCATTCCTTCCTCGTAATCGGAGGGCTTGCGCCCGTAAGAAAAAGGCGTTGCCTTTTGAATCATATATCCCTCCCGTAAATTGCCTGCAGAATATCCCCTGCAACGCTTATCAGTATGCCGTATTTTGCGGAGCAGGGCAAGGGTTGTTTGCTTATGTTTTTATGCCCCGCGCCAGCGATAGCGGCAATTCAAGCCCTATGCTTTGTAAAAAAGGCTCATCGGTAAGAAGCGCTGAGGGCGGGCGCGGCAGTCCTTCCGGCGGCAGTGCTTCCGGCGGCAGTGCTTCCGGCGGAAGCCTTTCCAGCGGGGCGGCAATTTTGCCATTGTTCAGAAAAAGAACGCCGTCCGCAAGGTCGAGCATGAGGTCGAGGTCGTGGGTTGCGATGATTTTGGTGCGGGGGAGGGAACGGAGCAGCGCAATCAGGTTTTTGCGGGCGCGGGGGTCGAGAGACGAGGTAGGTTCATCCAGCACAAGTATTTCCGGCTCTGTTATGAGGATGCCGGCAAGCGCCGCCCGCTGTTTTTCGCCGCCGGAAAGTTTGTGAGGAGGCTTTTCGGCAAGATGCTCCGCGTCTACCATAGCAAGGGCGGCGAGCGCCGCTTCCCGCGCCGCCTCCGGCGCGATGCCTTTTTTCAGGATGCCAAACGCGACATCTTCCCAGACTGTGGGCATAAAAAGTTGATGGTCAACATTCTGAAAGACAATTCCGGTTTGGCGCGCAAGCGGGGGCGTTACGGGGGCAGCGCCCCCGTTGAGGGGGGTAGCGGAAGACCGCCGGCGGCGGGCTGGAGCGAGGGGGGAGACTTCCCCCCCATGTATATCGAAAATTGTTACATTGCCGCTTATGGGTTTCAGCGCGCCCGCGATGATTTGCAGGAGTGTTGATTTGCCGCAGCCGTTTGCGCCGGCAACGCAGAGTGTTCTGCCTTGTTCTACCGAAAAACTGATGTCCGCCAAAACGGGCGGCGCGTGGTTTTCATACGAAAATGAAATGTTTGTAAGCCGTATATGTTCCATAAATAATCACACATAAAAAAGTTAATGTAACAAGAATTGTATCACAAACGCGCCAGTGGTAAATGCGGGTTTGCGGGACAGCGCCGTCAAAGCCGCGCTGCCTGAGCGCCGCGCTTACATCTTCCGAAGACTTGAGCGCGGCGGCAAGGGCGGCGGCAAACACGGCGGCATACGCTTTCCATGTAAAGAGAATGCCTTTTGCCTGCGGGTTTTGGCGCAGGCGCATCGCTTGAACCGAACAGAAAACTGTGTCGCGCAAAAGATATATGTATCTGTGCGTTAGATACAAAATACTTATCAGTTTGCTGTTGACGCGCAGGGCGGCGAGGGTTTGGGCAAGCGTTCCCAGTCCCATTGGCACTATGCCGAGCATATATATGAGCGCCGCGCAGTGTATACGAAATATGTATACAAATGCTGCGTGCGGTTCTAATAATCCGAAAAATGATTGTATTAGAAACAAAACACAAAATACTTCCAGCGGAATGATACGTTTTATGATACATATAAAATCGCGGCATAAGAGGAGCAGGCACACGGCGGCTATCCCGGCAAGTATCACCAAATTTGATACATGAACGGCGGCGGCAATGAGCGCAAGCGCCGCGCAGAGACGGGCGCGGGGGTCGAAGCGGCGCAGCAGGTCGCGGCGGATTTCAAGCGCGTTTAAGTACATCCGGTTTTACTTTTAAAAGAAACAGCATGATGAAAAGCGTAAGCGCCCCCTCCACAAGCGCAAGCGGCACATTTGCCGCAAAGATGAGCGCCGCCGTTGTCCGCAGATTCCCCGCGCTCAGCACAAGGGCAAGCACAACAAGGCTCGACCCGGCAATGACGGCGAGAAAGCCGGCAAGGAAAGTGAACAGTGGGTAGTGGGTAGTGAACAGTTTTTTTGGGGTTGCCGGTTTCTGGTTTCCGGTTTCCGGTTTTGTGTCCGGTATATCAGTACTAACGATGTCATCTGCGTTAGAATTTGTATTTCGACTAGAACGGGTACTACCCACTACGCACTGCCCACTACTCACTGTTAGCAGCCGCATCGCGTAGCCTGCCAGCGCAGCGGCGCCCATTATCGTTGTGTTTGCGCCGAGCGACAGGAGTCCGCCGAATTGGAAGAGCAGTCCCTGCAATAATAGCGCGGCAAAGAGGGCGGGAACGGCAGACCAGCCGAGCAGGTAACCGGCAAGTCCCAGCAGCGTAAGATGAATACTGGAAGGTCCTACCGGCACATGGACAAGGCTTGCCAGAAAAAGCGCCGCGCTTACAAGGGCAGTTTTAGGCACCTCTTCCGCAGGCGTTTTCTTTAAGCCAACGGCAACACCCGCCGCCCCCAACGCCCACCCTCCGGCAATTACCGGCAACGAAAGTACGCCTTCGCTAATGTGCATGGCAGCCTCCTAAACAGTGGGTAGTGAGTAGTGGGTAGTGGGTAGTGAGCAGTGGGTAGTGGGTAGTGAGCAGTGGGTAGGTTTTTGATTGTCATTTTTGTTTTCTCCTTTGGGAAATGAAGTACAATGTGGTAAATATATTGGCAAGTAAACTAAGTCCCAAAACGGCGCTCAATGGAAGCGGAATTTTGCCGCCTGTTCCTGAATTCGGCATACTTCCCGAACTGCCGCTGTCCACTGTCCACTGTCCACTGCCCACTATAATCTCCCCTTTATGTCCCATGCCGTCTTCGGCGGTAACGCGCCAGTCGCCTGCTTCGTCCGGGACAAAACTAAAATAGCCGTTCCATGCGCTTATCGCCTGCAACACTTCGGTATCCGGCTTGGAAGGCGGGTACAGATGAATCTTTGCGTACGCCATAGGCTC